>SHZM01000012.1 GCA_009692265.1 Gammaproteobacteria bacterium
GCCAAGTGGCGGTGCTTCGGTATTTTAGCCATCGGCAAATCATGCCGGATTTATCCTCACCTCAAACAGGCATTAAACCCTATGAAAATAGGCCTCGCTGCTTGAGCAACAACCTCTTTTTACCCACACTCAAACCGGAAGAGCCATTTTTAATTCAAGAGGCGCGTAGATAAACCATGCGCACACTGAAGTAGAAATAACCACAACAAGTGCAGCGGGCAATAATCTTCGCATTCGGCGACCGTAAAAGCGCCAGAAATCAAGGTGTGTTCCCGTCGAATTCGCGGCGTCTTCGATTTCGCGTAGCAACAAACCTGAAATTACGTAACCGGAAATGACAAAGAAAACATCAACTCCGATATATCCGCCTGACAAAAACGTGAATCCGGCGTGATACAGGACGACCAACAGAACCGCGATGCCACGTAACCCTTGTATGTCGAGTCGAAAATCTGACGAGTGTTTACGAGGATCCACTGAAGCTGATTGCTTTTTATAAGTTAAAAGCGCGCCGATGAGATAAAAGCCTCAAGGGATTACTCACGCCCTCTTCGGCCTGAGCTGGAGCTATCTTATCCCGCCATCTGCCGCAGCATGTATTGCAGCACCCCGCCGTGGGCGTAGTACTCCCATTCCATCGCGGTATTGATCCGCACGCGCGCCTTGAACGAGACGGTTTTACCGTTTGCTTTCTTTGCGTTGACAGTGAGTTCGGTGGCACCTTCCTTTAAGCCCTCGAAATCGATGACTTCGGTACCGTCGAGTCCAAGCGAGATGGCAGTCTGGCCTTCGATAAAATTCAGCGGCAGCACACCCATGCCGACCAGATTCGCACGGTGGATGCGCTCGAAGCTCTCCGAGATCACCGCCTTAACGCCAAGAAGCAAGGTGCCTTTCGCGGCCCAATCGCGCGACGAGCCGGTGCCGTATTCCTTACCCGCGAGGACTACCAGGGGCACGTTCGCTGCTTGGTATTTCATCGCGACATCGTAGATCGGCTCGACCGGACCTTCGGTACCGTTCAGGTATTTCGACACGCCGCCTTCGACTCCGGGCGTCATCGCATTCTTGATACGGGTGTTAGCGAACGTGCCGCGCATCATGATCTCGTGGTTGCCACGACGTGAGCCGTAGGAATTGAAATCATTTTTGGCGACGCCGTGCTCAGTCAGGTATTTACCGGCGGGAGAATCCTTTTTGATATCACCCGCGGGCGAAATGTGATCGGTCGTGATCGAATCCCCTAGAACAGCCAGCACGCGGGCATGCGTGATCTGCTTGATGCCCGGCGGGGTTTTTGTAATACCAACGAAGTATGGCGGGTTCTGTACGTAGGTACTCCCCGATTCCCAGCCGTAGGTCTCTGATTTTGTGACCTTGATTGCCTGCCAGCGCTCATCCCCTTTGTAGACATCGGCATAAGTCGCTTTGAATAGGTCGGCATTGACGGCTTGCACGATTGCGCTCTGAACTTCCTGAGACGACGGCCAGAGGTCTTTTAGAAAAACATCTTTGCCGTCTTTGCCCTGACCAATGGGATCCTTGGTGAGATCGAGGTCTGTGCTGCCAGCGAGCGCGTAGGCGACTACCAACGGCGGTGACGCGAGATAATTCATCCGCACGTCTTGATGCACGCGGCCTTCGAAGTTACGGTTGCCGGAGAGTACCGCCGAAACGCTGAGTCTATTGTCTTGAATTGCTTTGCCGATGGGCTCATTGAGCGGACCGGAATTACCAATACACGTGGTGCAGCCGTAACCGACGACATTGAAGCCCAGCATTTCGAGATCGCCTAGCAAGCCTGCTCTCTTCAAATATTCGGTCACGACTTTTGAACCAGGCGCCAGAGAGGTCTTCACCCATGGTTGAGATTTAAGTCCAAGGGCGACCGCTTTGCGCGCGAGTAGCCCGGCGCCGAGCAACACTGCCGGGTTCGAGGTGTTGGTACACGAGGTAATCGCCGCGATCACCACTGCGCCATCCTTCAGCAAGAAAGTTTTGTCGTTGTCCACAACCGTGGCGGCGCCCGCGCTTGGCCGCATTTTCTGCTCGGCTTCGAATGCCTGCTGAAAATTCTCTTTCACCCCAGACAGTAGCACGCGATCTTGTGGGCGCTTAGGTCCGGCCAGCGACGGCTTAATCGTCGCCAAATCGAGGTGCAGTACTTCGGTGTAATCGGCCTCAGGGGTGTTCGGTGTCCACCACATTTCCTGCGCTTGCGCGTAGGCTTTTACAATCGCGATCTGTTCGTCGCTGCGGCCGGTCAGGCGCAGGTAGTTCAGGGTTTCTTCGTCGATCGGGAAGATCCCGCAGGTCGCGCCGTATTCGGGCGCCATGTTGGCGATCGTACTGCGATCCGCGCTTGTGAGATTCGCCAACCCCGGGCCAAAGAACTCCACGAATTTTTCAACCACGCCGCGCTTGCGCAGCATCTCGGTCGCGGTGAGCACGAGATCGGTGGCGGTTGCACCTTCGGCCAACTTCCCCGTGACTCGCACTCCGATCACTTCCGGAATTAACATCGAGGACGGTTGCCCGAGCATTGCGGCCTCCGCTTCGATTCCGCCCACGCCCCAGCCGAGGACCCCGATCCCATTGACCATCGTGGTGTGTGAATCGGTGCCAAAGCAGGAATCCGGATAGAGCAGCCCGTCTTTCTCAAAGACCACGCGCGCAAGGAACTCAATGTTGACCTGATGCACGATGCCGGTGTCGGGCGGCACGGCCTTGAAATTCTGGAGCGCTTCCTGGCCCCAACGTAGAAACGCATAACGCTCCTGATTTCGTTCGAATTCGACCTTGGCGTTTTTATCGAGCGCGTATTTGTCGCCATAGAAATCGACCATTACTGAATGATCGATCACAAGTTCGACCGGGCACAACGGATTGACCTGCGAAGCTTTGCCGCCGAGTTGCTTGATCGCGTCGCGCATCGCCGCGAGATCGACCACGCACGGCACGCCGGTAAAATCCTGGAGGATCACGCGCGCGGGAGTGAAGTTGATGTCCTTCGCGGGGACCTGTTTGAGGTTCGCGCTGGCCAAGGTTTCGATGTCGGTCTTGGTGGTATTAACCCCATCTTCGTGACGCAGCAGGTTCTCCAGCAGAATTTTGTAAGCATAAGGCAGGCGCGCGAGGTTAAAGCGGCTGTCCAAGGCTCTGAGACTGAAGTAGTGGTATTCCTTGGCGCCCACTGTGAGGGTGGTGCGCGCGTTGAAGCTATTCGTCATCTGAACTCCAGGGTCGGTCTAAGAGGGGTTGTATTATCGACAAAGTCGGTGCCTTGTTGTAGCGAAATCAGGATTCAAGCACACGAATTGCGACTTCGGATCCCGGCAGGGCGCTGGCGGCGATTGCCATAATCAGGGCGACGAATATGGCGGTCGTTGTGAGATACCAGGCTAACGAGAACAAAATACCGTAGCGATCGAGTTTCGGCTTCGTATCAGTCGCGAATATTTGCCAGCTGAAGACCAGGTCGAGCGCGCCGAGCACCATGAAGAAACAAAGAAAGGCCAGACCGAGATGCAGGGCTAGGGCAAAGCCCGCCGCTGACAACGCCAGCATGATCACGAAGCCCCAATAGCTGTTGCCGGAGAAGACTAACCCCTTGGCGATTCGACCACCATCCAGAGGATGGATAGGCAACAGGTTAAAGAGGTTGATCAACGCACTGATGGAAGCCACGAGTCCGACGAAATGGTTACCGGTCAGGCGATAGGCGACATAAAACGCCGCGCTCATGCCCAGACCGAACACGGGACCCATCATCGAGATATAGACATCCTGCCAGTGCGTCTGTGCTTTCTCGCCAACCGCGACACCGCCAAAAAACGGGATCAAGTACATTCCTCGGGTCTTAATTCCAAAGCGCTGCATCGCATGCAAATGGCCGTATTCGTGAAAGACCAGGGTGCCGATCAGCACTACGGCGAACTCGAAACTGTACATGACAGTCCAGCCGGACAACGCCATGCCGGCGAGCGCGACTTTGATGACTTTCGCGCTCTTCAAAAATTTAAAGGCGAGCCCGAGCCAGGTAACCGAACGATTAGCGGACATCGAGTGTGCTCGGGACGCGGAAGTGGGTTTCACTGGTAGAAAGAAGTCCCGCGCGGGGAAAATTCAGTAGCTCAATCATTGGGGTGGTTACTCACAGGGTGGTGTCGATGATTCCGCCGCCTAAGCATACATCCTCGTTATAGAACACTACGGATTGTCCCGGAGTCACTGCACGTTGGGGCTGGTCGAACACCACGGTAACGCGCTCGGAGGTGAGTTCGGTGATGACACAGGCCTGATCGGCCTGCCGATAACGCGTCTTGGCGTAACACCGAAAAGGCGTTACGGGCGGTTCTCCTGCCACCCAACTGAGTTGATCGGCGCACAGCTGTTGGCTTAGCAACGCGGGATGATCGTGACCCTGGGCCACAATAAGTTCATTCGCGCCAACCTCCTTGCGGACCACGTACCAGGCGCCTTCCGATGCACCTTTGACCCCACCGATCCGCAAGCCTTCGCGTTGTCCAAGAGTGTAATAGACGACCCCGGCGTGCTCGCCGATCGTCCGGCCCGCAAGGGTTCTGATGTGCCCTGGTTGTGCGGGCAGGTAGCGGCTTAGAAATGTTCGAAATCGCTGCTCGCCAATAAAGCAGATTCCGGTGCTGTCCTTTTTGTTGAAGGTGATGAGACTAGCGTGTTGGGCGTCTTGCCGGACTTGCGGTTTCTCCAGATCACCCACTGGGAATAACGTCTTTGTCAGTTGCGATTGTCCCAGGGTGTAGAGGAAGTAGCTCTGATCTTTATTGTGGTCTTGGCCCTTCAACAATTGGAGTCTACCGTCGGAGCGACCAATGCGCGCGTAATGACCTGTCGCGATGTAATCTCCACCAAGCGCATGAGCGTGCGCGAGAAACGCTTTGAACTTCACTTCTCGGTTACACAGGATATCGGGGTTTGGCGTGCGGCCGCGCGCGTATTCGGCCAAGAAATCGGCGAACACACTGTCCCAGTAGGCTTGCGATAAATCGACCGTGTTCAACGGGATATCGAGGCGCTCGCAGACCTCAAGCGCGTCGGCGACATCGTCTTCCCAGCGACAATGCCCGTCCTCGTTGGGATCGTTCCAATTTTTCATGAAGACCGCGGACACGCGATAACCGGCACGTTTTAGGCGCAACGCGCTTACTGACGAATCCACCCCGCCGGATATCGCAACGACTAAGTGCGCGTCCGCGGCAGGCACTGGACCGCTTAAGAAAGATAAAGGAGGCACTGCTTTAGAAACGGAGATCGTTTATCAACGACAGTGGATGACGCTTGCCGGTGAGATAATCATCAACGCAGCGCAACACCAGCGGGCTTCGGTGCCTGGCGCTTTGCTCAGCGAGTTCGTCCCGAGTCATCCATAAAGCGCGCAGAATTTCAGTGTCTAGCGCACGGTCCGGGTAATGTTTGACGAGTGCGGCGTGAAAGCAATAACGCACGTACGTTGTCGT
Source organism: Gammaproteobacteria bacterium (assembly GCA_009692265.1). Taxonomy (GTDB): domain Bacteria; phylum Pseudomonadota; class Gammaproteobacteria; genus CAIKBL01. The sequence continues at coordinate 5,499 of SHZM01000012.1, forward strand.
GCTCCCAGGTGGTTCCATTAGATAGATCCCAACGAGCCCCAATGGCGCGATCTCGCAGCCGGCTTCTTCAAGGGTTTCACGTTGTACCGCTTGAAGTAAGGTTTCGTCAGGATCGAGATGTCCGGCCGGCTGATTGAAGACCGCGCGGCCGTCGTTCAATTCTTCAACAAAGAGAAACCGGTGTTCAACCTCGACAATCGCCGCGACCACGGTGTTCGGCTTCCAAATATCGGTAGTCATTAAAGTCGTTCCACTTTGGGTGAGTCCCAGGTGCCGGTGATGGAATAGCGCTTTTGCAGAAATTTATCCACCTGATCCGGGAGATCCTTAAAAACTTTTTGCCCCAGATAGATCGCAGCCCCGACGCCAATCCCGGCTGGCCCAAATAAGGCGCTCGCAAGCGGGATGCTTTTTGATAATGCCGGCGTCACGATTGCGCGTTGATCGTAGTCTTTCAGAGCGAGCCCGGTTCGCCCTGTAATTTCTACTTTCGCCGACGGACCTTCCATCAGCAGGCTATTGGTATAGGCATTTCCGGCTTCTAGTTCAAACCATCCTTCGATGCGATCGAAGACGAATCCCTTTTTGAACAGATCGGCAAAATCCAACGACAAGCGACGGGGTAGAGTTTGGAGACTGAGTAATCCAAATAAACGACCACTGCCGGGTTCTATATCGAGGAATCGCCCTTTGCCCACCCGTAGATTGAGCTTGCCATCGAGTTGATCCAAGGTGAAATCCGCAGGAGTTCCTGGCCAGGTAGCTTCCAGATTGATTTTGGTTTTGCCCTCGTTGATCGCTTTCGCGTTGTAGCCAAAACGCTGCAGCAAGGGGCCTAACTCGTCTCCTTGAAGTGCAATGCTAAATTGCGAGTGTTGGTCATTGTCGTTGCCAACCCATTCGCCGGTCGCTTGCAGCACGAACGCAGGATTTTGAAAACGTAAGGAGTCGATCCGCATTCCATTGGTGACGCGCGTGGTCGCCAAAGTTGCTTGACCGAGATCGATCTCGCCGTACTTGCAGGACGCGCACGTAACTTCAAGCGGCGGTAGGTCGCGAGGATTGAAGGTGGACGGTTGATCTCTGCCACTCGGCGTCGCGCGTTTCAGCCATAGTCTTTCAAAATTCACGGTAACAGGGGCGCTGGTATTGCGTCGGGGTAGGGTGATTTCTCCTGCGACGTGATCGCTGTTTAATTTAACCTGCCACCTAAGATTGTCCTTAGCGCCCGCGAGTTGAACATCCTCAAGTACCTGCCCACGTGTTGTTAGCTTCGCCACTTCGAGATCGAAGCCAATGGCTAGTTCATTCGCGCTAGGTGCGTCGGTACGAAATAACGACGCCCATTCGTTAAGTACTAAGGTTTCAACCTTCCCGTGCAAGTAGATTCCCGGATGATCGAACACCGCGCCCGCCGAAGTACCGAAGGCCGCGTCCACTTGAGTCATCCGCGGGCCGCTCACCGCCGCCTCGTATCGCAGTGCGAGTTGAACGTTGTCGCCGAAATCGATCTGCGCCGTTTGCTGGCCGTTATTGCCGAGCGGCATCTGAATTTTCAAAATCGAGTGTTCGGCCTCCGCTTTGCCAAACGGCCACGGTAGCGCGATGCCTAAGCCGGCGAGGCTCGATTCGAGTACGAGGTTGCTGGTGGGTGCGGTATCGTCGGCGCGCGGGAACGTCAGAACGGCCTTCCAGGGCGTACTCCCGGTGATCCCCGGCAGCTTACCGTGAGCCTCTAGCCACTGATGAACCGCGGGTACGAATCGCGCGATTACTTTTTTAACTTCGTCGGCGCGCGTGGTGCCGGTTACACGGAATTCCGTGTCGTAATTCGGATCCCCGACGCCACCGGTGGCGACGATCCCGATGCGCTGTCCGGCCAGTGTGGCCGTCAGGTCCTCGCCGTACCAATCGTCGTGGGTAAAGCTCACGCGACCGCGCAGATCTTCCAACTCGACCTGGTAAGGTTTGGATCGCACTCGATTACCATCAAAGGTGACGCTGCCGAGGGTTGTACGCGTGGCGTGGGGATATAGACCCAACCGAAGATCCAGTGCCAGATCGAATTGCCCGTCGACTTCGAGTGTTGCGAGTTGCGTCGCTGCGTTAGATTTGAGCGGACTTTCACGCAAGGTCGTTAGCGCGTCATCGAGTGACGCGCGCACTATGCCGGTGACCGCGAGCACCGGTTTTTTAGCAAACACCTCGGGGACTGAGAAGCTCGCACCTATAAGAGGTGAGGTGAGGAAACTTGCGGCCGTCAGGGTGCCATCGAGACGGCCGTTGGTAATCTCCGCGCTTCCGCTCAAGCCGGTAGCATCCGGCCAGCCTGCGGCATAGTGCAAATGAACGTTATCTACACTTAAGGTGACCCGGAGCGGTTGGTCCCCATCTTGCGCCATTTTGGAGTCCGGTGCTTCGTCGACGGTGAACGAGGCGCCTTCAAGGACACCATCACGAAACGCGGCACGCAACCAGTGGTCGCCGCGCGGATGCATTAGCGTTGTCGGGACCAGTTGAGCGAACTTGGTGATATCGCCAGTGCCCACGAAAGCCGACAGACGCGCGATCGATGAGTGGCCGTCGGTTAGCCGCGTGACCGCGTCGAGACTTACCGGCAGGTCATTCGCGAAACCACTGAGGGTAGTTTTCGCGATCACTTCTACTCCGGGGTTGGAGGTCCACTGCGCGACGCCGTTGAGTGCGCTGATCTTGAGCGGCGATACCAACGTTACCGGATCCTGAATCGTCGCGTTAGCGTTGTTTAGCGCCAGGGTGCCGCCCTGCCTATTGCCGGCAAAATGCGCCGCAAAATCCTTTAGTCGAAATCTTGAATTTGCAGGTCGCAGGTCAAAATTTCTGACTGAACCCGCCACATAAGTCTGCTGCGCGGTGGACCCGAGTCGCAGATCCCGGATTTCGCCGACCGGCCGGTAGTTGGCCAAGGACTCGCTAAGCGTGGCGAACGTCGGAGGCAACCAAGCACTCGCCCACGACAGGGTTCCCAATGGCATTCGGTCGGCCGTGAGGCGCACGTTCAGCGACTCCTGGCGCTCGATCACGGCGCGCCAATCGACTGCGGAGCCTGGGTTCTCGTGGGTATCTATCCGCGTGATTGCCACCGACATCGCGGTCGGTTCAATCACAGCCTGTCCATGCAGACCAAGGGGTGCAAAGCGCGAGTGCTTGGCTTCCATATCGATATTGTCAAACCCGAACAGTAAGCGCGCGCGCCGTGGCGATGTCGCCAGATAACGCAACTCCGCGTCAGCGCGAAAACTCGCCACGTCCGGTCGCTTCAGTTGAAGACGCTCGGCAAGGGTGACGAGATCAAGCTGTTCCCCAACCAAGCGAACATCTAGTGCTCGCGACATGTTGTGACGAGTCAATTGCATTTCGAAATCCACTCCAGCGGCGACGAGATCAACGTGAGTCGCGCGCCCGCGAATAGAAATGCGGTTGTCGCGCGCGTCGAAACGCAGCGAAACGGACACGGCACGAATGGGTGGAAGGGACAGAGTTTCGTCGACGAAAACGAGGTCTGCATCGGTAATCAGCAAATTCTGCTGTGTTACCAGCCAGTCGAGAAATTTTGTATCGCTATTAGCGAAACCCTTTACCGCCCATTTTCCGGTTTGTTGGCGTACCACGGTCAGGGCCAGTCCGCTCAGCGTGATATCCCGTAACGCAGGTCGCCCCTCGCGCAGACTCGCCCACAGCCCAATATGCGCTTGCGCGTGTTCAAAGCGCAGCACTTCGGAGCGCATCGCATCGGAACTTAAGATCTGAATTGCGTGGGCTCTCACCGTTGGCATTCCGCGCTCCAACGAGGTTTCGAGAGCGCCTATTTCGAGCGACGCACCGACCAAATGAGAGACCCATTCGGCGACGAGCGCACGGTCGCGATCCAGCCGAGGCATGATCGCGCGCAACCCGGAGACGACGACGGCGGCGACGATGATCACGGCAGCGACGATATTCCATGCCAGGCGAAAGTTCAGGCGCACCACGATGGCTTGTTAGAGCAACACGACGTCGTATTGCTCTTGGGTGTACGTCGTCTCGACCTGGAAACGGATTGGTATTCCGATGAATTCTTCGAGTTCGGCGATGCTGGTGGATTCTTCGTCGAGCAGTAGATCGACGACGTTCTGCCCGGCGACCACGAGCAGCTTTTGCGCATCGAATTGGCGCTGCTCACGCAGAATTTCGCGAAAAATCTCGTAGCAGACCGTTTCGGCGGATTTGATGGAGCCGCGCGCGCTACAGGTTGGGCACGGTTCGCATAAAACATGCTCTAAACTTTCACGGGTACGCTTACGAGTGATTTGAACCAACCCAAGTGATGTGACATCGCTAACGGTGATTTTCGAGTGATCGCGATCGAGGCTTTTCTCCAACGCGCGTAAAACCTGCCGGCGATGCTCGTCTTCGGTCATGTCAATGAAGTCGACGATGATAATACCGCCGAGATTTCTTAACCTGAGTTGTCGCGCTATTGCTTGTGCCGCCTCAAGGTTGGTTTTGAAGGTTGTCTCTTCGAGGTTGCGGTGACCGACAAAGCCTCCGGTATTCACATCAATGGTCGTCATCGCTTCGGTCTGGTCTATGACTAGGTGGCCACCGGATTTCAGATCGACTTTGCGTTGCAGCGCGCGCTGAATTTCATCTTCGATCGAATAAAGATCCAGGATTGGTCGTTCGCCAGGGTAATGTTCTATCCGCGCTACGAGATCAGGTGTGAACTCTTCAGCAAACGCGTGGGCTTTGACAAAAGTCTCACGCGAATCAATACGGATTTTCTCGGCGTGGGTAGCGGACAAATCGCGCAAGATCCGCAGCACCAGTGGTAGATCTTCGTAAACTACCGCGGTTGCTTGCAGGTGTTTAATTCGTTCTTCGATCGATCCCCACAGCCGGCGCAGGAATAACATGTCGGCGTGTAGATCGGCGGCATTAGCTCCTTCGGCCGCTGTTCGCACGATGAAGCCACCGTTGGTCGGATCGCCGACGGCGACGCTGGGAGTTTTTGCTTCGCTGAGGGGAACGCTCAGCGGATTCAAATTTGGTTGTAGCTCAAGAATGACATCACGCAGTCGGCGTCGTTCGTCTTCGTTTTCGATCCGCTGCGAGATTCCAAGCGAATTGGAATCCGGCATGAAGACCAGATAACGCGATGGAATGCTGAGGTAGGTTGTAAGGCGCGCGCCCTTCGTGCCGAGTGGTTCCTTCGCAACTTGCACGAGCACCTGTGTGCCTTCGTGCGCAACCTGCTCGATCGGGACATCGTGTCCGCATTGCAGTTTGCGTTGCTCGGCCGCGACGATGTCGGAGACGTGTAGAAACGCAGCACGTTCGAGGCCGATATCGACGAAAGCGGCCCCCATCCCTGGGAGCACCCGCTTGACGCGCCCGAGATACATATTGCCGACAAAGCCGCGCCGCCGACTACGTTCGATCGACACTTCCTGAAGGACGCCATTTTCGATAAAAGCGACTCGGGTCTCCTGCGGAGTGACGTTAACCAGTATTTCTTCAGACATGCTATGGGGTGCTCAGAGTATTGCCGTGATGACCCAACCGTGGGTGCTTATAGGGAAACGCGAATCTTGCTTTACTCCATAGTTTTCAATGAACTGAAAAGTAGCGGTGCATCCTGTGGCGGACACGGTTTATTGGAGGCGCGTTTCGGTTGCCCGAGTTCACCCGGATGATCAGAACACTCACCTTGAAGCCAAGGTCAGCTAAAGATAACTAATTAATCTATAAGCGACTATAGGGACTGCACCATGATTGAACTTGAGGTCGGCCGAGGCACCATCGTGGCTTCGCTAATCAGGCCACGGCGATCGACAATTTTTAGCTTTTACCCAGACGCGTCCCGCGTATAATCCACGCCGCCCGACGCCATGCACAATTCAAACACCCACGAAACACTGGTTCTCGTCCTCGCAATCGGGGATGGCAAACCCTTGCTGCCGCTAACCGCACGTCGCACTGCCGCGGCGCTGCCCTATGCCGGCAATTATCGGATCATCGATTTCGCGCTGACCAACTGCATGCATTCCGGTCTGCGTCGGATCAATGTCTTAACGCAATACAACGCGCTGTCGTTGCAAAATCACCTGCGGGCGGGTTGGTCGATTTTCAATACCGATCTTGGAGAATTCGTTACCCCAGTCTCACCGCCGATCAATGAACATGTGTCGATCTATACCGGTCAGGCGAATGCCTTGTTTAATAACCTATACATACTCGCCAGTGCGCCCGAGGACACTGTACTGCTGGTCTCGGGTGAGGAAATCTACCGCATGGATTATGCGGCGATGGTTGACTACCACCTTCAGCACAATGCCGACGTCACCATTGCCGCGATCGATCGCGAGACCGCGCTCGGGGGCAGTTTTTCCGCGCACTTCGCCGCGGTCGACACCGAGCTAACCGAGATTGTCGGGTGCGCCCCCGCGACACCGTTGCCGCCGGAGAATGGGGCCTATGGCCCAATGGGTGTGTATGTCTTCAAGCGCCACGCACTGGTCGAGGCGTTGGTTCGCGTGGGTGCCGAGGGAACGAGTCAACTCGGTGTAATCGATTTAATTCGCCACGAATTTCTCGGCCGTGGGCGGATTTTTAGTTATCGTTTCGGCGGCGAGTACGGTCGAGTATCGCAGGATCGGTATTGGCGAATGTTTGATAATCTCGATGATTATTACGATGCCAATATGGATCTTCTGAACCTCGATCCGCCGCTCGATATTTATCAAGCCGATTGGCCAATCCGCACCTACCAGCAGCAACGACCTCCGGCGCGTACCGTGCCTGGCCGCTCGTGCACAGAAGGGATTTGTGTCAATTCGATTGTCGCCGGCGGCACGGTGATCGCTGGTGGAGGCGTAAGCCGAAGTGTGCTCGGCAATCGTGTGTATATCGATGATGGCGCGACTGTCGAAGATTCGATTCTATTCCTCGGTGTTACCGTCGGCGAAGGCGCGCGAGTCCGTAACGCGATTTGCGATCGAAATGTACAGATCCCGCCCAACGAAAAGATCGGCCTGGACCGTGAACGTGATCAAGCGCGTTTTCTGGTTACACCGGGCGGCGTCGTGATAGTTCCGTCCAATTACCACTTCGACGTCTAACGCACGTGGACTTCGAAGCCGTACTCGCCGCCATTCTGCCGCGCGGGGCGCTGCTGACCAGCGAAGAATCCAAGCGACCCTATGAGTGCGACGGTCTGTCGGCGTATCGCGCCCTGCCGCGCGCCGTGTGTCTACCGCGTACGCGCGACGAGGTTCGACAGATCATCGCGGTGTGCGCTGAACACCGTGTTCCGCTGGTCCCGCGCGGCGCCGGGACGGGTCTATCAGGCGGCGCCTTGCCACTCACCGATGGGGTATTGCTGAGTCTAGCGCGGTTTAACCGAATTCTCGAGATCGATCCCGAGAATCGAATCGCAGTCGTTGAGCCAGGGGTGCGGAATCTTGCGATATCCGAAGCGGTGGCGGTGCACGGACTGTACTACGCGCCCGATCCCTCGTCCCAGATTGCTTGTTCGATCGGTGGCAATGTCGCGGAGAACTCTGGTGGCGTGCACTGTCTCAAGTACGGACTGACCGTCCACAATGTGCTCGGGGTAAAAATGTTCCTCAGCACGGGCGAGTGGATCGAACTTGGTGGTCGCACCGGTGATGCGCCCGGCCTTGACTTGTTAGCGGTGATAAACGGCTCCGAAGGGTTGCTCGGCGTGATTATGGAAATCACGGTCAAGTTATTGCCGCGACCACCAGTTGCCAAAGTATTGTTAGCGGCCTTCGACACTGTCGCGGCGGCAGGCGAGGCGGTCGCCGGCATTATTGAGGCTGGCGTTATTCCGGCGGGGCTGGAGATGATGGATCGCCTGGCGATTCAAGTCGCCGAAGAGTACTGCCACGCCGGCTACCCGCGTGACGCTGCGGCGATTCTATTGTGCGAACTTGATGGTCTGGAAGAAGAGGTTGCCGCGGAGATCGTGCGGGTTGAAGCTCTGCTGTGTCGCTTGGGGGCGATTGAGGTGCGCTGCTCGCGGGATGAAGCGGAACGGAGTCGCTTTTGGTTAGGTCGCAAATCGGCGTTCCCCGCGATCGGCCGGATCGCGCCGGACTATTACTGCATGGATGGCACCATCCCACGCCGTGAACTGTCACGTGTACTTACGCGGATCGCCGAACTGTCGCGAGAATCAGGTTTACTGATCGCGAACGTGTTTCACGCCGGCGACGGGAATCTTCACCCGTTGATTGCGTATGACGCGAACGACGACCAACAGTTGGCGATGGCGGAAGCGGTGGGTGGCAAAATTCTCGAAATCTGTATCGAAGTGGGCGGCACTGTCACCGGCGAGCATGGCGTTGGTGTCGAAAAACTCAACCAGATGTGCATTCAGTTTGGCACCCCGGAACTGGAATTATTTCATCGCCTGAAGGCGGCGTTCGATCCGCATACCCTATTGAATCCGGGTCGCGCGGTTCCGACTTTGCACCGCTGCGCGGAGTTTGGGGCGATGCATGTACACAGCGGCCAATTGCCGCATTCTGATCTGCCGCGGTTTTGACGAACTGGGAAGAATTCGGCATTCGAGTTCTTATCAGATCAGCATTGCCTAACGGCTCATGCCACTCCCGTAGTGCGCAAGCGTCTCGCTTGGTTTGCACACTTGAACCACTTCGCGTTTCTGTCCTGTGAATGCAGCGTTGCGCATCGACATAACTCAGTTCGCGACCTCGCGCCTCGTCTGCTAGTAAGCGAATTGTAAACGCAGTTCAAATAGATTCGGGTTGTCGCCGTCGTGCGCGCCGCCTTGAACGCCGAGCACATTTACGTAGTTGGCCATCACGCGGACATACGTATTCGGATACCAATTAACACCGAGTGTCAGATTGTCGATTTCACCACCGCCAACAGTGCCATCGTTCAAATGCAAGGTGCTATAGCGGGCCGCCAATTCCCATGCTCCCCACCCGTTGTACTTTGGATTGAACAACTCGAGTGGTGTGATGCCCTCGAAGACGCCTTTGTCACCGCGATAGTTACGTGATTCTCCGGTCAGAAACCAACTGCCATACAAATAGAATCCGTCGAATCGCAGATCGCCGAAGCGATCACGACTAATTTCGCTGCGCGTGTACTCACCTTGCAGCGACCAGGGGCCGTAGACCCCCGCCGCTTCGGCTGCGGCCAGCACGTAGCTGTTTACGTCACCTGGAATGGTGCCGGTATCGACCAAGCGACCGTTGCTCTGACCGAAAGTCCGCCCGGCTGAAGAAATGCTTGTTCCAGCGGTGAGGCTATCCGACAAAATATTGCTTTCAGGTTTGGCTCGAAACACGACTGTTTCCTCAAACCTCGAGGCAGTACCCGCCACGAGCGTAGTCTGTTGTGGCGCTACCCAGGCGGTTGACAAGCCGAGATGTAACGCCCGGTCCGCTTCAAACCACGGTGCCCACGTAAACCGACCTGCCGCTTGCTGACCTTCGTCATCGTTATTTTGGCTCGTGACCGAGTCGCCGAAGAGTCCGATCGAACCGGTCCAGTTGTCTCCGTTTGTCGCCACCATCCCGCCAAGACGCCGCAGATTCACAAATGCGAAGGGTAAGCCACGCTCCATGAAGGTCAGGTACTTGCCGCTACTGACTGCCTCCAGGCCAAACGGGACCTTGAAGCTACCGGCCGTTACTACGAATGGGCGCAGACCATTCCAGCGGACATACGCGTCGGTGACAGAGACGTTATTGCTGGTTCCGCCCTGAGTCGTCACCGCAAAGTCCGCTTCCAACCTGTAATCCCAATCCGTAAACACAGTCCCGCCGATCGACATGCGGCCACGTCGTAACTCAGTGCCGCTCGAAGTGTCGGTTTCATCATCGCCGTAGACCGCGCTGTCCAGCTGAAAGTAGGCACCAAGCTGCGCGGTGAATGTTTTATCCTGGGTCTGGACTTTAAACCCATCCTTAAGCGCCGGTCGCGCCTCGGGGTTGGTCATTTTCTCCTGACCAGACTTCACACGTAGTACAGCAAACTGTTCTCGAGTAATCAGTTCATTGGCAAGTAGCACGTCGAGTACATTTTGATCACTCTGCGGGGTAGCTCGAACTGGTGACTTCGTAGGTTCGACCGATGCCTTGCGTAAGGCGTCGTATTGCGCCTCGGAAATCAGTTTGTTGTTGCGCAAAATTTCCAGCAGCGCTTCTTCGTTTGCGATCGATGTGGTGGGAATCACTGCTGTAAACGCAACGACGCAGCAGCAGGCTACCGCGCGTATGTCTAGAGTCCTTAAAACCCCTGCGCCATATCCTAATTTCTTATTCATGTTTTAAATTACACATATTTAGTGTTTGCCTGGTGCATTCCTCGATCCTAGAATACGCGGAGAAATTTTAAAAATTATAAATTTATGTTTTAAAATGCCTATTTTAATTTTATTCGATGAATGAATTCGCGGACGCGGCGGTACTAGCTTCGAAACTCGTCCTGCATGCCGACGCCACGCTTTTGGAGATCGTCCGGCGCTCACTGGAAGTGAGTCTTGCCGCCGTTGGATGTGCCTCGGTGCTCGGTCTCTCCGCGGGCGCGTTACTTGCGGTAACACGCTTTCCCGGACGAAAACTGTGCATAATCCTGACTAATGCCTTGATGGGTTTACCACCCGTAGTCGTTGGGCTACTGGTTTATTTGTCGTTGTCGCGCACCGGACCCTTTGGTGGATGGGGCCTGCTGTTTACTCCCACAGCAATGGTCATTGCCCAGATCGTGTTAATCACACCGATCATTTGCGCGTTGAGTAGACAAACCCTTGAAGATTTATGGCTGGAGTACGCGGAACAATTGCGCTCTCTGCGTGTTACTGCATTCGGGTCATTGCGGACTTTGCTGTGGGAAGCGCGCTACAGCCTGCTCACCGCAATTCTTGCCGGGTTCGGTCGTGCGATTGCCGAGGTGGGCGCGGTACTTATCGTGGGCGGCAACATTGCGCATGTCACGCGCGTAATGACGACGACAATAGCGCTAGAAACTTCGCGTGGCGACTTGGCGTTGGCGTTAGCCCTAGGGTTTATCTTGATTACAATCGCGATGTTGGTGAATGGCACCACGTTCGTATTACGTGAATTGGCGGACTGCGATGCTCGTTAGCGCGCTACCGATTCCGTTCCGGAATTCCTGCCCGATATTGCCGCTGACTTGCGTCGAAGTCGACTATCAGATCGGCACGACAGTATTACTAGAGGCACTATCTTTCACGCTAAGCGCCGGCGGCCCAACGGTCATACTAGGGCCGAACGGCGCGGGTAAAACGCTCGCCCTGAAGCTATGCCACGGTCTTATCAACCCGACTCGAGGCACTCTGCGGTGGAGCGACGCAGCGCACGATATGCCGGGTAGGCAGGCAATGGTTTTTCAACGTCCTGTAATGCTGCGGCGAAGCGTTGCCGCAAACATCGAATACGGGTTGGCGGTGCACAAGGTTCCCGCGCCACAACGCGCCGAGCGTGTGAAAACCATGCTCGAGCTGACCGGATTAGTTGCGCTAGCGGGTCGTTCGGCGCGCGTCCTATCCAGCGGAGAGCAGCAGAGATTGGCACTCGCGCGGGCGTGGGCGATGCAACCGGAAGTATTGTTTCTCGATGAACCTACGGCAAATCTTGATCCTGCGGCAACTAGCGCGGTCGAAGAACTAATTATCGCAATCGCGGCAACCGGCACGAAAGTAGTGTTATCCACCCACGATTTACAGCAGGCGCGGCGCTTCGCCGCGCAAATTCTATTTCTACACCGCGGGCGATTGTTAGAAAGTAGCGCCGCCGACGATTTCTTCAAGCAACCGCGGAGCGCTGCGGCAACCGCCTTTCTACGTGGCGAGCTTTGGTGGTAAACGATCATTTCAAAAAACTTACGTCTGTCCACGGAGTATCAATAAATGCGTCGTTCGCCGCTCGTCTGGACCTTTGGGGTCTCGGTATTTTTTTTCAGTTTTGCGTCTGCGGGTAACTCGTTCATTACATTATCTTCCACCACCTCGACTCAAGCGTCAGGATTCTTCGATTATATTTTGCCGCTCTTCAAACAGAAAACCGGTATCGATGTTCATGTCATCGCTGCCGGCACCGGGCAGGCATTGAGACTCGCCGAGAAAGGAGATGCTGATGCGTTGTTGGTACACGACAAGGCCGGCGAGATGAAATTTGTGAACGCTGGGTTTGGGGTCGATCGCCGAGAAATGATGTACAACGATTTTGTGTTCGTCGGGCCGAGGGCTGATCCGGCCGGGATCCGCGGGACTACGGATGCGGTGGCAGTGTTGAAAGCAATCGGCGCGCAACGCGCGACCTTTGTGTCTCGTGCGGACGATAGCGGCACGCACCGTGCCGAGCTGCGTCTGTGGGAGGAAGCGGGAGTCGACGCCCGGGCGGCGTCAGGTACTTGGTACAAAGAATTGGGCGCGGGTATGGGCGCCACCTTAAATACGGCGGCGGCGCTCGATAGCTACACTCTAAGCGACCGTGCAACGTGGCTGACGTTTCGGAATCGAGGCGATCTTGAGTTATTGGCCGAAGGTGATCCGCGTTTGTTTAATCAATACAGCCTCATTTTGGTTAATCCGCGGCGACATCCACACGTCAAGTTTAACGCGGCGAGTAAGTTCGTTGAATTCTTAACTTCGACCGAGGGGCAAAATGCCATTGGTGAATATGTGGTCGAGGGAACAGTATTGTTCAGGCCGAACTATCAAAAAGCGGAATAGGATTATCGCATCGCGTATGTCGAAAAACGGTGCGCGCAAGGGGGCGTGCTGCACACGTCGTAGCGCGACTCACCTAGCCGGTGAAGTTCATTTGAAGCACGAGCTTTAACTTGAAAATGAGTTTCCTAACAATGTTCAGCGATCAACGGTCTTTTCTAGGTCTAAGATAGTGCCCCCTCACGGTACTGAGTTGACGACGTTAGCGTGGTTCTGCGGTTGGTTGATCGCAGTCGTCGGCTTATTCACGCTCAGCGTGATTTTACCGTTAGCCCAGCGCGCGAGGGGTTGGCGCCGCTGGTGGCGGCGAGTTTGCTTAGGCGGGGCGGCCGTTTCAATCGTCGTGTTGGCGAATATTGCGCTGTCTCTACACGACGCGCATTTTGACCTGACGCGCGAGCACGTTTTCACACCTGATCCCGCGGCGCTTGAGGTCGTCGCTCGACTTGCGCGTCCGGTGAGCATCACTTATTTCTATCGTACGCAAGATCCAAATGGAAAACGTGCGAGCGGCATTCTGAAAATGCTCGCGCGACGCAATCCAATGCTTTCCGTGCGGACCATTGATCCCGATCTTGATCCGCGCTTGGCGGCAAGCTACGGAGTCACGATCAACAATGCGGCGGTGATCGAAGCAGAGGGACGACAGATCCTCGTGCGCAGCACCGATGAAACCGAGTTTGCGATCGGGATCCAGCGGGTCTTGCGTGAACGCACGGTCGAAGTGTGCTTTATCGAAGGCCACGGCGAATACGCAAGCACGAACTATGAGTTTCATACGCATTTGGATTCAGACGCCGGGCACAATCACGACGATGCGAATAGCGCGGTGATCGACACCACCCAGCATGGCTACGGCCGTTTCCGACGCTCGCTGGAAAGTATTGGGTACGACGTAAGGTTGATAGCGCTCGCCGATCCTGCCGGAATCCCGTCCACCTGTGAGGCGGTGATCGAAGCCGGCCCGCGAACAACCTATACGCCAGTTGAAAGCGCCGCACTTGCTGCTCACCTCGGCGCTGGGGGAAACCTTCTCTTAATGCTCGACGTGGGTTACGTCCTTGAACCTAGTCTGGCTGAGTTCCTGGAGAAACTTGGAGTGCTGCTGCCGCAGATTCAGATTAGTGACCCGCAAAATCATCAGGGCAACGATAGTACGATGGTCAGCGTGACCGCGTATGAACCGCATCCGATTACGCACCAGGTGTCGTTCACGTTTTTTCCTGGCGTACGCGCGTTGATTCTTGGGGATCAACCCACCGTGGCCTCATTTCCATTGGTGCGCAGTAGCGCGGCGAGCGTGGCTCATCCGTTTCGATTCGATAGAAATCGAGCAATTGTGACAAGCGCCGAGCCGATGCCGACGAGCGCCCCGACGTCACATATTCTTGCGGCAGCGGTCGAGGGCGTATTGTCCGCGAACGGCGAAGAGTTTCGCGCTGTCGTCGTTGGCGACGCTGATTTTGCGAGCAATTCGTTTTATCCCTACGCGGCAAACAGCGATCTCGCGCTTGCCATCATCCGCTGGCTGTTGCATGAAGAGTCGGCAGTTGCAGTGCAATCGCGGATTCCAGTGCCTCCGTTATTGGTCTTGACGAACTCCCAGATGCAGCGTGTGTTCGTCTTGGTGGAGATTGCCTTGCCGCTTTTAGTTGTGTTGGCCGGACTCGTAATTTGGTGGCGAAGGCGATGAAACTGCTGACTAGCCGTTGGCGTTGGTTTTTCGCTACCGTAGCGATCGGGTATCTGGCGCTGATGTTCAGTACTGGACGTTTAGGGTCGCACGGTCATTTCAATCAAGCGGATACCACCGGCATACTGCGCGAACCACCCGCCGCCGTGACATCGTTGGATCTGATCCGCGCAGCGCGGACCGTTCATCTCGTTAAACGCGCCGGGATTTGGCAGCGCGACGATGGTACTGAATACCACACTCATACGCTTGAACACGTGGCGAGCGCACTGGGCTTCATGCATACCGCGCGCCCGGTGCGCGAGCTGGAAGAATTAGACGCGAAAAGGACCATTGAATACGGTCTAGAGCCGCCCCGCCTGACGGTCCAGCTCGGCAACGAGGTTGGAGTACTTCTGCGCTTCGAGCTAGGCGGTGTGAATCCGGATGGAATCTTGCGTTATTTACGGGTACCGGGTGCGGGAGGTGTGTACTTGATGTCAGGCTTCGTCGGCGAGGCGTGGGAGCATCTGGCGGACGATCTGTTTGCCGACGAAGAAGAGGCTTTATAGGGAAGCCCAACGGTCATTTCCGCGTGGACAATTCCGTATACTGGGCCCGACAACTACACCAACGAGGAGGAGGTTACCAATGCGACGAGATATTGAATTCAATGCTGATGGGGTGAAGCTTCGCGGCTGGTTTTACAAGCCCAACAAGGCCAAGGGTCCGTTCCCGACGGTTATCCTGGCGCATGGCTTTTCGGCTGTTAAGGAGATGTCGCTCGATAAGTTCGCTGAAGTCTTTTGTGATGCTGGGATGGCGGCGTTGGTTTATGACAACCGCTGTCTTGGCGCGAGCGAAGGTAAGCCGCGGGGTGAAATCGATCCGTCCTGGCAGCGCCGCGACTACCGCTCGGCGATTACTTACGCGCAAACCTTGCGCGACGTCGACAAAAACCGCATCGGGATCTGGGGGACCAGCTATACCGGTGGAACGGTGTGCGCGGTGGCGGCGATCGACCGGCGCGTAAAGGCCGTTGTGAGCCAGGTGCCGTTCATGGTCGGACATAAGAACCTTCAACAGTTCTTGCCCATCGATGGATGGGTACCATTGCAGCAGATGCTCGATGAGGATCGATTACGGCGGGTTAATGGTGAAAAGTCCAAAGTCTTGAAAATATGCACCTTGGATCCGAGCGAGCCGCACGTTTTTCCTGGGGACAAAACCTACAATTTCCTTCACTACTATGTGAACAAAGACCCAAAATCCAGCTGGAAAAACCAGGTCACTCTGCGTTCCATTGAGTACATGATGGAATATGACGTGTCGAGCTTCATGGAGCGGATCAGCCCGACCCCGTTGCTGATGATTCTCTCTGAGTACGACACGACGACGCCGAGTGACATCGCGCTGGAGTGTTACGCCAAGGTCGCTGGACCGAAAAAGTTAGTGATTATTAAATCCGATCACTACGCCGCCTATATCGAGAAGTTCGATGAGACGAGCATCGCGGCGAGAGATTTCTTTTTGGAGACATTGGCGTAGTAGGTCATCGACGCAGGTGCAAGAAATAATAAATCCCCGTTCGTCCTGAGGCATCGAAGGACTGGCGAGAAATCCTCGCCACGAACGAAGCGTGGCGAGGGTGCGACCGCTCATCGCGAAGGAGCGTAGCGCGAACGTATCCGCGTTACGCAGCCGCGCTAGGCCGCGCCGAGACGGCCTTGTACCAACGCTGCGTATGCGTGTTAGCCGCGGGAATCGAGATTTCGATCCACTTATGGAAATCCACCGCGCATTGCGCAGTAATATCCGCCATGGAATAACTGTCACCCACCAGGTATTCGGTTTTGGCGAGGGTGTGTTCCAGCCACTCATGGAATCGCTCGATGGTCTGCCTACCGCGCGCAACTAGTCCGGGGATCGCGGGAATCTTATGTTTGGGTCCACCAGGAATACTGCGGTCGATGAACTTCTCGTGTTTATTTCGGAAGGCTTCGGAGCCCGCGATCATGCCTTCGAATTCTGCTTTGCGTTGATACGATTCCACCAGCGCGCGTTCGACCGGGGTGCGACCGAGTAAATTCGGGGTCGGATAGAGTTCTTCGAAGTAGCGGCAGATCGCCATCACTTCGTCAAAGCGGGTCCCGTCGTCGAGTTCCAGTGTCGGCAACAGGCCGCGTGAGTTGATCGCTAAATACGGCTCACGCAGATTTTCACCGTCAAGAATATTCACATCGATCATCGGAATCTTGATCCCTTTCTCTGCCATCAAGATCCGTGCGCGTCGTGGGTTTGGCGCCATTTTGCAATCGTAGAATTTCATCTGGGGACCTCCGTCATTTGAATTTCGGTATGACTTCTTCAGCGAAAAGTTGCAGGTACTCGTTCATATGGCCTGCCGGCATACCCGGTGGCACGGTCCAAGTGTAATAGCGCTCGATACCCGTTGCTTCGACGTAGGACGCGATCGCGTCCACCGCCTGCGCCGGAGGCATGATATTCAAAATCCCCAGTTCAACCAACTGACTTGGATCGGACACTACCGGAAATAGCGCCTGGCCCGCGTCTCCCAGCCATTTGTTATACATCTCGATTTGATAAAGCACATGCGGGCCAACCTGCGCCAAGGTCCGGGTGGGATTGTTCGAGACGATCATCCAGAAATGGCCACCCGCGACCCGGGCTAAGTGGGATCGTCCCAGGCCCGCGAGCTCCTCGCGATAGATTTTGACCATCGGTGCGATATCGCCGGTACCGAGATAGCCGTCGCCGATCCGTGCGGCACGTTTGGCAGAGGCAGGCGCGAAGCCCCCAACCCACAACGGCATCGGATTTTGCACTGGTAGTGGCGAGAGCTTCGCGTGTTCGATTTGATAATGTTTGCCGCTGTATTTCACGGTCTCGCCGCGCCACAGCGCTCGCACAATTTCCAACCCTTCGTCCATGAGACCCGCACGATGTTGGCTGCGAAGGCCTAACCCAGAGAATTCCTGAGGCCGATAGCCAACCCCCACGCCAAGATCAAAGCGGCCGTTTGAGAGAATATCGATCGTCGCCGCGTCCTCGGCGACACGCACGGCATGGTGCAAGGGTAATAATAAGACGCTCGTGCCGATTCTGATCCGATGTGTGCGAGCCGCGACCGCGGCGGCAATCGGCAAAATGGATGGCGCATGTCCGTCTTCGCAGAAATGATGCTCGGTTAACCACACATCGTCGTAACCGATCGCTTCCGCCCACGCTATCTGGGCGAGAGTTTCGGCATAGATCTCGGGGTATGGTTGCGACCACCGCACAGGATTACGTAGCGAATACCATAAACCAAACTTTAATCCGTTAGCCATGGAGGTTCCTTACTGCCGGGGTTCGATGAACACTTGCATGCCGAATCGCGGGCGATAAGTCACCGTCGCCATGGGTTTGATGACATGGCCGGGGACTGGGCGTACCCAAAATCGAGGAAGCAATTGCGCTAACACCAATTGGATCTCCAGCATCGACATGCCCACACCGATGCAGGCTCGCGGCCCGGCGGCAAAGGGGATATAGCAATAGGAATGACGGCCAGCGCTGCGTTGAGGACTGAAGCGGTCCGGATCAAAACGCGCTGGTTCCGTCCAATGGTCGGGATGACGATGCAGCGAGTACGGCATGATCGAAAGATAGGCGCCAGCGGGGATGCGGTACCCGCCAAACTCCTGTTCATGCGTTGATGTTCGCGCAATTCCCCACACGGGTGGGTAAATCCGCATCGATTCCTGAACAACCTGTTTTAGATAGGGCAGGCGTGACAGATCCCCTGAAGTAGCGGGATTGCCACTCAACACCGCGAGTTCGCTCAGAAGCGCTGCTTCGACTTCCGGATGTTTCGACAGCAGGTAAAAAATCCACTGTAGGGCCGTGGCCGAGGTTTCATGGCCGGCGAGCATTAAAGTCACCACTTCATCGCGAACTTGCTTTTCTTCCATCCCAAGCCCGCTTTGTTCATCGCGCACTGACAGCAGGCGATCGAGTAAATCCTGGCTGCCGATCCCACTGGCGCGGCGACCGTTGATCAGGTTGTAGACGATGTTGTCGAGCCGCTGCATCACGCGTTTGAAGCGTCGGTTGTGTGGGCTCGGGATCCACGGGTACAAGGTGAGGAACGCGGCAGCCGATTTAGTATTGACGTTGATCACGTCCAGGATGTCGACCATTTCGTGAGCGTGATCATTTATTTCGGACCCGAATAAAGTTGCCGCGACGATCTGGAAAGTAATCCGACTCATTTCGCGTTCCAGCGCGACGGGCTGCCCTGCGGGTAGTTGCTGCCAGCGATCAACCAGGGTCGCCGTGAAGCCGTTGATCGCGGTATCGAAGGCATTCACGATTTTATGATGAAACATCGGTTGCATCAGCCGCCGTTGCCGGGTCCAGTCGGCACCGTCATTGGTCACGAGCCCGTTCCCGAGGGTCTGCTTGAGCACCCGGTAGTCGTATAGGTCTTTTGTGAACTCCGGATGGGCTTGCGTCAGCACCTGGCGCACGTGATCCGGATTATTCAGCAGGTAGATCGTCATCGTGCCGCGCCAGCAGACGACTTCGCCGTAGTCGAGGAACAACTGATGCATATACATCGCCGGATCGCGGCCGTAGGCCTTAAAGCCTTGCCAGAAGCTGGGGCCGGGCGGCCGCGGCAGGGGTAACTTTGATTCAACAGCGGTTGACACGATTCGGTAGTCCGGGGGTTTAGGGAGTATTGGTATAGTGCCGACGCGAACTGTCAGGAACAAGCGGGATCGTCGAATTTACCGTTGATTCGCGTTAATCGAACAAATAGCGGAATCCAACTTCTAGATTCCACAGGTAGACCTGCGGGATGTCGTCGCCGTGGGTGCCAATTCCCGGTCGAAGCCACATTGCTAAGTGTTTCGAGACAAAACGCCCCGCTTCGATCTCAAGGGTCGCTCCGATCCCATGGTTACGTAGGTGATCGATATACATCACGGTTTGTGTACCGGTGTAAAAACTGGCCGGCCAGCGCGTGATTGTAAAAAGTTGCACCGCGGTGTAATTCACCTCCGCGCGACGGTCATCACCGGCGACCGAGCGAAAGTATTGCAAGGTTGGGAACAAGGTTGAATGTAGTTTCGGGGCGTCAAACGATAAGAATGCGATCGGTGCGATCACCGTTTTTCCGGCACCGAGCTGGGGTGTTGCCGCGGTATCAAACTGAAACTCGCTGCCCACGACTAACGCAAATTTTTCGTTCCGCAACGCGCGATAATTGAACCGAACTGATAGATCCCCAACGCCGGTCTCCGGCGGCACGCGTGGATTATTCAAATCGCCGTGGACATAGGGCATTTCGATCCGCATCGCGATGATCTTATTGAAGGCGTAATCCACACGGCTGGTAAGAAGATCACGATAGCCGCCGGCTTGCGGGGCGAGGTAGCGATTGCGGAAATCCACGCGGGTACGGAAGTCGGTGGGATCGAGACGGCTAGCAGCGTGGGTAGAAGTCGACGCTAGCGAGGCGGCAAACGCGGGCGTCATCGCACTTGTCCAGAGCAAGACAAAGGACACCAGCAAGGGTCGCCAGATATTCCGGCACATGAAGCTCGACATTGGTTAAAGTTAATCGATGTCTAATTTACGTTGCGGGCGCGACCACCCCAATGGGGTTTACGCAGTTCTGTTTTCAGCACTTTCCCGGCACCGGAAAGTGGCAGCGGTTCGTCGCGAAATTCCACCGATCGCGGGCATTTGAAATCGGCGACAAGGCTACGGCAGAACGCCATGATCTCTTCGGCATCGCGCGGGCTGTTCGGCTTGGCGATGACGATGGCGTGGACGCGCTCACCCCATTTCGGATCAGGCAGCCCAATGACCGCACACTGGGCGACACTGGGGTGTTGGTAGAGCGCATTTTCGACCTCGGTTGAATACACGTTTTCCCCACCGCTGATGATCATGTCCTTCAGACGATCGCTGATAAAAATAAATCCTTCGTCGTCCATGGTCGCGGCGTCACCAGTATGCAACCAGCCGCCGCGCAAGGTGGCCGCGGTCTGTTCTGGTAGGCCCCAGTATCCCTTCATGACATTCGGGCCGCGGGCCACGATTTCGCCTACTACTCCACGTGGCACTTCGATATCGCGCTCGTCAACGATTTTCAATTCTATGCAGGCGATGGCGCGCCCTGCCGCGCGTAATCGTCCTGCGTTCGGACCCTCTTTGACGTGATACTTGCTTTCTAGCACAGTCAGCATCGGGGCGGCCTCGGTTTGTCCGTAGAGCTGCGTTAGCGTGGTATGCGGCAGTGCGTCGAAGAGACGGAATAACGTCGCTTCCGGGATCGGTGATGCGCCGTAGTAGAGGCGGGCTAAGCTCGTGAGCTTGCTTGGGTGCTGATCCAAATGGTCGAGCAGCATCTGGATCATCGTCGGCACTAACAAAATATCTGTGATCCCGTGAGTCTCGATCGCGGTGACCACGGTTGTGGGCTCAAAGCGTGGCATGACCACATGGCGGCCGCCGATCGCGGTCACCATATAGATGCACAGGGCGTCGGCGATATGGAACATTGGTGCCGCGTGTAAATAAGAAATTTCGGGTGGGAGCCGCATCATTGCCGCGAGCTGAAGGCTATTCGTGACGTGATTCGTATGCGTCAGCATCACGCCCTTGGATCGCCCAGTGGTCCCGCCGGTATAGAAAATGCCTGCGATGTCGTCGCCGTCGCGGACAATTTCCGGCGCTTCGGTATTGGCTGTGATAAGCGCTTGCGTAGTGACGAGCGAGCCAGCTTCGTGGTCCTCGGTCATCAGCAATGTGGTACCGTTAAACCCGCGACAGACTTCCGGCAGCAACGCCTGAAAGTGCTCGTCAACCGCGAGTATCACAACTCCGGCATCATCGAGCACATAGCGGACTTCGGGCACTGCCCAGCGCGTGTTGATCGGTACGACAGTGCCCCCCGCCCACGCCACCGCGTACAGTAGCTCAAGGTAGTGGTCTGAATTCAGCGCCAGCAATGCGACGCGATCCCCCGCCGTGAGCCCACGAAGTTGCAGACTACCCGCGAGGCGCGCTACGCGGCTAGCGAATTCACCCCAGGTTCGGCGGCGTTCTCCGCAGACCGTCGCAATCGCATTGCTCTGTTGTTGGACATTGCGTAAAAGTGACTGGGTGACTCTCATGGCTCGGCTCAATCGGGAAGGTAAGTGAGTTTACAATCGGATTGCTCGCTTCGGTACAATCAGTAAACAGTGGCGATACATATTGCGCAGGCGAGGGTAGTGATCGTTGTATGTTGAAGTTTCCCGATATTGATCCGGTTGCCGTTCAGCTCGGGCCGCTTGCCATTCATTGGTATGGTATAGCGTACTTGGTAGGGATTGGTGCGGGCTGGATGCTGTTAAGCGCGCGCGCGGCGCGCCCCACCTCGGGTTGGAGTGGCGACGAAGTCGCGGATTTGATTTTTTACTCGGCGTTTGGCGCCGTTCTCGGCGGGCGGATTGGTTATGGTTTGTTCTACAACTTCGGAGCATACCTTCAAGCGCCGTGGGAATTACTGGCTGTGTGGCGCGGAGGGATGTCTTTTCACGGCGGAATCGTCGGCGGGATGCTGGCCCTTTGGTTGTTCGCGCGCCGTCGCCAACGCGCGTTCCTTCAGGTTAGTGATTTCATGTTACCAGCCGTCCCAATTGGTTTGTGCCTGGGCCGGATCGCAAATTTCGTCAATCAGGAATTATGGGGTGCGCCAAGTACTCTGCCTTGGGCTGTCGTATTTACCCACCCCGCCGCAGGTGGAGTACCGCGCCACCCATCGCAACTTTACGAAGCTGCCCTTGAAGGAATCCTATTATTCGTCGTGTTGAATTGTCTATGCCGTAAACCTAGACGGATCGGCAGCATCACCGCGACCTTTCTAATCGGGTACGCGATTATTCGACTGGGAATCGAATTTGTGCGCGAGCCCGATGCGCATATCGGTTACTTGGTTGGACACTGGTTAACGCTGGGACAGGTGCTGTCGATGCCAATGCTTTTGGGAGGTCTGGCGATCCTGCTCTGGGTGCCGGCCCGCTCGATCTCAGCTTTAGAAAAGGCACCCTGATGGAGACATATCTTGAATTACTACGGCATGTCCGCGCTCGCGGCGTAAGTAAAAATGATCGGACTGGAACCGGGACGTTGAGCGTTTTCGGCTATCAGATGCGCTTTGATCTGCGCCACTCGTTTCCGTTATTAACAACTAAAAAAGTCCACCTCAAATCGATCGTCCATGAGCTGCTGTGGTTTCTTCAAGGTGCTACAAACACGCGATATCTCAAAGCCAATGGAGTGTCGATTTGGGATGAATGGGCCGATGAGCAGGGCAATTTGGGACCGGTGTATGGAGCGCAATGGCGCGCCTGGCGCACTGTGGACGGTCGCGTGGTTGATCAAATCACCGAGCTTGTGACGCGCCTAAAGCAAGATCCGGATTCGCGTCGCCATGTAGTGAGCGCCTGGAATGTCGGCGAGATCCCACAGATGGCGCTTGCGCCCTGTCACGTGATGTTCCAGTTCTATGTCGCCAATGGTGAACTCTCGTGCCAGCTGTATCAACGCAGCGCGGATATCTTTCTCGGGGTGCCGTTTAATATGGCGTCGTACGCGTTATTGACGCTGATGATCGCGCAAGTGTGCGGATACCGGCCTGGCGATTTTGTGCACACGCTTGGCGACGCCCATCTTTATCTAAATCATGTGGAGCAGGCTGATTTGCAGCTCGCCCGCGCGCCGTACAGCGCACCGCAAATGCGCCTGAATCCGGCTGTTACCTCGATTCTTGATTTCGCCTACGCGGACTTTGAGTTAACGAATTACCAGGCTCATCCGAGTATCGCGGCGCCGATCGCGGTCTGAAATGGCGATCAATATTATTGTCGCGATGGCGGAGCACCGCGTCATAGGTCGCGGCGGAACACTGCCCTGGCATCTCCCGGCTGATCTAGGTCGGTTCAAGCAGATCACGATGGGCCACCGAATCGTAATGGGCAGGCTCACGTACGAATCGATTGGCCGTCCGCTGCCTGGGCGCACCAGCATTGTCGTCACCACCCGCGCTAACTACCAAGCCCCTGGCTGTGTGGTGAGCGATTCATTCGACGCCGCGCTCAATGCAGCTAGTGACAAGACCGAAATTATGGTGATCGGCGGGCACGCGTTGTATCAAGTGGCGCTGCCGGTGGCGCAGCGGATCTACTTGACGGAAATCGACGCCGAGATCGACGGCGATGTTTATTTTCCAGAGTTCGACCGCACAGTTTGGCGAGAGACCTCGCGTGAAGCGCATTCCTGCGATGCTGCGCATCTGTATTCGTATTCGTTTGTCGTGCTCGAGCGCGTGATGGCGTAGAGACGGTTCATTCCTCTGCCAATGGATGTTCTCTGGTAGTCGCGGGCACGTAGAAGCGTATCCCATCGTCCAGTCGCAACGCCGTTAGCGAGTCACCCCAGACGGCACCAGTATCGAGCGGGAAGGCGTTGAATGTTTCGCTCTGTGCGATCGTAAGGCGCAATGTCGACCAATGGCCAAAGAGGATACGCGTATCGAGGCTGCGGCGTAGTGGCTGCATGAACCACGGTAGCCCTGCAAAGCTCTGCGATCCGAGCGGCCCTTTGGCTTTCAGATCGAGTGTGCCGTCCGCACTGCAGTACCGCATGCGAGTGAAACAGTTGGTAAAAAAGCGCAGACGATCTATACCCTGCAATGTGGGATCCCAGCGCGCGGGGAGGCTGCCGTACATTGCGACTAAGAAGGTGCGAAATTCCGTGCTGCGTAACGCTGTTTCCAATTCGTTCGCGTATCCGCGGGCTTCCTCGAAGGTCCATTGCGGCGCGAGGCCCGCATGGACCATGCCATAGCCCAGGTAGCCGTCGTAATGCAGTACTGGACGCCGACGCAGCCACGTAAGTAACTCATCGCAGTCCGGTGCGGCTAGAATTGCCTCGAGGGTATCGCCCGATTTGGGTCGGCGGTCGGCCACAAATCGGCGCGCAAGTAGATGCAGATCATGATTACCGAGAACGGTGATCGCGCGCTCGCCAAGCGAGTGCACGAAGCGCAAGACGGCAAGACTCGAGGGACCGCGATTGACTAGATCCCCCGTAAACCACAAGGTGTCATAGCTCGGCCGGAACCTCATTTTTTCGAGCAATGCCTGCAACTCAAGGTTGCAGCCCTGGATGTCGCCTATTGCGTAGGTGGCCGTCGTACGCTCCCGACGCTAGTGCAATACGTTCGGGACCGACAAGCGGAACACCGCGATAGGTGCTTCAAACTGTACCCCATCGTCCGCGAGCATATGATAGGTGCCTTGCATCGTCCCGACTGGCGTTTCGATCACCGCACCGCTGGTATACCGAAAGGAGTCGCCGGGCTCCAGATGCGGTTGTACGCCGACGACGCCGTCACCCTTAACTTCCTGCACATGGCCGGAGGCGTCCGTGATGATCCAGTGTCTGGTCAATAATTGCGCGGCGACTTCCCCGACATTTTCGATTGTAATAGTGTAGGCGAACACGTACCGGTTTCGCGCAGGATCGGATTGTTCGGCGACAAAGGTAGTCGCGACGTTTACGCGAATATCGTGAGAAGCAGTAGGCACAGGTGCGAATGAACCGGAATTTGCAAGTGCTCAATCTAATGAACAGGTCTCCTAGGGTAAAGCCCTGAGGCATCAGACCGCTGATTCGCGCGAATATCGAGCTTGCGTAACGCCAAGGCTTCGGCCAGATCGGCTTGTGATATCGCCTCGCGGCCATCGACATCGGCAATCGAACGCCCGAGCTTCAGGATCCGATGATAAGACCGCGCGGACAAGTTGTAGTGCGCGAAGGCTTTATGTAGGAAGCGGGTGGTCGGTGGATCAAGAAGGCACAGGCGCTCCAGCTCGGGCGCGCTAAGGTGAGCGTTAAGTTTACCTTGTCGCGTGAATTGCAGCTGACGGGCTCGAAGTACCCGTGTGGCGATCTCCGCGCTGGATCCCGTGGTTGTTCGCGGCCTTGGTGCCAACCAATCCGCTTCGCGTTGGACTTCGATTTGAATATCGATTCGATCGAGTATCGGACCCGAAATTCGAGCACGATAACGCGCGACTCGTTCAGGCGAACATAGGCATTCCCGAGTCGGGTCTCCAAAGTATCCGCACTGACAAGGATTCATCGCGCCAATCAGCAAAATCGAAGCTGGGAACTCCGCTTGGCTCGCGGCGCGCGCGATCCGCACGACACCACTTTCGAGCGGTTGCCGCAGGGCTTCGAGTACGCGGCGATCGAATTCTGGAAGCTCATCGAGAAATAAAATTCCGTGATGTGCAAGCGAGATTTCCCCGGGCTTTGGAATTGATCCGCCGCCCACGATGGCAACCGTCGACGCCGTGTGGTGAGGTGCGCGAAAAGGTCGCTCTCGCCAGGCTGAGGGTGACCATAAAATATTTGCAGCCGAGCGAATCACCGCGACATCGAGTGCTTCGTTTTCGGATAGCGCAGGTAGCAAGGAGGGCAGGCGCATCGCGAGCATCGTTTTGCCAGTGCCAGGTGGCCACTCATGAGAAGGTTATGGCCACCGACTGCTGCGATCTCCAGGCCTCGTTTAGCATGTGTCTGACCGCGCACGTCGGCGAGGTCGAGTGCGGCGGGGCAAGCCTGTAGGTTCGCACGTGTCGTTTCTTGCGGTGCCATTACCACGGAGCCGTCCAAATGCGCGCAGACCTCGCGCAACCCACGCGGGGCGAAGACGGTTATTCCCTCACACAGGGTGGCCTCTTCGCTATCGTCGAGCGCACAGTAGAAATCGCGTTTAAGATCCCGGGCGGCTAGCGCGGCGGCCAGCACCGCACGTACAGATCGTAGTTCGCCGGTTAGTGCAAGTTCTGCCACGAATTCAGCACGCGACAGCGAGCTAGCTTTAATCTGGCTAGACGCCGCGAGGATGCTGAGCGCTATCGCGAGGTCGAACCGGGTCCCTCCTTTGGGGATATCGGCTGGTGCCAGATTAATAGTGATCCGATGTTGCGGAAATTCGAACCCAGCGTTGAGGATCGCCGAACGAACCCGTTCGCGACTTTCGCGCACGGCAGTTTCCGGCAACCCAACCATGCCAAATGCCGGCAAACCGGGGGTCAGATGGGTTTCGATAATAACGAGCGGTGCCCGAAGGCCAAGTTGTGCGCGGGCGTAGGCAACGGCGAGTGACATAGCGTGCTCCCTGCAGGCGTAACGATCCGGTATCCATACCGGGCTGCGGCACAGTTTAGCCGCGTTTTTCGAGTTCGGCGATAATCGCCTCCAGTTGATCGAGCTTTTCGCGGGTGCGTGTGAGCATCGCAGCTTGCGCGTCGAATTCCTCACGCGTGACGAGATTCAAGCGCGCCAACATCGATTCGACGAGCGCACGAAGATTCGAGCGCAATTCGTCAGCTGTTTGGGTTGCGAGGCCAGGAAGGACTCGACGTAGCTGCTCGGCAGCAGCATTAAGGTCTGTAAGGCTCATACCGACATTAGACGGTCTGGACTCACACGTGTCTACTTCGAATCCCCTGTCGAGTGCACGAAATACGTGCCGCGCGAGCATGGTGTGCGTCGAGTTGGGGCACGTCCGCGCAAGAAGGCATGGTTTTCATCCTGGTCGCGGCCAAATTTCGCGGAATCCAAAAGGGTGGCACGCATGCTGCAAGTAAGTTAGCGCCGGAAAGCGGGATGCCAGCGCAGGATTGGTCTTCTATTAGTCGTGCAAGCTCGTACTGCTATCGATGCACACGAGGGTCGGGGATAATGCGCTGGTCGTTGCTGCCGTCGGTACGGTTGGCTTTACTGTTCTATCCGAACCTTCATCAGGTTGGAGCCATTGAATAATCCGAGCAAAACATATTCGGTTGATAACTGAAACGGGAGTCGAGCAATGAAACTTGTTACTGCGATTATCAAACCCTTTAAGTTGGACGACGCACGAGAAGCGCTGTCCGAAGTGGGTGTCCAAGGCTTGACGGTGACTGAAGTAAAGGGCTTCGGGCGTCAAAAAGGCCATACCGAGCTTTATCGTGGTGCGGAGTACGTAGTCGACTTCTTGCCGAAATCCAAACTAGAGGTGGCCGTCGCCGACGACAAAGTTGAGGAAGTGATCGAGGCAATCGCTAAGGCGACGAATACTGGGAAGATTGGTGACGGCAAGATTTTTGTCACCGAACTCGTCAATGTCATGCGAATTCGGACCGGCGAAACAGGGACTGACGCGCTTTAAAGGCGCACTTCCGAGGACGCTTAAAACACGGCTGTAGTACCCCGCCCCGGCACGAATCTCGACTCCGCCGCCTCGCGGTTTTTGAACCATCGTGAGGCGGCTGGCCTCTTGTCGGCACTAAATCGGGGCAAGTCTCGCATTTCTCGCCGGCCGCTATTCTCCACACCTTTCTGCGAATTTTTCGCGTGGCATAGTTCGTGCAGCCTCAATTTGGGGCGCTCGCAACGCAATCTGTAATATCCGCGCGTTCAGGGTGCATCCCGCGTACTACCCATTTCCTAAGAAGCAGGGAGAATTATTATGCCGCGGTTAAATCTGGCCGTATTCGGCGCTTTTATCTTCTATTGTTCGGGTGCAAGCGCGACCGAAGCCGTACTGGATACCGGCAACACTGCGTGGCTGATCACTGCGACAGTATTGGTGCTCTTCATGACCTTACCGGGTCTCGCCTTCTTCTATGGCGGTCTCGTCCGCACCAAAAACGCGCTTTCGATCTTAATGCAATGTTTCGCGATCACTTGCTTAGTCTCAATAGCGTGGTTTGTGGGTGGCTATGGGCTTGCGTTCGGCAATGGCGGCGACTGGCAAGCCTGGATCGGTGGCGGTAACTGGTTCCTGGCGAATGTCACACGCGACAGTCTTTCGGGTTCGATTCCTGAATCAGTATTTCTGATGTTCCAAATGACCTTTGCGATTATCACCCCTGCTCTCGTGATCGGCAGGTTCGCAGAGCGGATGAAATTTTCCGCAGTTTTGGGCTTTAGTCTGTTGTGGTTGTTTTTGGTGTACGCGCCCGTTTGCCATTGGGTGTGGGGTGGCGGCTGGTTAGCGACTCGTGGATTGCTTGATTTCGCTGGCGGCACCGTGGTTCATTTGAACGCCGGGGTCGCGGCGATGGTTGCCGCGCTGATGTTGGGTCGCCGTCGGGACTTTCCTGAGGCCGGTATGTCGCCGCACAACATGACGATGGCAGTGGCTGGGGCGTCCATGTTGTGGGTGGGGTGGTTTGGGTTTAACGCGGGCAGCGCGTTGGCCGCAAATGGCAGCGCTGGCATGACGATGCTAGTTACCCATATCTCGGCTGCCGCTGGCTCTCTCGCGTGGATGACGATGGAGTGGATCAAATACGGGAAGCCCAGCGTCCTGGGTATCATCACGGGGATGGTCGCCGGGCTCGGCACGATCACGCCTGCTTCTGGCTACGTGAGCCCGGCGAGCGCACTTTTGATCGGGCTCGTCGCCGGAGTGGTGTGCTATTACGCCACGCAGTTCGTGAAGCGAAAACTTAAAATCGACGACTCGCTTGATGTGTTCCCGGTCCACGGTATAGGCGGAATTCTAGGCACGTTATCCGCCGGAATTTTTGCGTCCGGCGAGCTCGGCGGTGCCGGTTATGCCGAGGGTGTGACGATGTTGGATCAGCTCGGCGTTCAAGCGCTCGGTATCGCAGCCACATTGATTTGGTGTGCAGTCGGTACGTTTGGGATTTTTAAGCTTTTAGATCTGACAGTGGGCCTCCGGGTGGGTGCCGACCATGAAACTGAAGGCTTGGATGTACGCGATCACGGCGAAAGGGCATACATGATTTCGTAGTCCCCGATCTTGTTGCATCTGCGACACTAGCATTCGAATGGGGAGCCTAAATCGCTTCATTGCAGTGCACAACAGTTACTAGAAAGCCCTTAAGTGGTACGGACTTAGCCCTAATTTCTAGACGGACAGAAAAAGTTGGATTTGTGCCTTGCAAGCACCCGAAACAACCACTATAAAGGAGACATGCGTCGGGGCCCGCGCCCGCATCCACCAACCGGATGCGCAACGATTGGGACACCGAATTCACGAGGAGCAAAGTAAAGATGATTAGGACATTACTCAGAGGCGCGGCAGTTTGCACTCTTGCAGCCTTCACTGCGATCGGGTATTGCGAAGAGGCGGCACCAGAAGAGACGGGCCCTTTCGCGACGGGGAACTTCAGCAGCACGGTCTGGCTGACTAACCAATACATGTTCCGCGGAATTTCTAATTCGGATGGTCCAGCGGTCCAAGGCAGCTTGGATTGGACTTACAACGGCTTCTTTGCCGGTGCATGGGGTTCGAATACTGAGTTCTCCGACTCAAATTTTGAAATCGATTATTACGGTGGTTACCGTTGGTCGTGGAGCGGAGTCGATTTAGCCCTTCAAGGCATCTACTACGCCTACCCAGGCGAGGATGAGAACGATTTTGAAGGGCTGGATCCCTTCGGCGGCATCGAAGCCGATTACGGTGAGGTAAATATTGGCGCATCCCATACGTTTGAGAGCCAGCTCTCACCGACGATTGGGGTCAACTACTATTACTCCCCGGATACCTTCGGCGAGGACGGAGATTCCCATACCCTGCAGGGGAGTTTTGGCCTAACCCTTCCCGCTGAAATCGGTTTCTACACAAATGTTGGCTGGAATGACACCGAAGGCGATAAGTCGTCCGGCTTTCTCGGTGGGTACGAATATGTGTATTTCAGTGTCGGGATAAACAAAGTACTTAAGGGATTCAAGCTTGACATCGGTTACCACGGTACCGACGAGAGCGATTCGCTTGAGGCTTTCTATGCTCCTGCCGCACCACCGGCATTCCCGGATAGTTTCCGCGAGCTGATTGAAGGAGAGTTTGTCTTTACGGTGTCGCGAAGTTTTTGACGACTCCGCCTACCGATCAACTGACCGCAACGGCCCTTCGGGGCCGTTGTTTTTTTGGCCTGGTAGTCACTAAGTCAGCGACTTATGCGTCCCATCGCAGGCAGGGGCATTCTTAGTCCGCTTGCAGGCGCAAAGCCACAGCGTTTTCTTCTCATCCAGTTTAATCGCCTGGGGCGAAAACTCCGAGCCTTTATGCGACCCATCGCAGAACGGCTGCTTCTGTGATTTTCCGCAAGAACACCACCAGTACTGACCCGGCTCAAGATCAACCTTAATCGGGAATTTCTGTGCGCAAACGGGTTCGCTCATGACGACCTCACTGTTGTTTAGATGAAATATAAGCACCGGCTTCGGAGCCGCTCGCCGGCTTTTAATAGCGCCGACCTGCTCATACAATACGGCACGACGATCACCGCTGACAACGGCATCCGTCGCTTGGCTCGACATGGTACAAGCACGACAGCCTGACGCGTGCGGGGCGCGAGCATCGATTAACGAGTAAGAGAGCACCTGTAATCCCATGGCTGATGGAAAACTCGTAGATAAACTGGTCTTGAAGTCGTTGGTGCCCGCGAACGCGCTGAATGCCGAAAACTTTCAGGAACTAGCGAGTAAGGCCTTCGCCGAAGAGGCGGCGGCGGGAAAAACGATCTTCAAAGCCGGCGATTTGGATCGTAAATCAACCTATCTTTTGGAAGGACAAGTTGTCCTCACCGATGCGACAGGTAAAGCAGTAACGGTGACCGGCGGTACTGATGTTGCGAAACACCCGCTCGCGAATCAGCAGCCGCGTCAGCAAACGGCGAAGGCGAAGACCGACTGCAAACTCACGCGCTTCGACACAGATCTGCTGGATATTCTGCTGAGCTGGGATCAACTTTCAGGAATCGAAGTCAACGAAATTCGAGGTGGCGGCGACGATTCTGAGGACGTCGACTGGATGACGCGTATTCTTCAGTCTCAGGCGTTTTTGCAGATCCCTGCGGCCAATATCCAGGCAATGTTCATGCGCATGCATGAAGTGCCGATGCGCGCCGGCGAGACCGTGATTCGTCAGGGCGAAGAGGGTGACTATTACTACATCATCAAGTCGGGGAAAGCCAAAGTCTTCCGCACCTCGAAGACCGGTGCGGAACTCACGCTGGCGACATTGAAAGACGGCGATGCGTTCGGCGAGGAAGCACTTCTCTCGGAGGCGAAAAGAAACGCAACCATCACGATGGATTCAGATGGCACGTTAATGCGTCTCTCCAAGGACGATTTTAACGCCCTCCTGAAGGAGCCTATGCTCAATTGGGTAACCAAAGAAAAGGCCCTCGACCGAGTGCAGGCCGGCGCCAAATGGTTGGATGTACGCCTGGAAAGTGAACATGCGAATGATGGGATAAAAGGGAGCCTCAATATCCCGCTATTCATGCTTCGCCTGAAGATCGACTCTCTCGACATCAAAACGCCCTATATCCTCTACTGTGACACAGGGCGACGAAGTTCTGCGGCTGCTTTCCTGTTAAGTGAGCGTGGGTTTCAAGCCTATGTTCTAAAGGGTGGCGTCGCCGGGTAGAAATGCTGCGGGATACGCTTCGCTTGATGGCTCTCGCTACCGTACCGGCGCTCGCATCCTTCAAACCACTTTCAGGAGCGACATTCTGCTGCGTGCTCGGTAGCCCGATTGCGCATAGCAAATCGCCACTCATCCACCGCCTATTCGCTGAGCAATCTGGGCTACGCCTTCAGTACGAGCGATTCGAAGTAAAGCCTGCAGAGCTCGGCCAAGCGTTGGCAGTCCTCCACGCGCTTGGGTGCCTCGGCGTGAACGTTACTATCCCGCTCAAAGAAGAAGCGCGCCGCCTTGCCACCCACGCCACGCCCCAAGCCGAGCTCGCGGGTGCCGCAAATACCTTGTGGTGGGCGCGCGCTCGTCTGCAGTGCGGCAACACCGATGGACTGGGGCTGGTTAATGACTTGCTTATCTCTCGTTTCGCGGCGCTTGAGGGTAGCCGCATCCTGCTGCTGGGCGCGGGGGGGGCTGCCGCAGGTGTCATTCCAGCGCTGCTTGAGACGCACCCACAGGAACTCGTGGTACTAAACCGCACGCCCGCCCGTGCACAGATCCTCGTTGCGCGCCACCCCACCAAGCGCTGCCTCAAGGTTGCGGTGCCGGAAACAACGTTTGTGCGACCGTTTGATCTGGTAATCAATGCAACGTCGTCAAGCCTCAACGCGACGGTGCCGGTCGTAGATCCGAGTGCGATAGGTTCACAGACAGCCTGCTACGACATGTTTTACGGAGTCGGCGAGACGACGTTTTTACGCTGGGGGCGCGCGCTCGGCGCGACACGTTGCCGCGATGGCTTAGGTATGTTGATCGAACAAGCGGCGGTCGCTTTTTATCAGTGGCATAAACGAAAGCCCGAGACTCCGCCAGTATTTTTAGCACTTGGGAGGTCGTTGATTGGATAGGTCTGGAAAAAGGTGCGCTGTAGAAACATTGCGCCTTATACACAGTGAAGCGCCCGCAGTAACAAAAGTTACCAATTAGCGTAATCGATAGATGTTAGATCTCAATTAATTTCTATAACTGTATGAAAATTATTAATAAAATCATTATTGATTAAAGAGTAATCATTTTAACAATGACCTAGCGGGTGGGCGGGCCTTGGGGGAATAAACCCATCTCGTGCACAGAGTTATCCACAGAATTTGTGCACAACTAAGGGGCCCAATCGGAGCCCGAGTGAGAGTAAAAACTACGGGGAGGCCGGCGTAGAGGGTGAGCGGGCCAATTCGTGCGCAAGGGCCAAGTATTGCTCGACGCTTATTTCTTCGGGGCGCTGGGACAGCTTGATCTGATGCTTTTCCAGCGTATCTTCGCTCACCAGCTTACCCAACGTGTGGCGTAACATTTTGCGGCGGTGCGCAAAGGCCGCAGCGACCAAGTTGCTGAGTGCGCTTAAGCCGACTTCAGCGTTCAGCGTCGTCACCCGCGGACGCAGTGAAACAACGCAGGAATCGACTTTTGGTGGTGGCGAGAATGCCGCTGGCTCCACATCGAGTATCTGGTCGACATGCATATAGGCCTGCACCATCACTGATAACCTGCCGTAATCCGGGGTACTAGGTTGTCCGGTGAGTCGCTCTGCGACTTCCTTTTGCACCATCAGGCACATATCGGCGACACATTCTCTTATTTGCAAAAACCGGAATAACAATGGGGTGGCAATGTTGTACGGCAGGTTGCCAATTATCCGAAGTTTTCCGACTTGAGCCGCCAAGTTGGCAAAATCAAATGTCAACGCGTCCGCTTCATGGATCGTCACGCGCTCCGCTCCAGTGAAAATCGCGCGCAATCCCGAAATCAGGTCGCGATCGATTTCGACCGCCTCAACACGCGTACCGGTGGCAACTAAGTGCTTGGTTAACGCACCGCGGCCCGGTCCAATTTCGACTGCAACGTCGGTGGGGCTCAGCGCCAAATAACGCACAATATCGGTGATGGCTTGCTCGTCTGTTAGAAAATGCTGGCCAAACCGCTTACGCGCGTGAGACGGAAACCCTGACTCGCGCGGATCAGTGCCGCGCGGCATGTTCATGCAAAGAAATCGCTAATTCAATTGCAGAGTGCAGGCTGCTGGAGATTGCGCGGCCAGTGCCAGCGAGGTCCAATGCGGTGCCGTGATCTACGGAAGTACGAATAAACGGTAGACCGAGCGTTACATTAACCGCATTTCCAAACCCCAATGCTTTAAGGACCGGCAACCCCTGGTCATGGTACATGCAGACAAAGGCGTCGAACTGTTCGCGAGCAAGCGGCGCAAAGACTGTATCGGCTGAAGCGGGGCCCGTGACATTCAGTCCCTCGCGTCGTGCTGCTTCGATCGCTGGTGCGATGATTTCAATATCCTCTCGTCCAAGATGCCCGTGTTCGCCGGCATGGGGGTTGAGGCCACACACCACGAGTCTTGGGCGCGGTACTCCGAAGCGGGTCGCGAGTGCCTGTCCGACACTGCGAATAACATAGCCAACACTTTCCACGGTAAGTGCGTCCGGTACTTCGCGCAATGGAAGATGCGTGGTGGCGAGCGCGACACGGAGTTTGTCAGCGACTAGCATCATCACGGGCTTGCAGCCGACTCGATTCGCAAGGTATTCGGTGTGTCCACTAAACGCATAACCGGCATCGTTGATGACGCTTTTCTGCACCGGCCCAGTAACTACTGCGTCAAATTCACGGGAGAGGCAACCGTCGATCGCGCGATCGAGTGTTTCTAAGACATAGGCTGCGTTGCATATATCTAATACACCTACGGTGACGGGAGTTCGTAGTCGGATCGGCTCGATCGAGAGCGACTCTGCATTCAAGGTTGAATATAGCGGTATCTCAAAGTCGCATCCCAACAACCTGCTGCGCGCTCGAAGTAGATCGGGATCCCCGATGACGACTAGCTGGGCAGGAAATCGTGACGCAACAACGGACAGGGTAATGTCAGGTCCTATCCCTGCCGGTTCGCCCGGTGTTATCGCGATACGTGGCCCGAGTCGAGTGTCGTTCACTCTTGTGTTCGCAACTCGACGTAAGCTTCATCACGCAGCCGGCGTTGCCACTCTTGGTAAGCTTCTTCGCGCTTGCGCGCCAGGATTGCCTCTCTCGCGCGCGCGCGCCGCACTTCGTCGGTTCCATCGTAAGTCCGGCGCTCGAGAACTTCCATCACGTGCCAACCGAACTCGCTGCGAAAGGGTGCACTGAGTTCCTTTGGCTGCATCGCCAACATGACTTCTTCGAATTCTGGAACCATTTGCCCCTTGCTCACCCACCCCAAATCGCCGCCTTGCAACGCTGAGCCACGATCATCGGAATGCGTGCGAGCTACCGAGGCGAAATCATCCCCACTATCCAGGCGCAGTCGCAGCTGGCGAAGTCGTTCTAACGCCTCGTCCTCGGTAACGAGTTCGCTTGGCGTAATCAGAATATGCCGGACGTGGGTTTGCTCAAGCATGATCTTTTCACCGCTGCGTCGTTCATTCAGTTTGACAATGTGCAAACCATTCGGACTTGTAATAACGCCACTGTACGTCCCAATTTCTAACGACTGTACCGCGTCGGCAAGCAAGCTCGGGATTTCTTCAATTTTGCGCCAACCGAGTTCACCTTTATCAAGGGCATCTTGGGCATCCGAGGTCGCTATCGCGAGATCGCCAAATTCCGACCCTTCGGCCAGTCTTTTTAGAACTAACTCCGCTCTTTCGCGGGCTTCCGCTCGTTCATCATCGGTGGAATTCGACGGTACCGAAATAAGAATATGGGAGACATCGTATTCAACATCACTATCCGTGTCCCCTTGCTCGCTGCTTAACTCATTCGCGATCTCTCGCTCACTGACTTGAATTTTGCGCTCGACCTCCTCTCGACGAAGCTTCGCCAGGATAATTTCTTGACGAATGTCTTGTCTAAAACGAACGAAGTCATAGCCGTCCGAGCGCAAGATTTCTTTGAATTCGGGAAGCGACAGATTGTTTTTCTTTGCAATATCGCTGATGGCCTGATCCAGATTGTCTTCCGTAACCGAAACCTGTGCTTGTTCTGCTAGTTGGAGTTGAATTTTCTCCAGGATTAGGCGTTCCATCACCTGTCTTTCGAGTATCTCAGTCGGCGGCAATTCCGAGCCGTTCTGGCGCAATTCACCGCGCACACGATTGAGTTGTTGGTCTAACTCACTCCGCATGACCACGTCGTCATCGACAATCGCGACAATGCGATCGAGCTCGATTGCGGACACGCTGATCGAGAAACAGAGAACTGAGAGAACTCGGAAAATAATTCTATCCACCATAGATTTTGCGGGTTCTGGTAAATCAAGTTAGTGTCGGTGTTGCAAATAGACTAGACACTTGCGGCGCGGATTCTAACCCATCTCGTGGGGACACCCGAAAATTCTTTCCGCCTCTGCTGGTCGCCGTTGCTCGATTTCTGCGAATTTAATGTGCCATATCCAGAATCCGAGCCACAAAATATCCCCGGGTTTGCGTTACTTCGCCGAGTGCATTAAGCGGTGAATTTCCTCTTCGATGAGTGCTATTCGTGCAAGATCGTCTTCCAAACCGAGGAGCTCGTATCGCTGTGAGAGCGATAAAGGTAGTAATTCGGCAATGCGGTACGCTACTTCCGTGCTTGGTGAGTCGGGTCGGATACGGTCGCGTACAGGGTTCTGCTCCGACAAAGTCTTTAGCAGTAGCTGCAGCAGCTCGCTTTTTTCAGGATTGGTGCTGGTGCTCGGTTCCGTGACCCACTCGACGTCGGCGACAGTAAGCTGATTAGGCATTACCGACAATGAACCGATCCGGAATCGTTTTGAACCTTTAATTTCGATATGGAGGAATCCGTCAGAGCCCTGCGACCAATCGATGATTTCGGCGTAAGTACCGATCGGATAAGGGATTGCAGCAGGTCCTGCTTCGCGACCGTCTTTAATTGCGACGACACCAAAACCGGTGCCCTGTCGAAGACAATCGCGTACCAAATCAAGGTACCGTGGCTCGAAAATTCGTAACGCGAGCTGTCCGCCCGGAAACAACACCGTTTGGAGCGGAAACAATGCCAGACGTTCAGGGGTTTTCATCCGGCGAGTCTTTTCAGTATTTGTTGGTGAAATCCGCCGAAACTACCATTGCTCATTATCAACAAATGGGACTTCGGGACCGCGACAGCATCTGCGGCGTCCAAGAGCGAATCTAGGTCAGTATGTACTGAGCAACGCGGTCCTAGGTCGTTGGCAACCACGCCTAGATCCCAACCGAGCATGGGCGGCGCATAAAGCAGTACATGATTGGCTACGACAAGCGATGGTGCGAGTGTTGCTCGGTGTACGCCCATTCGCATGGTATTTGAGCGAGGCTCCAGAATGGCCACGATAGGTTCATCCCCGACTTTGTCTCGTAATCCTTCCAAAGTTGTCGCAATAGCAGTCGGGTGATGCGCAAAATCATCATAGACCGAAACTTCCCGCGCGACCCCAAGCAATTCAAGACGGCGCTTTACATTTTTGAAACCACGTACGAAGGGAAGTGCTCGCTCGGGGCTCATCCCCACCGCATTCGCCGCCGCGACCGCTGCCGCGAGGTTTAGCGCATTATGCTGTCCGACCAAGGGTGAATCGAAGCTGTAGCATTTATTATCGAACTGGAGTTCGTAACGTCGGTGTCCGCGCTTGTGCCGCGATACAACTCGCCATGCAGCGGTGTCTGCCGTGCCGAATTCCTCGGTCGAACTCCAGCAGCCTCGCGCCAACGTCGTCGCCAGTTCGTGGTCATCTGCATTCCAGACAATGATCCCATTACTCGGCACGATGCGAACCAGATGATGAAACTGTGTTTGAATCGCGGCCAAATCAGGGAAGATGTCCGCGTGATCGAATTCAAGATTATTCAGTACTAGTGTTCGAGGGCGGTAGTGGATGAATTTTGAACGTTTGTCGAAAAACGCCGTGTCGTATTCATCCGCTTCAATAACAAAATACTCGCTATTACCCAAGCGAGCCGGGACTTGAAAATTCTCCGGAATTCCGCCAATCAAAAATCCAGGAGAGTAACCTCCTTGGTCCAGGATCCACGCGAGGAGACTGGCGGTAGTTGTTTTGCCATGAGTGCCGGCGACTGCGAGTACGTGTTTCCCTGGCAGAACGTGCTCGGCGAGCCACTGGGGGCCCGAGGAATATGCGATACCGTGGTCCAGCACGAATTCGACCAGCGGGTTCCCGCGACTTAACGCGTTTCCAATGATCACGCAGTCAGGACGAGGATTTAAACTGCGAGCGTCCCATCCGCTATTGATGTCGATGCCGACCGAGGCGAGGAAATCGCTCATCGGCGGATACACGTTAAGGTCGGAACCCGTGACCTTGTGGCCTAGCGACTTTGCGAGTTGCCCAAGACCCGCCATGAAGGTGCCGCAGATCCCTAGTAGATGAAGATGCACCTTAGTCCTTTACCTAGCGAGCGGGCGGAACAATTTAAGCGGCGAGCTTACCTTCCCGCATGCGCGGTCAGCAGCGCTGGCGGACCATCGCCATATCGTGTGTCGACGTAGGTTTTGAGAATCGCCTTGAAGTCTTCGCCAATTTGGTCGCCGCGTAACGTCGTGAATTTTTCACCATCGATAAAGACCGGGGCCGAAGGCGCTTCGCCGGTACCTGGCAAGCTAATTCCGATATTTGCGTGCTTGCTTTCGCCGGGTCCGTTAACTACACAGCCCATGACCGCGAGAGTCATCGCCTCGACGCCAGGATACTGATCTCGCCAGAGGGGCATCTGCGTGCGGACGTAGGCTTGAATGTCCTCCGCAAGTTCCTGGAACACCGTGCTGGTCGTGCGCCCACAGCCCGGACACGCCGTCACCAATGGGGTAAATGAGCGAAGCCCAATGGTTTGGAGGATTTCCTGCGCAACGATTACCTCTTTGGTGCGATCGCCACCCGGTTCGGGAGTGAGCGACACCCGGATCGTATCGCCGACCCCTTGGTGCAGTAGTACCCCCATTCCGGCAGTTGATGCCACAATCCCCTTGGAGCCCATGCCCGCTTCGGTAAGGCCTAAGTGCAGCGCATAGTCACAGCGCGCAGCGAGTTCCGCGTAGACCGCAATCAAGTCCTGGACACCACTAACCTTACAGCTCAACACGATTTGGTTCCGTGCCAAGCCGATTTCTTCAGCCTTGGCAGCGCTTAATAGCGCCGATTCGATCAATGCAGCGCGGGTCACTTCGGTCGCGCTTTTAGGACTTGCTGCACGCGCATTCTCGTCCATCATCCTGGTCACTAAACTCGGATCGAGGCTGCCCCAGTTCACCCCGATACGGATCGGCTTTTTGCGCGCAATCGCGACTTCAATCATGGTCGCGAACTGGCCGTCGCGCTTCCGGCCAAAGCCGACATTGC
The DNA here is from genome assembly GCA_009692265.1 of Gammaproteobacteria bacterium. Lineage (GTDB taxonomy): Bacteria > Pseudomonadota > Gammaproteobacteria > CAIKBL01. The sequence goes on from SHZM01000012.1 coordinate 44,830, forward strand.
CTGGATTGATTCGATACTTAGCCAACGCATCGGCGCACGAGGGGTATTTCGTCAGCAGCAGATGGCCGTTGTAGTGGAAGTCGCCAATTAACGGGACACGGCATCCGACCGCATCCAAGCGGTCGCGAATTCTCCCGACTTGTTCTGCAGCTTCTTCGGTATTAACCGTGATTCGCACCAATTCTGAGCCCGCCGCGGCTAATTGCTGGACCTGTTTTGCTGTTCCAGCCGCATCGGCTGTGTCGGTATTGGTCATTGATTGCACGACAATCGGATGATCCCCACCGATCGTGATGGGCCCAACTTTTACCGGGACACTGGTCCGCCGAAGATAGTGAAGATTGCCGTTCATGGAGCCGTTCCTGAGGTGAGGGTGCGATGCAGCATTGTATCCGCCGATTCTAGCCCAGCGCTTGCAGCACAGCCACCGCAACGCTACGGCGCGGGGCGTTGCGGACGACCTCTGATCAGTGAGGTCAGTTCGAGCTGAGGCGCTCGAGGCGATACCCGTGCTGATAAATCGATGACAACTTCCAGCCCATTTCCGGGGCGAGAGCTAATTTAGTACGGATCCGGCTTACATGGGTATCAACCGTGCGTGTGTTGATATCTGGGTTGCGACCCCACATGCTTTCAAGGATATGAGCCCGCGAAAGGACACGTCCAATATTCCGAAACAAAAAGACTACGAGTTCATACTCTTTTTGTGTGACTTCAACACGCTCGCCGCCTTTTTTTATCTCGTGGTTAGCCAGATCGATATGAAAAGGCTCGAAATCGATGACGGTTTGCGCCTCGTCGATGGTTGAGACACGCCGTACAACGGCGGTAATTCGGGCGAGCAGTTCGCGTTGCTTCGCGGGTTTAACGATGTAGTCGTCCGCGCCTTGTTCCAGCGCCCGTACGATGTCGTCTTCCTTGTCTTTGGCGGTCACAAAGACCACCGGGATCGGCCATTCAAAGTTCTGTCGCACCCACCCGAGAACTTCATAGCCATCCATGTCCGGGATCCATCCAGTCGAGGATCATCGCGTCGTAGCTATCGTGTTTGACCGTGCGCACGAATTGTTTTCCAGACTTAAAGTGCTCGCAGGTATGGCCGGCGCTTTTCAGCCATTCTAGGAATAGATTTGCTTGGTCCGGATCGTCTTCGAGCAGTGCTGTTCTCAAGGCTGGTCTCCTTAAATTTGGTTCCGCGGCTAGCCCCGCGAACGCGTGATTGTTACGCTTGCGATGGTCAAACCCCGGCGACTGCCTATGATAACGCCGGGCTTGCCAGCCGCAAGCATTTCAACAAGATAGATATCTACCTTGATACAAGGTGGAAAGTTGGGATACACAAATTATTAGAGCAAACTCCGCTCTGCCAGACTCGAGGTGAGGAATGAGCAAGGTAATAAAGACCGAAGATCAATGGCGGGCCGAACTGAGCACCGCCGAGTATGCCGTATGCCGTGAACATGGGACCGAACGCGCCTTCACTGGCGAGTACAACGCTTCCAAACAAGACGGTGAGTATCAATGCCGCTGTTGTGGCGCGCGACTCTTCGATTCGGCGCAGAAATTCGATTCCGGTAGCGGCTGGCCGAGTTTCTGGGCACCGGCCGCGGAAGACAATGTCGCGACCTTGACCGATCAAAGCTATGGCATGACTCGAACTGAAGTGCTCTGTGCGCACTGTGACGCGCATTTGGGACATGTTTTCCCGGATGGCCCGCAGCCAACGGGATTACGCTACTGCATAAATTCGGTCTCTCTGAAACTTGAAGCGCGCGAACGTTAATGGAGCAGAGGGAGTACTGCGGCGCTTTCGTCGAAAGTATCGATGCGCGAGGATTGAACTGCCCGCTGCCGCTGTTAAAAATGAAAAGGGCCTTGGCGCATGCGCAGCGTGGTGAGCGAGTCTATTTACAGGCGACGGATCCGAATACGCTGCGCGATATCACGGCCTACGCGTATCAAGCTAATCACGCGCTCGTTCACGCCAGCACCCTCGGCACCGTGTTCCACTTGGTAGTCGAGAAAGTCTAGCCGCGAGGTTAGCATCTTCGTGCAGAGGTACTAGGCTTTCGGGAGAGTTACTCCGGTCTGCGCCTGATACTTCCCGCCGCGATCTCGATAAGAAATGTCGCACGCGCAATCCGATTCGAGAAAAATCACCTGTGCGACACCTTCGTTAGCATAAATTTTGGCGGGCAAGGTAGTCGTATTTGAAAACTCCAAGGTCACATGGCCTTCCCACTCCGGTTCGAGCGGCGTCACGTTGACGATAATTCCGCAACGCGCATAGGTCGATTTACCTAAACAAATTGTGAGTACATTGCGCGGGATCCGGAAGTACTCAACGGTACGCGCTAACGCGAACGAGTTCGGTGGGATTATGCAAACGTCGGCATTTACGTCCACGAAGCTGGCGGGATCAAAATTTTTTGGATCCACGATTGCTGAGTTGATGTTCGTGAACACCTTGAATTCCGGCGCGCAGCGAATGTCATAGCCGTAGCTTGAGGTACCATAGGAAATAACACGACGGCCCTCAAGTTCACGCACTTGTTGCGGCTCGAAGGGCTCGATCATGCGAGCCTCGCGTGCCATTCGATTTATCCACGAGTCTGCTTTGACCGGCATATTCGGAAGATCCGAGCTGGGAAGCCTTAAGTGCTTTTCTGAATCACGATGTTGGGGAAGCGGCCGCTGTAATCACGGGCGCGCAGGGCAAGCTTGGTCGTAACCCTGCGCGCGATCTCGCGGTAGACCTGAGTCGCTACGGAATCTGGGTCTGTCTCGACCGTGGGTCTACCATTATCTACGCCTTCGCGGATGCGTATATCGAGCGGCAGCGAACCCAGAAGATCCACATTATGCTGCGCAGCCATTGTGGCACCGCCACCGGCGCCGAAGATGTGCTCGGCGTGTCCGCAGTTGGTGCACACGTGTACACTCATATTTTCCACCACACCAAGCACCGGTACGTCGACTTTCTCGAACATCTTAAGCCCCTTGCGTGCATCCATTAACGCGATGTCTTGTGGGGTCGTGACGATGATCGCGCCACTTAAGGGAACTTTTTGACACAATGTAAGCTGGATATCGCCAGTGCCAGGTGGGAGATCGATGACTAAATAATCCAAATCACGCCAATTCGTCTCACGCAGGAGCTGTTCTAGCGCACTCGTGGCCATCGGGCCGCGCCAGATCATTGGCGTATCTTCTTCAATGAGGTGTCCGATCGAAATACACTGGATACCGAAGCTCACCTTCGGTTCCATCGACTTTCCATCGCGTGAGTCCGGGCGTCCAGGACAGCCGAGCATGCGTGGCTGACTGGGGCCATAGATGTCGGCATCTAGGAGGCCGACCGTAGCCCCTTCATCGCGTAACGCTAAGGCCAGATTTACTGCCGTGGTCGACTTTCCAACACCACCTTTGCCCGAGGCAACAGCGATGGTGTTTTTGACCCCGGGCAACGTTTTGACCCCTTTCTGCACCGAATGCGCGACGATTTTCGTCTCCCATCGGAACGTTAGCGCGGTGCCCGGCGCGAGCGGTGACAACGCCTTCGCGAGTTCGGCTTCCAACGTCGCGCGATGGCGCGCGAGCGGGAAACCTGCCTCGAGTTCAATGGCGATTTTCTGCTCGTCGGTAATGATGTTCTTCAGCATACCTGCGCTAACTACGTCGACGCCTAAATAGGGATCACGATAGCTGCGCAGGGATGATTCGATCTGTTCTTTGGTCGCGGTCATGGTGTTGCTCTTAGAAGGGCCTCGGTATTGTACACAATGGGCTCAGCCGCCGAGGATCTCGGCTGAATTGACGGCGGGCATGCGGCGGTGATCCATGACACTGGTGCAGGCTGGATGCTAATTTAGCGCGTCGACGGTAACCCGTTGCTGAAATAGCCTTATTAATTCCGAGACCCGATGAACACACTTGCACGCCGCATGCTCGTTACCAGCGCATTGCCCTACGCGAATGGCCCGATTCATATCGGGCATCTTGTTGAATACATCCAAACCGATATTTGGGTGCGTTTCCAGAAAATGCGCGGGCACCAGTGTTACTACGTGTGTGCGGATGATGCGCATGGAACACCGATCATGCTGCGCGCGGAGCAGGAAGGGGTGACCGCCGAACAGCTGATCGCACGAATCGGCGCTGAACATCGCGCGGACTTTGCCGGCTTCAGTGTGGGTTTCGATCATTATCATTCGACGCATTCACCGGAAAACCGTGAAATCGCGACGCTTATCTATGAGCGCTTACGAGACGCCGGACATATCGTGCGCCGGACCATCCGACAAGCCTACGATCCGCTCAAGGCGATGTTTCTCCCGGATCGCTTTATCCGCGGCACCTGCCCGCGCTGTGGCGCGACCGATCAGTATGGCGATAGCTGTGAAGTGTGCGGTGCGACTTATGCGCCGACCGATCTAATCGATCCCCGTTCCGCCCTCTCGGGGGTGACTCCAGAACAGCGGGAATCCGAGCACCTGTTTTTTCAGCTCGGGCATTTTGAAGGGATGTTACGAGACTGGATTGTAACGAGCGAGCTGCAAGCGGGCGCTGTGAACAAACTGAAAGAGTGGTTCGATGCCGGCTTGCAGGATTGGGATATATCGCGCGACGCGCCGTATTTCGGCTTCGAAATTCCGGACGCACCTGGCAAGTATTTTTATGTCTGGTTGGATGCGCCAATCGGTTATTTCGCGAGCTTTAAGGCCCTTTGCGCACAGCGTGGCCTGGAATTCGACGCGTTTTGCGGAGTTGAGAGTAGTACCGAGCTCTACCATTTCATCGGTAAAGACATTATGTATTTTCACACGCTGTTTTGGCCGGCCATGCTGCACGGTGCCGGGTTTCGTGTGCCAACGAATGTCTTTGTGCATGGCTTTCTTACCGTCGACGGCCAGAAAATGTCGAAATCGCGTGGGACATTTATTACCGCTCGAACCTATCTGACCCATCTTGATCCGGAGTATTTACGGTACTACTTCGCCGCCAAATTAGGTCCGGCGATCGACGACATCGATTTAAACCTCGCCGACTTCCAGGCCAGGGTCAATTCCGATTTGGTCGGAAAGGTCGTGAATATCGCGAGCCGTTGTGCAGGATTCATCACCAAGCACTTTGATGGAAACTTGAGCGCGCAAAGTGATGAGCCTGAATTGTTGCGACGGTTTCAAAGCGCCGGAGAATCGATTGCGCAAGCCTACGAGGCGCGCGATTACTCGCGTGCGATGCGTGAAATCATGCAGCTGGCGGATTTGGCGAATCAATACATCGATCTCCGCAAGCCGTGGCTACTTGCGAAGGCGCAGGAGCAAATCACGGTGCTCCATGCGGTGTGCTCGACCGGCATTGAACTATTTCGTCTGTTGACCATTTATTTGAAACCGGTGCTGCCTGGAATGGCGATAGCGGTGGAAGAATTTCTAGGTTGTGCTGAATTCACCTGGAGTGCTGCGGCCGAGACCTTGGGTGCGCACCGAATCAAACCTTTTAAACCGCTGAAAACGCGGATAGATCCGGAGAAAGTTGCTGCGATGATTGAGGATTCCAAAGCGAGCAAAGCGCCAGCAAACCCGCTGCCGCAAGTTCAAGCGAAGGCGAGCGAGCCCGCGATTCCAGAAATATCGATTGAGGATTTTGCGAAGGTCGATCTTCGTGTGGCGTTGGTAGTCGATGCGCAGCACGTCCCAGGCGCCGAAAAGTTAATCCAACTCAAGCTGGATATCGGCACCGAAACACGCACGGTGTTCGCTGGGATCAAATCGACTTATCGTCCGGAAGAGTTGATCGGCAGCCAAGTTGTTCTGGTGGCAAATCTCGCGCCACGAAAAATGCGCTTCGGTACTTCCGAGGGCATGATTTTAGTCGCGGGCTCGGGCAACGGTGAACTATTCGTGATTAGTCCACAATCAGGTGCGGCGCCTGGCATGCGGGTCAAATAGACAACCAGTGCCTGCGATGCCCAGTGTTTCTGACAGGGAACTCGCGGACAGAATCGGTACCGTGCTGCCACAGACACAGTGTGGACACTGTGGTTTTGACAGTTGTGCTCCCTTCGCTGAGGCCGTAGCGAAGCGAACGGCACACCCCGAACAGTGTACGCCAGGCGGTGCTCTGGTGGCGCGCCGACTGCGAGAGATACTTGGCGATACTCTGCAGATTCCCGCTCAAGCTGAACTTATGGCTCCGATCCCGCACCCCGCGATCGCGCGAATATCCGAAGCGGCATGCATCGGGTGCACGAAGTGCCTGGAAGTATGCCCGGTCGATGCAATAGTCGGCGCGGCACACCAAATGCACACGGTGCTCGAGCAACATTGCACCGGATGCGGCCTCTGCCTACCGCCCTGTCCAGTGGACTGCATCGAATTGAGCCCACGGACTGAACTCGCGGGATCTTGGCCGGCCCGGAACTCTGCTGTAGCGCAGGTGATCACCGCAACTCCCGCACAGCCGTGTACTCGGTGTGAGGCTTGCGTTCCGGTGTGCCCCGAAAGCTTACGTCCTGATCGGCTCTTGCATGCCGCGCTTGCGCTTGAGGTAGACACGGTCGCCGAGCTCCGGCTTGAAGCGTGTACTGAATGCAACGCCTGCCAGGAAGTATGTCCGAGCCACATACCGCTGACGGCTTACTTCATTCATACCAAGCAGATCGTGGCGGCCGCCGAGTCTGTCACTCGCACAGCGAGTGCAGCGGCGCGGCGCTATACGAGCCATCGCGAACGGCAGCACCGCGGCACCGAAGATCGGCAGCACGCGAACCTGTTGATGTCGCTTGAATCGTTGAGTAGCGTCGCGGCAAAAGCAGAAATCGCGGCAGCCTTGGCACGTGCGCGGGAGCGCTAACTGATGCCATGAACAAACGCCAGGCAGGTGCTATCTTCAAGCTTCTCGCGGCCTCGGATCCCGCACCCACTACCGAATTGGCATATTCCAGTACCTTCGAACTTCTCGTTTCCGTAATCCTCTCCGCGCAAGCGACTGATGTGAGTGTGAACAAAGCCACGCGCGGGCTTTTTTTGATTGCTAATACCCCCGCGAAGATGCTCGACCTGGGGGAACGTGGCCTTAAGCGCCATATCAAAACCATTGGTCTATTCAATGCCAAGGCAAGGCATATTATCGCGACCTCGCAGCGGCTTTTGGAACACCACGACGGTGAGGTGCCGAACTCCCGAGAGGGGTTGGAGGCACTTCCTGGGGTTGGTCGCAAAACCGCGAACGTCGTGTTGAATACAGCCTTTGGGGAACCGACTGTCGCCGTCGATACCCACATTTTCCGCGTCGCGAATCGAACCGGTCTCGCACCTGGGAAGACACCGCTGCAAGTCGAACAAGGTTTATTGGAGATTGTGCCGAGACGGTATTTGCAGCATGCGCACCATTGGTTGATATTGTACGGCAGATACGTGTGCGTCGCGCGGCAGCCGAAGTGCGGGATCTGTAAGCTTCGAAATCACTGCGAATGGCCGGCTAAGACGCCCGATAACTAAGCTAGCGAGAACACGATGTTTGTAGGTGAACCAGCCGAATCGCGACGATATTTCTGGCAAGCCTGGCGCAAACACCAGGCGGGGGCTCGGTTGGAGCCGTTAGAAGTAATCGTGGTTAACGTCATCAGTCAGCATCCGGAATATCACAGCTTGTTTGCCGGGGATGAGCGTAGCGTGTGCGAGTATGGGGTGGGACTCGTAGCGCAAAATAACCCGTTTTTTCATCTTGGGCTGCATATCGCGTTGCATGAGCAGCTGCAGAGCGATCGACCTGCCGGCATCCGCGCGCATTATCAGCGACAAATGATTACCTTGGGCGACAACGTGCATGCGGCTGAACATCGCATTATGAAAATCCTGACGGAAGTACTGTTAAGTGCGCAGTCGAAAGGTGAGATGCCCGACGAAGGGGTGTATCTGGCTGAGTTAGCGAGTTTGGTATAACCGCAGTCATGGACGCGGAATTAACAACCTTGGAGCCCGAACCGCCGATCGACGGCGCGATAGCGAGCTTTCTCGCAACCATCACCTTGGATTTCGCGAGTTCGCTCGATATAGAAGAAGCCTTGCAGCATGCGATTGACCGGACCATCGGCTATCTTCGCGCTGAAGCCGCGTCCATTTTCCTGCTTGACGATGCAAGTCGTACGTTAATTTGTCGCAAATGCGCCGGCCCCGTCGATATTACCGGCTTGCGTTTATCGCCGGACCAGGGAATCGTCGGCATGGCGGTGCAAACCAATACGATACAGCTCGTGCGCGATGTACAGGAGAACACTAAATTTGCCGCCACCGTTGACGCTGGTACTGGCTTCGTAACCCGCTCGATTCTCTGTGTCCCGTTGGCGGTACGGGGGCGTTGCATTGGGGCGCTCGAAGTGATCAACAAGCGCAGCGGTGACGGTCTATTCGCGACCGCGGATATGCATCTTGCTACTACGGTAGCCGCCGCCGCCGCGTTGGCTATCCACAATGCGCGTATGGCGCAGGTGATGGTAGAACAGGAGCGCTTACGTAAAGAGCTTGAATTGGCGCGCGCTATTCAAATGAGTCTGCTGCCCTCGGAAACCAATCTTCCGATCTTTGGCTTGAATCTTCCGGCGCATCAGGTGTCTGGCGATTTCTACGACTATTTCGAACTTCCCGACGGTCGCATTTATTTCAGCATCGCCGACGTCGCCGGCAAAGGCATGAATGCGGCATTGTTGATGGCGAAAACCACCAGCTTGTTACGCTGCCTGGCCAAGGAAATCGCGGATCCCGCCATCCTACTCGCCAAGGTCAATCGGGAAGTCTACGAGACGGCGTCACTGGGGCTGTTCGTGACCATAGTTGCCGGGTTTTTTGATCCGCTGACTTCCCAGGTACGCTACGCGAACGCCGGGCATCAGCCTCCTGTGCTGTGGCAACCGACCGGGATCCTGGAGAGCCCGAGCGCGAGCGCACCACCGCTAGGCGTCATGGCAAGTTTGGAGGCGACTACCGAGACCGTGCTGCTCGCCGGCGGTAGTTTTTATTTATTCACCGACGGGGTCACCGAAGCGTGCAACGCAGCCGACGAAGCATTGGGTCTGGAGGGATTAAGCAGTATCCTAGATCGTGTGAGCAGTATTCCCCGTACGGCGCGCTTACACGCGATCGTGGCGGCGCTGGAACACCAACAGCGCGTGTTGCACGATGACCTTACCTTATTGCTGATTGAAACCGATGGCACCTAAGAAGGCCCTGCTAGCACTGCGCTTTCCGGCCGACCCGCGACGTTTACGGAACGTCCGTGAACGGGTACAAGTGGTAGCCGAACATCTCGGCTGCAGCAAAAAACACGTGACCGATCTGGTACTAGCGGTAAACGAAGCTTGTATGAATATTATTCAACACGCGTATAAGGGCGACAAATCCGGGCAGATAGAGCTTGAGGTGCGCCGGGATGGGGGGCAAATTCACGTGGTTTTAACGGACTTCGCGGCGCCGGTGGAATTCCGCAAAATCCGACCGCGCGCGCTGCACGAATTGCGGCCTGGGGGGTTGGGTACTTATTTCATGCAGGCAAGCGTTGACGAATGCAGCTACGGTCACTTGGACGGTAAATCCGGGAATTTCGTGCGTATGATTAAGAACATTAACTAGGCAGCACCATGGCGTATCAAGTTAAAAAAGACAGCGGTTTTTCGGTTGTCCATCTCACTGGCGATATCGATTTATCGTGCTCGCCGGAGGCACGCAAATCCATCCTCGATAGTTTGGCAGCGGCTCAGCCCACGTTGGTGGATCTCTCCGCTGTTACCTATATCGACAGCTCTGGCGTCGCAAGTCTTGTCGAAGGCTATCAAACCGCAAAGAAAAAGAACCTTGAGTTCGGTCTCCTCGGCGTCAGTGAAGCGGCCCTGAGTGTGCTTGAACTCGCCCGCCTTGATCGGGTTTTCCCGATTTATGCCTCGCTTAAGGACCGTCTAGCCAAGAATGGCTGAAACCAGTTTCGGCTCTGTGCGAGGACGACTGGTACAGCTCGGACGCGCTGCAACAGCGGTAATTGAAGAATACGGCTATTGGGTTACGCTCCTCGGAGAAAGTCTCTATTGGATCGTCGTTGGGCCGTTCAAGCGGCGACCAGTGCGCTTGTCGGCAACCGTCGCGCAGATGGTCAGCATTGGAATCGCCGCGGTGCCTATTGTTTTTATGTTGTCTTTTGCCATCGGCGTGATGTTGGCGATCCAGGGAATCTATACGTTGCGGCAGTTTGGCGCCGAAACCCAAGTGGTTTTGGGCATTGCACTGTCCGTGGTACGCGAGTTCGGCCCGCTAATAACCGGAATCCTCGTGGCGGGCCGAACAGGCTCAGCGCTGGCCGCGCGGATTGGAACGATGCAGGCGAACCAGGAGATTGACGCGTTGCGGGTGATGGGGATCGACCCGGTACGTTTTCTGGCCGCGCCAGTATTCATTGCGACGTTGGTTATGGTGCCAGCTCTCACCTTATTCTCGGATCTCGCCGCGATGTTTGGTGGGGCAGTGTACTGTCAACTCGAACTCGGCTTAAATCATGTGGCTTATTGGGATCAGGCGACTTCTTTTATTGTGATCAACGATGTTACGCAGGGCTTGATTAAGAGTCTGGTGTTCGCGGTGATTGTGGCGTTGGTCGGAATCAGTAATGGTTTCGCCGTGACGGGCGGAGCCGAGGGTGTCGGTCGGGCCACCACGCGCGCCGTGGTGGCGTCGATCTCCTATATCGTATTGGCCGATATGCTCTTTACGTATTTTCTGAATCGATGAGCGCTAACCATTATGCGATCGAGGTCGAAGATCTGGTTGCCTACTATGGCTCGCGCCGGATCCTGGACGGGGTCTCGCTCCAAGTTGGCTACGGCGAAATCATGGTCATCATGGGCGGTAGTGGATCAGGCAAGAGTACGTTATTGCGGCATTTATTAGCGCTGCAAACCCCGCGCAGCGGCAGTATTCGAATCCTAGGACGTGATATCACCACGGCTAGCGCGGATATGCTGCACGAGCTACGCCAGAGTATTGGGGTCTCATTCCAGGGCGGCGCGCTACTGAGCTCGCTGACCATCGGCGAAAACGTCGCACTCCCGTTACGCGAGCACACCCGCCTGGATGACAGCATCATTGAGATCACGGCGCGATTAAAACTCGAAATCGTCAGCCTCGGCGGCTTCGAGCACCTGTACCCCGCGCAGTTGTCGGGCGGAATGATCAAACGTGCGGCTCTGGCACGCGCCATGGCGATGGATCCCAAGATGCTTTTTTTTGATGAGCCGTCGGCCGGACTGGATCCCGTGGTGTCGTCCGAACTCGATGACCTGATCATAAAGCTTCGCGATACCTTGGGTGTGACGATCGTCGTGGTCACCCATGAACTTGAGAGCGCGTTTAAAATTGCAGATCACATCACTGTATTAGATCATGGGCGAATCCTGATCTCGGGGACTGCAGACATCGTGCGCAATTCATCCATAGAGCGGGTACAAGATCTGCTCCACCGTCGGTCGCGCCCGATCGAGATCTCGGCCGACGATTACCTTCACCGACTCACCGGCGGATAATCGAGACCTCAGAGTGAAGCGCGATACCGTTAATTACCTCGTCGTTGGTTTGTTCGTCACCGCCATTCTGGCGGCTTTTTTTATCATGATGGTCTTCATCACAGGCCGCGCGGGACCGAGTGACCATTATTTCGCCCGCTACGAAAACGTCACTGGGATCAAATTCGGGACGGGAGTGTTTTACGAAGGCTATCGTGTGGGGCAGGTTGAATCGGTAGAACCGGTTCCAGCGCCCAACGGTATGCGTTATAAGGTCTCGATGACGGTCGCAAAGGATTGGCGAATCCCGGCGGATAGTCACGCCGAAGTCATTACGGCCGGCCTTATTTCGCAGGTACAGATAGAAATCCGCGAAGGTATCAGCACCGAACTGCTAATACCGGGTTCCGAAATTACCGGTGTCCAACAAGTCGATTTATTCTCGGCCTTGAGCGAAGCCGCGTCCGGTTTTAACGATCTCTCGGCAACCGGCGTGACGCCGGTGTTACGGAATCTGAATAAGCGCATTTCGCAAGTTGCCGACCAAATTATGGAATTTCGGCGCGACGAGTTATCCCCGCTAATCGCGACCTTAAATCATCGGATCGACGACGAATTAGCGCCGCAAGCCTTGACGGTATTGCGGCGATTGGACGCTAGCAGTGCGCGCTTAGACCAGTTTCTGGGTCCAGACAACGAAGCAAAAGTAGGACAATTTCTCGATAACATTAACAGCGTCGCTGTAAACCTAAATGAATTAGTCGAACGACTGGAGACTACCCGTGCGCGCATGGATGGGGTTCTAGTGCATCTGGATGGGGTGATATTGAACAATGAAGGCGATATTACCGACACGGTTAAAGGTGCGCGCCGGTCGTTAGCACAGATGGAAACAGCATTAACCACCGTGAATGAACGCATTGAATCGGTGATGTACAACCTCGATGGCAGCGCGCGCCAAATGCATGAACTGACGCGCGCTCTACGTGAGAATCCCACCCGTATCTTGCGAACACCCGCAACCTCGTCGGACAACACGCCATGAAGGCGGCGCTTGGGCTTGTGCTACTCAGTACGCTCGCTGGATGTGGCTCGGTTGAGCCGCTGCCGGAAGAAGTTTTTCTTCGCCTCAACCTGCCCACGTCCAACGGCGCGTCCGCGGCACCGCGATGGACGAGCGGCGAATTGCGGGTCGCGCCGGTCAAAGCCAGTGGACTTTATCGTGAACGAGCGCTGGCCTTTTCTAAAGACGGCGGCACGTCGCTGCAGCTTCATCGGTACCTGTTGTGGCTCGATACGCCCTCAGAAATGGTGCAACAAACGTTAGTGGAGTTCTTGCAGGCGCGCGGGGTGGCCCCGCAGGTGGTTACCACGCAGTCTCCGGCGACTGCGCTTGAGTTGGCCGCTACAGTGACTAAATATGAACAGCTGATCGCGGGCCAGGCGAGCGTAATGCAAGCCGAAATTGCGTTCCAGCTTCGCGAGCCGGGGGGCGAAAGTTTATTTGTAAAAGCCTATCGCGCCGAAGAGGTCAGCCCCGACGACTCTCCGGCAACGTTGGCAACGGTGATGGCCCGAGTGATTGCAAACGTTTATTCGCAGTTTGCTAATGATGCGACTGTCGTTCTTCAACCGGCCGTGGCGAGAGAGTAAACCTTGATGGCTGAGTTAATCGTTCGGATAAAAGAACAAGGTATCCGCATCGCGCTGTGCCTTGCCGTGCTGGCGCTATTCGTTTTCCACGCGACAAATTGGCTGCGATTGGCACTCGTCGACCAATTAGAGTTTATTGCCTATGACAATCGCTTAACGTTGACGATGCCGAAGACGATCGAGCCCAGAATCGTTATCGTCGATATCGATGAAAAAAGCCTGACGGCTGAGGGACGCTGGCCCTGGGGACGTGACAAGCTAGCAGTGCTGATTGAGCGCATGTTCAACGATTACAAGGTGGGGCTGGTTGGTTTTGACATCGTCTTCGCGGAGCCCGATACAAGCTCTGGTCTGAACGTACTCGAGGGGTTGGCGCAGTCCGAGTTCAAAGACAATCAGATCTTTCACAACCGGTTAGCTGTGATGCGTCCGCGCCTGGACTATGACCAGGTGTTTGCGGATACGATAAAAAAATTCCCTGTAGTGTTGGGGTACTACTTCAATTTTGCGACCACTGCGGACGATGCGGAGATCGCGAAGATTGGCGCACTTCCCGCGCCGACCTTTGTGAAAGGAACTTTCACCGGAAAACATATCGCGTTTCGACCGGCGCAGGGCTACGGCGCGAACCTTGAAAAACTCCAGCAGGCAGCAGTCTTAGGCGGGCATTTTAATCCGACTCCGGATGCCGACGGGGTGATTCGGCGGGTACCAATGCTCATAGAGCATGAGGGCGCGTACTACGCCTCGCTTGCGTTAGAAATGGCGCGTCTTGCGTTGGCAGCTGAAGCGATACTGCCCCGGTATGAACCTCCTCTGTTCGGCGGGAGTGGCTATCCCGGGCTCGAATGGCTACAGGTCGGGCCGAGCGCCGTTCCGGTCGATCGGCATGTGCAGACCCTGATCCCTTATCGTGGACGGTGTGGCAGTTTTCCCTATGTCTCGGCGACCGATGTCTTGAACGGTACCGTCGATAAACAAGTCATGGACGGCGCGATCGTCCTGGTTGGTACTACCGCGCCCGGGTTGCTAGATCTGCGTTCGACCCCGGTTGATGAGGTATATCCAGGAGTCGAGGTACACGCCAACTTGGTAGCCGGAATATTGAGCGGCGAGCTCAAGCAGTTACCGGAATACACCTTAGGTGCCGAGGTGCTGCTGCTGCTCCTGTTCGGATTAGTGATGGCCATAGTTGCGCCGATTTTGAGCCCCCTGTTTGCGACTCTGCTCGCGGGCGGGCTGATCCTCGCTTACATTGGTTTAAATCTTATAGTGTGGACCTTGGCGGATTTTGTTTTGCCCGTCGCTTCCGGAGTTCTCATGCTCGTCGCGATGTTCGTTCTGAACATGTCCTATGGCTATTTCATCGAGACCCGAGGCAAGCAAAAAATCACAGGCTTATTTGGCCACTACGTACCGCCGTCGCTGGTCGACGAAATGGCTAAACGTCCAGAAGCCTATTCGCTGGAAGCCGAAAGCCGTGAGATGAGTGTGCTGTTTTCGGATATTCGCGATTTCACGAGCATTTCCGAAAAGCTGAAACCGAAAGAATTATCGGCTTTGATGAACCAGTTCCTCACACCCATGACCCAGGCGATCCACAACCACCGGGGCACCATCGATAAATACATGGGCGATGCGATCATGGCGTTTTGGGGAGCGCCACTCGACGATGACGCGCATACCTTGCACGCGGTTCAAGCGGGGCTTGAGATGCTGGCTCGGGTGAAGGAGCTCAATAAGGTCTTCGTCGCGAAGGGTTGGCCCGAAATCCGCATCGGAATTGGGGTGAATAGTGGCTCGATGAGCGTCGGCAATATGGGCTCCGAGTTCAGGGTTGCCTATACCGCGCTGGGTGACGCGGTAAACTTGGGTTCTCGCATTGAGAGCTTGACCAAGGGCTATGGGGTGGCAATGCTGGTCAGCGAGTCGACGAAGGAAGCGGTCCCGGAATATGCCTATCGCGAAATCGACCGCGTTCGCGTGAAGGGCAAGGAGCAGCCTATTTCGATCTATGAGCCGCTATTTCTAAAATCCGAATTGGACGAGAAATGGCGTAGCGAATTGAAGTTGCATCGGGAAGCGGTGCGCCTGTATCGCGCCCAGGACTGGGATGCGGCGGAAATGAATTTTTTAAGCCTGCAACGCAGTTCGCGCGCGCCAGGCTTGTATAAGATTTACGTGGATCGCGTCGCCCAGTTTCGACGCTCGCCCCCGCCCAGGAATTGGGACGGCGTTTACACGCATTCGATCAAGTAGGCTGAGTTTGGGCCGCTTCGGAATTCACCTGACGAGCAGCACTCTGCGAGAGAGGCAGCCCTAGGCCTAACGCGTTAAAGTGAATGACATCTTGATGCCAGCTAACTCGATTACATCGCCACTTTTCATCGCGTAAGCCTGTCCGCCAATCGTGGTACCGTTAACGACGGGATAATTATTGTTCTTCCCGTCCCCTTCGATATGCGTTAGGAAATACCCTTTGGGTCGACGCGAAATTACCGCGACTTGGACGCCGGGTTTTCCTAGCGTGATCAGCGCTTTGCCGAGTTCGAGTTCTTTGCCCGCAATCGGACCATTCAACACCTGCAGTTTCCCTAGCGGCATCCCGCCAGGAACTGCCGCGGGTGACGGGGCAGATACCGCCGCTGCTGGACGCGGCGCGGCGGCCTGGGCAGCTGCCGCGGCACCAGCTTCTTCGGCGGCCTTTGCCGCAGCCACTGCGGCACTCGCGGAGCCGGGTCGAATAATCATCGTCTTTTCGAATTCTTCGTCGTCGGCAGTCGCATGCTCGTTGACGTATTTGAGTTCGTGCTTGCCGATACCGACTACGTCGCCATCCCGTAAAGCGTGCTTTTTAATGAGTTTGCCGTTGACGTAGGTACCGTTGGTGCTGCCCAGGTCTTCTAGAAAGGAGTCGTCCAGGATCGTGATGACCAGCGCGTGCTTGCCGCTAACTGCAAGGTTGTCGACCTGAACGTCGTTATCGGGTTTGCGCCCAATCGTCATACGTTCCTTGTTCAGTTGGAATTCCCCCTGAACTGCACCATTCAAGCTGAGTACGAGTTTGCCCATCTTCTTGCGTCCTATCAGCTGTCTCGCGACCAAAGACCTTGTAGTTTCTCGAGAATTCCCGCGCTTGACGCGGTTACCGCATGCGGTCGGGCAAGCACCACTGAGATGTTGTCCCTACCCCCACTCGCGTTGGCTTGCTGCACCAATTCATGAGCGGCCTGTACAAGATTACCACCGTATTTACTTAGGGTTAAGCGAATTTCCTCATCATCTACCATATCATTGAGGCCGTCCGAGCAGAGCAGATAGATATCCCCGGGCCGGGTCGCCATTTCGGTCATTTCGACCTCAACGTGCTCGTCAATGCCGAGGGCGCGAGTCACAAGATTTTTTGGCGTATTCGCTTGTGCCTCTTCAGGGGTAAAAAAGCCTCGATCGATCAATTCCTGTACTAGAGAGTGGTCATTGGTGACCTGCTTCAAGGCATTGTCGCGAAATAAGTAAATACGGGAATCGCCGACGTGAGCCAGGGTCACCCGGCCTTCAGAAAACAGGGTGGCGACGATCGTTGTTCCCATGCCCTGGCATTGTGGGATGTTATGCGCGGTGCGATAGATGTACTTGTTCGCGTCTTCGATGCTGCGCCGAATGAGGTCCCTTTCGCGGGTCGCCTCGTTCGGCTTATTTTGCTGTTGGAAAAAATGTTTGTTTTGTCCCGCGCGGACCGCGTCTAAGACAACTTTCGCCGCGATCGCACTGGCGACCTCTCCCGCTTTATAACCGCCCATGCCATCGGCAACCAACGCCAGCCCCAATTCACGATCAGTGACCGCGCTGTCTTCATTGTGCGGTCGTTTTCTACCCGGATCCGAGACATTGACGAGTTCGACATCCGGGACCGCAATCATCAGCCCTTGTCCCCAACTTGTTTGGCACAAGCCTGGATGTCGCGGGCCATATCTGCTCCCGTTTGGTAGCGCTTATCCGCGTCTTTCTGTAGCGCCTTATCGATGATCTCTGGGATACAGGGTCGCTGCCGCGCCAAATCGGGTTTAAACGTGGCGATATCTTGATGCGGTTCGTTAGCGATCTTGTACATCAAGGTTGCCATCGACTCGCCCATGAACGGTAGCTTGCCGGTTACCATTTGGTAGAGCATGACACCCAGTGAAAACAGGTCGGAGCGTCCGTCCACTTTTTTACCTGACAATTGCTCGGGCGACATGTATGACGGCGTACCGAGCACCATTCCCGTTTTGGTTTTGCTGGAATCGGTGATCCGGGCAATCCCGAAGTCCGTCAACTTGACCGTCTTTTTATTCGGCTCGTACATGATATTTGCCGGCTTAATATCGCGATGGACGACATTTTGTTTGTGCGCAAAGTCAAGCGCTAGCGCAGCTTTGAAGATCACGCCCATAGTGATCGGAAGCGGCAGCAGGGAATCCGGCTTGGTGTAGCGCGCAAGGTCGTGGCCTTCGAGGAACTCCATCGCGATATACGCCAAATCGTGTTCTTCGCCAGCGTCATAAATCGTTACGATATTGGGATGCTGAAGGCGACCGGCTGTTTCCGCCTCGCGGAAAAAACGGCTTTTCACTTCATCGAGTTCGTCGGCTTCGAATTCCTGCGACAACGCCATCGTTTTTATGGCCACGACCCGGTTAATCTTCGGATCCTTGCCGAGATACACCACCCCCATGGCACCTTTGCCGAGCTCCCTCTCAACTTCATAGCGCCCGAGCATAGTCTTGGTGCCACCTGCTCCGGTCTGGAGGATAGTCGTGCGCGCCGCGCCGCCAGGCGGCGAGCCGCTGGGGTACAGCATCAAGGTGTCCATGGCTTGTTTGGCCTGGGTGATCTTGTTTTGAATATCCCTGAACTTCGGGTTTTTGTCGTAAATGTACTCGTAAACGAGCATCGCTTTTTCGGGTTTGCGTTTAACCTGGAAGTCGGTGGCCAGGGAATACATTGACTCCAGTAAGTTGTCGTCGGCCGGGCACTTTCGGAAGTACTCGAATGCGTTATCCAATTCGCCCTTCTGTTGAAATTGCAGCGCGAGTTGTTTGTTACTGGCGGCTGAATCGACGTCCAGGCGCAATTTGCTCGCTTCCGTGACAAGGAAACGTTTAGTCGTCAGAAGTACGTGTCCGATCGCGAGCAGACTTACCGCCGTCATTAATTTCAGCCACGTGGCCTGTGACTTCATCAAGCCCAGTTCAATGACGATTAAAGCCACGAAAATAGCGCCGCTGATCAAAAAGGCCCGACCCGCTTTCAAGCGTGGCAGGAGAAATATCAGATAGGCTCCCACCAGCAACAGCACCAGGAATTCGGCGATTCCCGCCCAGCCCGGCTGCACGAAAAAGTTCTGATTCAGAATACTCGCGACGGTATGCGCGAGGACTAAGGCCGGCCCGCCTACGTCACCCGTTGGCGTGTGCAAGGTTGAGCCAACGCCGTAGGCCGTGGCCCCGAGCAGCACAATTTTGTCCTTGAAACTTTCCGCCGGGACTTTGTCTTGAATAACATCTATAAACGAGAACACGTCGAACGGTTCGCGATCACCTTCGCGCTTACCGTAATAGAACGTGTTCATGAACAGTTCCGGATTAGTCTTGATATTGAGATTTTTGAGTTGAACGCTATCTCCCAAATTGATTTTGATCTCGTCCACGCCAACGTTGAGACTCTTGGCGGCGATCATGAGTGATAACGACGGGAAGTAATCATCGTAATAGCGCACGATGAGGGGCTCGAATCGAATATCGCCGTCCACGTCAGGCCACACGATGAGATGCCCAATGGCCGCGGCATTTTCACCAAAGGCCGGGATCGGTGGCGCTATATTGACCGTCGAGCGCGGGATGAGGTCTTGATTCTGACCGCTTGGGTCAAGAATATTCTGTTTGGGAATCGCGAAGCGCTTGATGTAATCGGGGAGCGGCGCGTCCGGATTGCCTATTGGTTCGCCGTCTTCAAGGTGCATCGGCAGGACCACATTACCGCCGTCCTTGATGGTCGTGCCCAGGATGCCGTCGGTATCCAGCGCCTGCTCGGCAGCTTTTAAAGTTGCGGCAATCTCTTCGCCACCCGGGCTTGAAGCTACCGTCGTCAGTTGGGATTTAAGACGCTGAATCCAGGTCAAGCCAGGGTCAACCTGCACTTCCGCATAGAAAATGGTCGACCCGATAACTTTAGCGCCTGCTGCTTTAAGTTTATCGAGCATTTGCGCGTGGATTTCGCGCGACCATGGCCAGCGCCCGATGCTTTTAATACTGCTGTCATCGATCGCAATCACAGCGATTTGATTACCTGGGTCGCGTGACGAAAGTCGCACGCCTAAGTCATACGCATCACGTTCAAGTCCTTCGAGAAATTGAAGGCGTCCCCAGATGACTAGAAAGATCAGGGTTAGGGCGATACCTAGGAAGCGGTCAGATTTCCAGAAGGCCTCTTTCATCCAGATGTACTCGCGGTTTCTTTAGAATAAACTCAAGGTGTTATCTATAGTAACTGGGAAAATTCTGAGCGAGTAGCTGCGTTACCTGGGGTCGTTTCTAGGGAACGTCTGCGCAGTGCCGCTTAACCTCGGATCTAGCGCGTTCGCGTTCCTTGCGTAACTCGACTTCTGGCAATATCTGTTTGTTTCCGCGTGTATCGCGGGTGTATAGGCGACTCGCGCTCTCAAGCTCCAGGACCTGGTCGCGAGCCTCGGCGCGAACGCGCCGGTGTTCGACGAGTCTGGCGTGTTCTTTTGCTTTTTCGGCCTTGCGTTCACTGCGTTCGGTTGCGTATTCATCGAGTAGTCGCTGTGTGCGTAATTGACGCTCTTCAACGGATTCGGGCGGGAGTGTTGGTCCCGGCACCTGCTTTAAAGGCACTGGTGTGGCCCCCGGCGTAGGAGGCTTATCGGAGAATTGAAGACGGCCGGCGACGTCGCGGGATTGATAAACATCGGTCGCAACTGCCGCGCAGGACACCCAGAGCAAGCCGACGATAGTGCCGCGTACTAGCGCAGTAACCGTGTTGGCTGGGCGAATCAAGTGACGCGTATTTAGTGGCATAGAGATAGCGTCTCCCCGCGCAAATTAAATGAAGAGCATCTCTAAGTAATTGTCTTTTTGTCCGGTGGCGACGTTGCGGCACTTCCTGCAATGCTCATTAACTTACTGCGTTAACTGTGCTTGTCGGAAGTACCGCGCCTTGTACTCGAACAAAAATCCTATTTTTTAGAGGTACCCTGAAGTCTCGGTCGCGAAACAGTATAGAAGCCGGATCGTGTGCTCGCCAACTCGCGCGCGGCCCGCGAGCAAGGTCGCGAGATCAGAGAACCCTCACGCCGCAAGTCACCGGACCACCTCAGTGGATTACCCAGAGGAGTTTAGGATTTTCGCATTGTTGATATTCGCGGAACGCGGAAACTCTTGGCTAGATACCCGCACATCACGCTGCAAGCGCTTCACTGAATTGACGATTTTCAGTAAGTCGCCTCTTCGATCGGAAATTCGCGCAGAGAAGGGTGATCGGCTAGTTTTGAGTCGTGCCGAGAGGGAAGTTGGCCACCAGACTCGCCAGCAAGGAACGCAGGCGGGTTAGGTGTAGTGGCCATTGTTGCAGAAGGTCCAGGGACGGATCTAATGGCCCGGCCGGTGGTCGGTAGGCCGACCACCGGATTTTAATTTCGGCGCTAGGTTATCCAGTTGGATGCCGTGGCATCCGTTAAACCTGAACCGGCAGGTGTTCAGCGCTCTAAATGTTCAAGCTTCTCGGCGACGCCTTTCCACTCATCCGCATCAGCCGGCGGGTCTTTCATTTCGTTGATAACTGGCCACCCTTTAGCTAATTCAGCGTTCAACGATAGAAATTGCTGTTCGTAATCGGTCAAATCGTCTTCCGATTTGATCGCCTCCGCTGGGCATTCTGGTTCGCACAAGGTGCAATCGATACACTCGTCGGGATCGATTACCAACATGTTTGGCCCCTCGTGAAAGCAATCGACTGGGCAGACCTCGACGCAGTCGGTGTATTTGCACTTGATACAGTTGTCGGTTACTACAAAAGTCATATCAGGTAATCGCAGTTGGTAAAAACGGCAGTATTATAACGACAGGTGGCGTCCGACCCAACCCACGCTTGCGCAGGGTGGTGCGGTCCTATATTGAAGTCGGTAATGCGAGCCGATGGCGGTGGGGACTCAGGTTTTTTGCAGTATTTCTTTTAACATGTATAGCGCGCTCAATGCGTCTTTTGGACTCAAGCGATCAGGGTCTAATGAGTCGAGTGCGGCGAGCACCGGGTGCGGCGGCGCGTTTAGCGGGAGCTGGGGTGCGATGCGCGCGAGCTCACCGAGGTACCCGGAGTTTAATTCTTCGAGTCGCGTGCGTGCGCGAGCAATAACCTCCCGCGGAACCCCTGCGAGTAGTGCGACCGCGAGTCCATAACTCTGATTCGCGGGGCCTTCCTTGACCGCATGGGTGAAAGTTACTTGTTCGCCGTATTCGAGCGCATCCATGCGGACGTTGCCGACTCCAGCCAGGGTCTTGGCAATCGTCGTCAGTTCAAAAAAATGTGTCGCAAACAACGTGAACGCTCGATTGCGCAGCGCCAAATGCTCGGCGGTAGCCCACGCCAATGACATGCCATCAAAGGTGCTCGTGCCGCGACCGATTTCGTCGATCAAAACCAAGCTGTTAGCGGTGGCCTGGTGTAGGATGTGGGCTGCTTCGGTCATCTCGACCATAAAAGTGCTTTGTCCGCGCGAGAGATGATCGGCGGCCCCAATCCGCGAAAAAATCATGTCAATTGGCCCAAATAGGGCGGTCGCTGCCGGGACGAAGCTCCCGCAATGCGCAAGAATCGCGATCAGCGCGGTTTGTCGCATATAAGTCGATTTCCCGCCCATATTGGGGCCAGTCACGATCAGCATCCGTCGTTCGTCATCGAGGAGTAGGTCATTCGGGACGAAGGGCGCGCTACTGAATTGTTCGACAACGAGGTGCCGTCCCTGTTCTATCTTGATTGCCGGCTCGTCGCAGAAACTTGGCGCCACAAGATCTAGGCGTTCCGCCCGCTCGGCAAAGCAGGCCAGTACGTCAAGTTCGGCGAGAGCGTCCGCGGTGCGTTGGAGTGCCGCAACATACGAGGCTGCGGTATTCAGTAATTCTCCGTAAAGCTCGCGCTCACGCGCCAAGGCGCGGTCATGCGCGCTGAGGATCTTTGACTCGAAAGCCTTGAGTTCCGGTGTGATGTAGCGCTCGACCCCTTTTAACGTCTGCCGCCGGTGATAGTTGGCGGGGATCTCACTGGTGCGGGTGCGACTCAGTTCAATGTAATAACCATGTACGCGATTGAACCCAACTTTTAAATTTGTTATCCCGGTTCGTTCACGTTCACGGCGTTCCAGTGTGAGCAGATAATCGTCAGCGTCAACCGCGAGACCCCGTAATTCATCGAGGAGGGTATCGTATCCGCGTGCAATCACGCCGCCGTCGCGCACCAGTATAGCTGGCGTTTCCATCAACGCGCGTGCGAGCAAGGCCTGCAATTCCGGGTAACTGCCAATCGCTACGTTAAGCGCCGCGAGTCGGGGATTATCGAGAGGATGAAGGTCAGCAGTTAGGGCGGGCAACATCGCGAGCGATTGCCGAAGTTGCGCGAGATCGCGCGGCCGTGCTGAGTTCAGGGCCACCCGTGAGGAGATACGCTCGATATCGCCGATTTGTCTCAACTGAGTTCGCGCATTAAGGCCCTGTGGTGTCCGGCGCAACGCGTCTACCGCGAGCAGGCGATGCCGAATTTCGTCGTGATCGCGCAGAGGGGCGAGCAACCAGCGCTTGAGTAATCGACCACCCATCGCGGTAGCGGTGGTGTCCAGAACGGCCGCGAGGGTATTGCTCGGGTTACCGTCCGCGCTTTCGACGAGCTCCAGGTGTCGCCGGGTTGAGGGATCCATCACGATACTGGCGTCTCGTCGACATAGTTGCGGCGGCTGTAAGTGAGGAAGTCGCCCGCAATGCGTCTCCTCGCAATAATTCACTAGGCAGGCCGCCGCACCAGCCGCGAGGGGCGCGGCGCCGAGACCTAGACTGGCGAGGGTTGGGACCGAGAAATATCTACATAAGACAGTGGCACCAGCACGTGGTTCGAATTTCCATTCCGGTCGCCGACGTTGTACCGGCGCAAGCAGTGCCGAAAGCACGAATTGGGGTGGGTCGGGAAGTAATACCTCGGCAGGTTTGAGACGCGCGATTTCCGCTTCGAGCGCGGCGTGAGATTCGACGACCATCGCGCTAAAGCGGCCGCTTGCCACGTCGATCCACGCTAATGCATAGGCGTCCCCCGCTTTATTCGCAGCCAGTAATAGGTTTTCGGTGCGTTCGTTGAGTAACGCCTCATCGGTCAACGTGCCGGGCGTTAAAATTCGCGCTACCTTGCGCTCAACGGGGCCGCGCGACGTCGCGGGATCTCCAACCTGCTCGCAGATGACCACGGATTCGCCTAATTTCAATAGGCGCGCGATGTAGTTCTCCGCAGCATGCGCGGGCACTCCTGCCATGGCGATCCGCTCACCGCCGGATTCACCCCGACTGGTTAAAACAATGTCGAGAAGTTGCGCTGCGCGTTTCGCGTCGTCGAAAAAAAGTTCGTAGAAATCCCCCATTCGGTAGAACAGCAAGAGATCGGGGTGCTCGGCCTTAATGCGCAAATACTGCTGCATCACAGGGGTATGGGTCGAAGTAACGTCGGGTGCGGTGGCCATGTGCGCAGTCTAGGTCAGTTCAAGGCACTATGAACCTGCCCCTACCAGCCGGACGCCAAGAAGCGGGTTGAAGTATCACGCGGCCATCAGTGTCCGCGCATAGCTATCCGGCGACAAGTTTCCGAGCGTCGAGTGTCGTCGAGTCGGGTTGTAGAAGCCGTGGATGTAGCTCGCAATCC
>SHZM01000066.1 GCA_009692265.1 Gammaproteobacteria bacterium
AATAATCGAAGACCTCACAGTAGCCTTGATCGAAAGACACCGGATCAGGTCTACTTTGCATCACTGCCAGTGGCCACGGCAGCTTAAACATCCGCGGAGAATCCACTTATAGATTCCGGCCCACTGTGCAGACGATTGGGGCCAGCTCTGTGGTGTGTAACCGGCAACATGGTGTACTGCGCTAAGTGGAATTTCTTACCCATTCGAGTTCAACTCTCTTTCTCCTACTGAACGATCATCGACGCTCAGGTGGGTTGCCGAATCAATCGATGAGATAATCATCGGTTTTTTGTCGCTGTCGATCAGAATCCACCTTTCACCAATTTCTATTCTCATTGCAGGTGTAGTCAAAACTGTAGCAATCTGCTGCAGTAAGCTATACCCCAAGGACCGCTAGTTAAGTTCGCTACGGGTGGCGCCGCTAGCGGTGCGCTGGGAGGAGCGCCGCTTCGTCACGGGTAGAGTTTACTCACCGTCCACTGCGTGTCTTTGCGCTTGAATAGCGTGCGATCATGGAGGCGAAATGGGCGTTCTTCCCAGAACTCGAACTGTGCAGGAACTAATCGATAGCCAGACCAGAACGGCGGACGCGGCACCGGCTTTTCGCCAAACTGCGCCGTGAAGTCAGCGACGCGTTGTTCAAGCAACGCGGTGGATTCGAGACTCTGAGATTGCGCGGAGGCCCATGCTCCGATCTGCGCTTCCCTGGGGCGCGAGGCGAAATACGCGTCTGCTTCCGCCGCCTCAACCTGTTCAATTCGACCTTCAATTCGAACCTGTCGACCGAGCGACTTCCAATGAAAACACAATGCGGCGTACGGGTTCGCGGCTAACTCATGACCTTTGCGGCTTTCGAGATTGGTATAAAACACGAAGCCGCGGTCACAACCGCGCAGCAACACCATTCGCAGTGACGGACGGCCATCGGGGTCGACGCTCGCCAGCGACATCGCGCTTGGGTTATTCGGCTCGCTACGCTCCGCGTCGGCAAGCCAAGCCGCGAAACGCGCGAATGGATCGTCGACTGCCGACATCTTTATCAATTAAACGGATGCTTGAGCACGATCGTATCGGCGCGGTCCGGCCCGGTTGAAATCATGTCGATGGGCGTTTCGGCGACCTCGGCAATGCGCTCAAGATAACGTTGCGCGTTGGTCGGCAGGGCTGCATACCGCGTAATACCGACGGTTGATTCCTGCCATCCCGGCAGGGTTTCGTAGATTGGCTCGACTTCCGCCATCGCTTCGGCACCAATGGGTGAACCGCGCATTTCGCCAAACGGGCCACGGTAACCGACACAGATCAATAGCTCGTCCATGCCATCAAGGACATCCAGCTTGGTCACGCACAACCCCGACAAACCATTCGTCATGCGCGAGCGTCGCAGCGCGACGCCGTCGAACCAGCCACATCGCCGCGGACGACCGGTCGTCGCGCCGAATTCGTGTCCGCGAGTCGCGAGCCGCTGTCCGGTCGCGTCGAACAATTCGGTGGGAAACGGGCCGGACCCGACGCGGGTCGTATAGGCTTTGGTGATCCCTAAGATGTAATCGAGACAGCGCGGGCTCGCACCGGTTCCGGTCGCGGCGTAACCCGCCGTGGTGTTCGAGGACGTGACGAACGGATAAGTGCCGTGATCAATATCAAGCAAGCTCCCTTGTGCGCCTTCGAAGAGAATGTTTTCGCCCGCCGCTTGCAACTGGTAAATGATTTCCGCGACATCGGCCACCATCGGAGCGATCTCGTCGGCCAGACTCATCTGTTGATCCAGAATCTGCTGAAAATCCAGGCCCGCGACTTTGTAGTAATTGGTCAGGACGAAGTTGTGATAATCCAGTACTTCGCCGAGCTTGGCGGCAAACCGTTCACGGTGTAGGAGATCATCCACCCGCAAAGCGCGGCGCGCCGCTTTGTCTTCATAGGCCGGGCCAATGCCCCGTCCAGTGGTGCCGATTGCCTGATCTCCACGTGCCTTTTCGCGCGCCTGGTCAAGCGCAGCGTGGTACGGGAGGATCAAGGTGGCGGCAGGACTGACCTGCATCCGCGTGCGCGCCGGGATTCCTTTGGATTCCAGCATCGCGATTTCTTCCATCAAGGCCGCGGGCGACACCACCACGCCGTTGCCGATCAAACACCTCACGCCTTCGCGCAGGACGCCCGACGGAATGAGATGCAGCACGGTCTTGGCACCGTCAATCACCACAGTGTGACCCGCGTTGTGGCCGCCTTGAAAGCGCACGACGGCGGCGACACGATCGGTCAGCATATCGACGACCTTGCCCTTACCTTCATCACCCCACTGGGCGCCGATAACAACTACTGACTTGCTCAAAACGGACCTTTTTTTTGCTATATAGAGAGGATTTTCCAAAACCCGGCATCGCGCACGAGTTGGCGTGTGCAGCCTAGTTCAGCTGCCGATCCATGTTGCCCTGGTAAGGCCTGGATCACGACAGTACCACGGGCGCGCAAGTCGGTGATCTGTGCTTGCAGCGCCGGGTCGGTACTCATCGGGGCGTAGACTGGGTCGAAAACTATGGAGGTAAAATCGCCAATCGCCGCCAGCAACTTCAGATCCGTGCTAAATCCGGTCGCCGGACGCGCCCGCCCAAAATGCGCGCCCACGTTATCGTAGCGGCCACCCCAGGCGACCGCGCGGCCGAGTCGCGGCGTATAAGCGGCAAACATCACTCCGGTGTGGTAGTGATAGCCGCGTAATTCGGCGAGATCAATATGCACCGTCAGTCCTGGCATGCGCGCGCGGACGATGGTAATCAAGCCCTCTAATTCAGCGATTGCGGCGTTAACGGACGCGGGTGCCGTGCGGAAAAGCGCGGCTGCCTCCGCCACCTGGGTCGCGTCACCATTGAGCTTCAACAGGGCCCGAAACAAAGTCTTATATTCCGAGGCGACTCCTGCCCTATCGAGCACTTCGTCCACCTCGGTCGTGGCTTTGCGCAGTAATGCATCAAGCAGCTCGGATTCCAGCTGACTTGCGAGAGTCGCCGCGGCCACCAGACCACGAAAGATCCCCATGTGCCCGAGTTCCAAAGTGAAATCACTCAGCCCTACCTCAGTCAATAACGCGCCCATCAGGCACACCACTTCGGCATCACTCTCGATCCCGGCGTGACCGTATAACTCCGCACCGATCTGCAACGGATTACGCGAGCCTGCGAATTTATCCGGGCGGGTGTGCAGAATGGGGCCGACATAGCACAGCCGTTGCGGGCATTGCGTCGGCAGCCGATGCGCGTCTATCCGCGCAATTTGCGGTGTGATATCAGCCGGGACTCCAAGCATGCGACCACTGAGCTGGTCGATGAGCTTGAAAGTTTGTAATTCGAGATCCTCGCCGGCACCCGATAGCAGTGAATCAATAAACTCGACCATCGGTGGGATGCATAAGCGATATCCCCAGGTCGCAAATAGGTCTAGCGCGGATCGCCGCATCCCCTCAAGGCGCAGTGCGGCAGTTGGCAGTTGCTCATCAACGCCATCGGGAAGAAGCCAACGATCGCGATTCGTCACGTGAAGGTTCTCACGAAGTATAGTAACCCGACCCCAGCGGCCATGCTAAGCAGACCAATGCCGCGCAAGGTCTGATCATTGAATTGAGTAATAGCCTGCATGGTTTCACGATAGCGCCGGGGGTTCAGAAACGGCAGGATTCCTTCTAGCACCAATACCAGTGCACCCGCCGCCATCAAATCCTGCCACATATTTAAGCCAAGCGGTTCGTTACGGTACGAGTCAGCGAACCCGGGCTGCTCGCTATGCGCCTTAATTACGCGGCGCGGGATTGTCGAAGTACTTGAAGAAGTCGGAGTCCGGCTTGAGCATCAACACATCCCCCTTGCCTTTAAAGCTCGTGCGATACGCATTCAAGCTGCGGTGAAAAGCATAGAACTCCGGATTCCGGCCATAGGCTCGCGCGTAAATTTTAGCTGCTGCCGCATCACCTTCACCGCGTAAGGTTTCCGCGGCGCGATACGCTTCCGCGCTGATGACGGTGCGCGCTTTATCCGCGTCGGCACGAATAGTAGTCGCCTCGCGTTCACCGCTGGCGCGATTTTGCCGAGCCACGCGTGAGCGCTCCGAGCGCATTCTTTCGTAGACCGAGCTGTTCACTTCGGCCGGCAAATCGATCCGTTTCAAGCGGACATCGACAATCTCGATACCAAGCTCTTCGCCGATATCCTTGGTGCCCGTCACGATATTACGAATCGATCCCCGATCACCGGCGACCACTTCTTGCAAGGTTCGCTTGCCGAACTCATTGCGTAACCCATCGTTTACTTTCTGATAGACCAGGACTTGCGCGCGGCTCGGATCGCCGCCAGTGGCAAGATAAAAGCGTACGACGTCACGAATCTTCCAGCGCACGAACGAATCGACGATCACGTCTTTCTTTTCGCCAGTAAGAAACCGCTGCGGCTCGGCTTCAAGTGTCTGCAGCCGGCCGTCGAATTTCATCACGTTCTGGTAACCAGGGATAAGGAAATAGAGGCCGGGCGTGAAGTCGGCACGCTTAATTTCACCTAACTGGAAGAGGATCACACGTTCCTGCTCGAACACACGATACATGCTGGTGGACAGACCAATCACGATCACCACGAGAATTATTGCAATGCGCGCAAACATTAGCGTGCCTCCCGCAGACGGCTGACTTCACGTTGCCGGTCTTCCAGCGAGCCCGGTGTCGGATACTTATCGAGATCCGGCACCGACGGATCCTGGACGAGGGTCGAGTCGTCGGAGTCTTGAACGCGTTCCAGCAACTTGTCGAGCGGTAGATAAGTCAGATTGCCGCCACCATTACCTTCGATCAGAACTTTATTGCTACCTGCCAAGACCTGTTCCACGGTCTCGAGATATAAACGTTGTCGCGTAACCTCTGGTGCTTGCTCGAACGCCGTCAATAATTGCTCAAAGCGGCTTGCTTCGCCTTCCGCGCGCGATACGACTTGTTTCTGATAGGCCTCCGATTCAAGTCGAATTCGGGCCGCCTCCCCTTGGGCACGCTCGACGTTCTCATTGCGGTATGCTTCGGCTTCATTGATTTTGCGTTGTTTGTCTTCGCGCGATTTAATCGCATCGTCAAACGCGGATTTAACTTCCTCTGGCGCGGTCGCACTCAGCATGTTCACGCTGGTCACTTCAATTCCGCTCTGGTAGACATCCAACATTTCCTGCATCAATTTTCCGGCATCGGCCGCGACCTGCGCGCGACCTTCATTGATCACAAAATCAAAGCCGTTGCGGCCGATGGTTTCGCGGATCGCACTCTCGGCGGTGCGGGTAACGGTCTCATCCGGATCCGCAATCTTCAGAAGATAACTGGAGACATCTTTAATTCGGTACTGCACCGCGAGTTCCAGATCGGAAATATTTTCATCCTTGGTGAGCATTCTCGCGCTGACCGTGAAGCCGCGGATTTGCTCGATATTGACCTTAATGACTTTCTCAATTGGGCGTGGCAACCGAAAATGGGGTCCGGGTTGCAAAGTCGTGACGTACTTGCCAAAGCGTAAAACGACTCCCCGCTCCGCGGAATCGATTCGCCAGAACATTTCATAACCCAGGACCAGTACCGCGAGAACTCCCACGAGCACCCAAACCGACGCGGAGGGCTCGTTTTGGGTACTTTGAGGGCCGCGCGGGCGCCGCCCGAACAGGCCGCTCAACTTATCCTGCATTTTGCGCACGATTTCGTCGAGATCCGGTGGCCCCTGTTCATTGCGTCGACCGCCCCAGGGATCGCGGTTGTTGTCGTTCGGTTCGTTCCAACCCATGAATTCATCTCTTGTATTGGTGTATTGGTGAATCTCGTCAATCGGCGAAGATTCGTTCGGCACCGCGGTACCGCTGTTCTCGAAAACTTTCAATTATCGAGAGTGACGACGAAGAAAGAATTGCACTTTCTGCTTGTTCTTGCGCTGAAAAGCGCCCGCGCGGGCGCAGCATCAGCGGCCGATTGTAGGGCCAGCCCTGCGCTACTTCAACGCAAATGCTCGGTGGCCTCGAGTAGTTGCGCCCAACGTGGGTCACTAATCGTGACCTCAAGGCGCCAACTTCCGTCCGCTAGTACCTCCTCCTCCAGCACCGCGCCGAATTCGTAAAGTTGCGCACGCAGACGCCCAGCGTGGGCCGGAAGTGCAATTTGTCGTCGTGTTTTCGTTTGCGCGAGATGCTCGGAGACCGCGTGCTTCAACTCATCGAGACCCGCCCCGCTACAGGCGGAAACCCATACGCGAGTAGGTTCTCCGTTCGTGCCCGGGACTGTCCGCGACTCGGGTGCCGAGGTCCGGTCGATTTTGTTGTAGACCTCGATTAGTGGAGTCTCGCTTGCGCCTATTCGCGCCAACACCGATTGAACTTCGGTGCGACGCGCAGCGACATCGTCCGCGCTGGCATCGATCACGTGTAGCAGCAGGCTCGCGTCCTTGGTTTCATCCAAGGTTGCTTGAAATGCCGCGATCAACTCCGGGGGAAGATCGCGAATGAATCCGACTGTATCACTGACCAACACCGGATGTTCACCCGGAACATTCATGCGTCGTAGTGTCGTATCGAGAGTCGCGAACAATTTATCCGCCGCGTAAGTCTGGCTGGTCGTCAGCAAATTGAACAAGGTCGACTTGCCGGCGTTGGTATAACCGACTAAGGCGGCGGTTGACAGCGCCGCGCGGCGACGGGCGCGAGCACCTTGCGCGCGTTGTCGTCGAACTTTTTCCAGACGTTCGCCAAGCTGTTTGATGCGCTTACCGATCAAACGGCGGTCCGTTTCGAGCTGGGTCTCACCGGGACCGCGTAACCCGATCCCACCGCGCTGGCGTTCGAGGTGCGTCCAACCACGGACCAGGCGCGTGGAGAGATGGGTTAATTGCGCCATCTCAACCTGCAGCTTACCTTCGAACGAGCGCGCGCGTTGCGCGAAGATATCGAGAATTACGCCGTTGCGATCGAGTACGCGGCAGCTAAGCGCGCGCTCTAGATTCCGTTCTTGTGCCGGCGAGAGGCTTCGGTCAAACAGCACGACTTCGGCGTCATGGGCGAGCACGGCGGCCTTCAGTTCTTCAACTTTACCGAGCCCGACAAAATATTTCGGATCGGGTCGACCGCGCCGAACTGTGATTGTCGCCGCTGCAGTAACGCCTGCGGACACAGCGAGTTCGATAAACTCGACCGCATCACCGAGACGCTCAGGCGGTGCCAATTCGACGAGGACGAGGATCGCGCGCTCGCCGCCGCGCGGACGCTCAAACAAGCGCCGGTAACCTACTCAGCACGCTATTCGTCTTCTTCCGGCTCGCCGTCGACACGCGGCAGTTTTACGTTACGCGCCGGGACCACAGTCGAGATCGCGTGTTTGTAAACCATTTGGCTGACGGAATTTTTTAGCAGGATGGCAAACTGATCGAAAGACTCGATCTGACCTTGTAATTTGATTCCATTCACAAGGTAAATTGACACGGGGATGCGCTCTTTGCGCAAAGCGTTGAGATAAGGCTCTTGTAGGGATTGCCCTTTACTCATGAGATTCTCCTTGTTCTTAGTTTCCACGAGCGCCCTTACATCTATATTGCGTTGGACTTGGTTCTACCGCTCATGGCGAACGCTTGGATCCATACCACTCGATTATGAGACCGATGGCTAGCGTTCCCGCACGGTTAAGTATAATCGACATTCCTCATTAGTGGATGTGCTTCAAGTCCCCGTGTGAGCACGTCGATTAAATCTGTTTGCTCGCTATCCAACCATTGCGCGTGGGTTTCGGCACGAAACCATGTCAGTTGGCGCTTTGCCAGCTGGCGGGTGGCAGTGACCGCTTGTGTGACCATCTCCGCATAGCCAAGTTCACCGGCCAGGAATCGCCACACTGACCGATACCCCACTGCGCGCAGCGCTGGCTTAGTGAGATCAAGGTCCGGTCGGCCGCGCAGGCCGAGCACCTCGTTGACCAGTCCACGCTCCAGCATCGCCGCGAATCGAGAGGCTAACTGTTGATGCAGGCGGCTGCGCTCACTCGGCGCGATCACCCATTTCACTATCGGCAGATTGAGTGCCTCACGAGCTTGCGCGGCCCACCAGGCCGTTAGCGGTGTACCGGTGAGTTCAAAGACTTCGAGTGCCCGAAGAATTCTTTGCGGATCATTAGGATGAATTCGCTTCGCGCTGAAGGGATCGACCTCCTCCAAACGCTTATGGAGCGCCGCGCTACCGAATTCTGTGCAGCTAGCTTGTAGGCGCGCACGAACTCCTGGATCCGCCGGAGGTAATGGAGAAATCCCCTCCAAGAGGGTTCGAAAATACAATCCGGTGCCGCCAACGAGGAGCGGAATTCGTCCGCGACCGGCAATTTCGGCAATTAAATTGCCAGCACGGGCGCGGAACTCCGCCGCCGAAAATGCCTCTGCTGGGTCACAGATATCGATCAGATGATGCGGCACCCTCCGGCGCAGGCTGGGATCAGGTTTCGCCGTGCCGATATCGAGCCCTTTGTAGACCAGCGCGGAGTCGACACTGATGATTTCGAGCGGGAGGCGGCTCGCGAGGCGAATCGCGCAACTGGTTTTTCCGGCACCGGTTGGCCCCATCAAGCATACAACCGGAATATTCCTATGCTCTTTCATGTTTACCGGTTAGCGGTGGCACACAGATGCGCGAGTGCGGCCGCATCCAAGCTTGTCGCTGGTAACTGTACGCCCTGGCGCTGCGCGAGATCGGCCCACAGCCGCAACCACTGTTCGCGTTCAGGCGCACTAGGTACCTCTAAGCTCGCACAGACAGCTTGTGCGACAGCTCGGCGAGGTTGGGTCTCAGCTAGCTTGTCCGCGGCGAGGAGAGCCGCAAACGTGGTAACAACAAACGTCGGTAAACAGGCAGGTACCCCACGCAGCACCCACACGGCCGGCCCAATCTCCGCGAATTCGAAACCGTAGGGGTCGAGCAGGGTGCTCATTACTGCCCAGGGTGTTATCGGCGTTGGCAAGCGCACGGGAAACACCAGGGTGCGGATCTCCGGGGTCCCCTCTACCGTGAGTTGGTTCTCAACCAACCTCTGCAGATCAACGATGCGTAGCGCCGCTTCGTTCGCCTGTATGTGGAATCGATTGGCGACAATACTCGGTTGCTCGACCACCAACGCCGGCCTCGCGGGGGAGTCGCGAACCACCGGATCCCATTGCGCTGCCACGCGTTCGGCTACGTGAAATGGCGCCGTTTCGGCGAGTGCGTGCGGCGCGTACTCGGCACTGCGAGCGAGGATGTTGTTCGGCGCAAGGGCCTGGCGAAGGGCGGCATAGATCAAATCGTGTACGTCCCGAACCTGCCGGAACCGCACCTCGGCTTTGCTCGGATGAACGTTTACGTCGACTTCACTGGAGGCGACTTCAAGATGCAACGCATAACTCGCAAACTGGCCAGGACCAAGATCTGTACCGTAAGCCAGACGAATGGCGTGCGCGAGTTGTCGATCGCGGATCAGCCGACCGTTCACCGCAAGGTACTGTAGATCAGCTTGATTGCGCGCGAGCCGCGGGGGTCCGATCCAGCCATAAAGTCGAATGCCGGCGGCCGTTACGTCAACATAGAGTGATTCGCGCGCGAACTGTGCGCCAAACACCGCCTGCCAGCGCTGGAGATTGGACTGATCGTCGCGGGCGGCGGCGGCAGTCCATTGTTTATTGCTGTCATAGCGCAGTGACAAGGCCACGCCGGGCACGCAAAACGCGATGCCACGCAACGTCTGCTGAATGTGTAACAACTCGGTTTGCGGCCGCCGCAGAAATTGACGACGGGCCGGGATCGTCGCAAATAAATTGCTCACGGTGATCGTCGTTCCGCGCGCGCGCGCCGCGGGGATTGGCTGTGTAATTTCCCGACGCGGTCCAGTCGTCACCGACCAGGCATTCTCGGCACCAGCGATCCGCGAACTCAGGGTGAGTTCCGCCACGGCCCCAATACTCGCCAGCGCTTCGCCCCGAAAACCCAGCGACACAATTCGATCAAGATCGTCGAAACGCGTGATTTTGCTCGTGCAATGCCGGCGCAATGCGAGCGCGAGTTCCAGGGGTGGAATGCCCTGCCCATCATCGCTGACACTAATTCGTTCGATTCCGCCGTCGACTAGCTCGACCTTAATCGCGCTGGCTCCGGCATCCAGGCTGTTTTCAATCAATTCCTTGACGATGGATACCGGCCGCTCGATCACTTCACCGGCCGCAATTTGATTGATCAGATCATCGGCTAGCGCTTGAATGGGGCGGGAAGGAACTGGCTGCGACATGGCGCACAGTGTAGAACGCGATAGACCGCTGGCGCACTCATGGCGTCACTCCCGAATTACGGGATCCGGAGAATTTCGCCTAAGCGTACGGTCTCATCGCGGCGACTATTCGCCAGCAGAATTTTATGAGTGCTGACTTCGTAGCGCTGTGCGATCGCGGACAACGTGTCTCCGCGCGCCACTAAGTGCTTGCGACCGGCCGCATAGCGTTGTTTAGGATCAGCCTGGCCTTTGAAGTAGGACTTCAAACCGTCGCGGATCGCGCCAGCTAATTGTCGATGAAACACGGGACTTTTCAGTTGTTGTTCTTCGGTCGGATTAGATATGAACGCGGTTTCGACTAACAAACTCGGAATATCGGGTGACTTCAGCACCATGAAGCCTGCGGATTGAACTTCACGTCGATGTACCGCACCAACGCGCCGTAAGCCATTCAACACATTCGACGCGGCGTTAAGACTCGAGTCCAAGGTCGCTGCTTGGGAGAGATCCAGTAACACCGTACGCAGTTGCGGATCTTTATCGTCCAAAGTAACACCGCCGACGAGATCCGCGGTGTTCTCGCGTTCAGCGAGCCAGCGTGCGGCCTCCGAACTAGCGCCCCGCGAAGACAGCACATAGACCGACGACCCGCGCACTCTGCGATTATGAAAGGCATCGGCGTGGATCGACACGAAGAGATCGGCATACTTGTCGCGCGCGCGGACCATGCGCTCGCGTAAGCCGACGTAGTAATCACCCTCTCGAATCAAGACCGCCCGCATGCCGGGTTCCTGGTTGATCAAGGCGGCGAGTTCGCGAGCGATCGCCAACACCACCGTTTTTTCGTAAGTTCCACGTGGTCCAATCGCACCGACATCCTCCCCGCCATGGCCGGCATCGATCGCAATGATCCGTACTTTGGTATCCGCGAGTTTATTCGTTGCCACTACAGCGCTTGGTGTCGTGGAGATCGGCGCGGCTACCGGGGCCGCTGGCGGTGGAGTTACGGCAATTGTTGTTTCCTTCTGCGCCACATCGAGTAGATCGATCACCAGTCGATGGCCGTACGGGGCTTGCGGTGGCAATAGCCGCGAGCGCAGTTCGACTCGGTGTTTCAGATCGAACACGACACGTAGTTTATTGCCCGCGTGCAGCGCGTAGCGCATGTCCTGGAGCCGACCATTCGGCTGCGCCGGCAGGGTGAGCACAGAGGCGGGTGTGGTACCGACAATATCGACGACTACCCGCTCAGGGTTACCCACGAGAAAGGCTGCGTGCTCGACCGGCCCTGAAAGATCGAACACCAAGCGAGTCTGATCGGGCGCGTGCCACAGTCGCAGGTTATTGACGGCGGCAGCCGACACTCCGAGCGGTAACCAACAGCACAGCACTACAATCAGCCGATGCATCAAAGTACAACGCCAATGTTTTAATGGAGTGTATTTAGCTGGTTATGGCATTTGTTTCAAGTATTTATTGCAAGTAAGGTCTAATTAACTGAATTTCTTGGAGTCTCCTAATTCTTCTATCAAAGCTTCTCCGCGAAAGGTCGCGGCGATTAACCGTGCATGCCGCTGAGTCGCGGACAGCACTTCCAGGGTGATCTCGAGATCGGGGATCGGCACGAACTCCCCACCGCGCTCGGGCCATTCGATCAGCGCGATCGTGCCGGGGAGCAAGTACTCATCAAAGCCCAGGTAGTAGAGCTCGCCGGGGTCCACTAATCGATAAAGATCAAAATGATGGACGGTGAAATCGGCAACGCGATAAGTCTCGACCAGGGTAAAGGTCGGGCTTTTAACCGTCCCGGTAAACCCGAGGCCGCGCAGAAAGCCACGCGCAAAGGAGGTTTTCCCCGCCGCAAGCGGGCCTCTAAGGGTAATCACCGAACCCGCCTGTACTCGACTCGCGAGGTGTGCCGCCAGCGCGCAGGTATCCGCTTCGTCGTCGAGGTTTAACGTCCGAGTCGTGATCGCCACGTCAAATCAGTGACTGTGTCGAGGATTGACTAGCTCACGCAGGTGCGGCATGAGGTCGGAAGCGAGAAGACCGCGCTCACCCGCTGCCGCCGCCAGATCCCCGGCCATTGCATGCAAGGCCGCTCCAGCCACCGCCGCTTCCGACGACGGCAACCCTTGCGCAATGAATCCGGCAATGACGCCCGTCAGGACATCGCCCATGCCACCCGACGCCATGCCTGGGTTACCGCCCAGTATTACCGCTGTGCGCGATGGGCCTTGCTGCACCAACGTTCCCGCGCCTTTCAAAACGACTACCCCGCCATAACGGGAGTGAAGTGCGCGGGCCGCCCGGAAGCGATCCTGCCCAATATCCGCCGTGTCACACCCCAGCAAACGTGCGGCTTCTCCCGGATGCGGGGTCAGCACCCAGCGCTCGCGTGACTCGGGATCGCTGGCGAGTAAATTCAACGCGTCGGCATCGACGATCAACGGGCCGGGGTGCGCGCGGAACTTGCTGAACAGTTCAACGGCCCACGGTGATTGACCTAAGCCAGGACCGATCGCAACGACACTCGCACGCGCGAGTAAGGGGCCTAACGCCCCGGCAGTAGCAATGCCGTGCGCCATTATTTCCGGACGCCCCTGGTTGATACTTGCCGCGACCTCGGGGTGCGCTGCAACCGACACCAACCCGGCACCCACTCGCAATGCTGCTTCGGCCGCGAGGCGCGCCGCGCCGCTCATGCCGTGAGCACCACCAATTATCAGCACATGTCCGGCACTGCCTTTATGCGCGGTACGAGGTCGTGGCGCGAGACTGGGGCGGAGCATTTCCCAGGTCGCGCAGGTCGCGGACGGGGACACCTCGTCGAACAGCGCTGTGGGAATTTCCAACGCGTCAAAAAACAACTGGCCGACATGATCACGCGCGGCACCGGTAACCAGCCCTTGCTTAAGCCCGATAAAAGTGACGGTAGCGGTCGCTTGTACCGCACAACCAGCCACGGCACCGGTATCGGCTAGGAGGCCGGATGGAATATCGATGCTTAACACAGGCACCTTTGCAGTATTAATTGCGGCGACCGCAGCGGCGGCATCGCCGAGCACGGGTTTGTTCAAGCCGATCCCGAACAGCGCGTCCACGCAAAGATCTGCCTGCCCCAGGGCTGAAAATTCAGCGCTTATCGGTACCCCAACGTCGCACATCCGCTGATACGCCAGACGCGCGTCACCCGTGGTGGCCACCGGACCACATTGAATCATCGTCACTTTCAAACCAGCGCCATGTGCGAGGCGTGCGATGACGTACCCGTCACCGCCGTTGTTGCCGGTACCGCAGACAATGGCGAGCCGGCGCGCGGCTGGCCATTGACGACGCGCCAATTCAAAGCTCGCGCGCCCTGCCCGCTCCATCAGTTCGATGCCCGGTACTCCCAAGCGCGTAATGGCCATGGCTTCGAGCTGACGAAGTGTGGCGACATCGTAAAGAGCATGGGGCAGGGCCACGGGAGATCAGCCTGGCAGGCGTAAGAAGTGCGTGCGATAGTGTCTGAGTTCGTTGATCGAATCCCGGATATCGTTCAACGCAAGATGAGTCGAGGGTTTTTCAAACTCCGCGAGCTGCGGCGCCCACCGCCGCGCGAGTTCCTTCAAGGTACTGACATCAAGATTACGATAGTGAAAAAATTCGGCAAGCTCGGGCATGTAACGATACAGAAAACGCCGATCCTGACAGATGCTGTTGCCACACATCGGTGAGGTGTTCGCCGGAACGTAGGCTTTAAGAAACGCCAAGGTCGCGGACTGCGCCATCGCCAGGGTCGCGTGACTCGCGCGTACGCGCTCGGTTAAACCGGAACTACCATGTTGCTTGGTGTTCCACTCATCCATCATGCCGAGCACAACCTCAGGTTGATGAATCGCGATCATCGGTCCTTCGACCAACTGTTCAAGGTGCGGATCCGAAACAATGGTGGCAATTTCGATGATCGTGTCGCGCTGTGGGTCCAGCCCGGTCATTTCAAGATCGATCCAAACTAGATTTTCGCTGGAATATTGAAGCGACATTGTCTTCGTTGCTAATAGGCGCGGCGACTTTGGATCGCGAGAGACAAGGTCGAGCTGTCGACATATTCGAGATCTCCACCAACCGGAATCCCGTACGCAATTCGGGTGGCCGCAACCTTCGCGTGTAAAGCCATCTGTTTCAGGTAATGCGCCGTTGCTTCGCCTTCCATTGTCGTGCCGGTAGCCACAATCAATTCCTTAACCACGCCCTGCGCGAGGCGCGCTTCGAGCACTTCTAATTTAAGGGTCGCGGGCGACACGCCATCAATCGGCGACAGCCTACCCATCAGCACGAAGTATTGACCTTTGAAATCCAGCGCGTGCTCGATCGCGGTCACATCGAGCGGTGTCTCGACGACACAGAGCACACTGCCATCCCGCTCCGGCGAATCGCAAATTCGGCAACGTGGCGTTTCACTGAATGTGCGGCAGGCTTCGCACCGCCCGATTTGACTCATCGCTTGTTCAAGTGCTCGCGACAGACGCCGCGCGCCATCACGATTGCGTTCCAGCAAATGAAATGCCGCGCGTTGTGCAGACTTAGGCCCGATCCCTGGCAAGCACTGCAAAGCCTTGATCAAATCGGTTAGTAACGGAGTGGTCATGGCAGTCAGAACGGCAACTTAAAGCCTTCGGGCAAATTCAATCCCTGGGCCATGCCAGACATCTTCTCCGAACTGATCCGTTCTACCTTGCGTACCGCATCGTTGATCGCGGCGGCTACGAGATCCTCCAGCATCGACACGTCGTCCTGTAATAACTCCGGCGCGATGCGGACACTTTTAACATCGTGGCGACCATCCATCGTTACCTTGACCATGCCGGCACCGGCTTCACCGAGAACTTCGAGCGCCGCAATTTCTTCCTGCGCGCGCTTCAAATCTTCCTGCATGCGTTGGGCTTGCTTCATCAGATTTCCGAGGGGGCCTTTCATCGTCTTCCTTCCAGATCAAAAATCAGTTTTATTCCACTCATTTAGCCGAAACGCGTTCGATGGTCGCGCCAAATTCGCGTTGCAAGGTTTGGATATTAGGGTCTTGTTCGATCTCAGCGAGCGCCGCGGCCTGCTTGGCGGCCTGTGCCGCCGAAAGTTGCTGCGCGGGGGTCGTCTCGCCACTGGCAACAGTTGACAGGCGCACGAGTACTTCCTGACCCAATTGCGTACGCAACGCCTGCTCGAGCCCTTTGGTTTGGCGCTCGCTGCGCAAATTTTCAAATTGCGGGGCTATGCTGAGTTCGAGTACGCGACCATCGAAGCTCCGTAACGCGCAATTTTTCGCGAGCTCACGCACGAGTCCGGTGGTTTCGAGTTTTGCGACCATCGCGGTCCAGTCGAGTTCGCGTAGGCTCGAGATGCTGGACGCGGTAGGCGGAGCCTCTAACCGCGCTTCGTCATTTGCCGGCTCGACACCCGCTGCAGGCAGCGGAGGTACAGCCGCGGGTGTCGATTTAGCCAATGCCGATCGGGCACGTGGCGTGGGTACTTCAGTGCGCGCCGTTGGTGTCGCTGACGTTGGTGCGACCTTCACGACCGGTGCCGTGGGTGTCGTCGTCTCGCTTGGGGCCGGCGCTACCGGCTTGAACGCCAGCATCCGCAGCAGCGCCATTTCAAAGCCCACCTGTGGCTCGGGCGCCAGCGGCAGATCACGCCGTCCAAGTAACCCCAATTGATAATACAACTGGCAGTCTTCGGGGGTCATCAGGCTCGCCAACGTGGTGATTGCCACAGTTTCGTCAAGCGTTGCAGCAGCCTCATTTAATGCCTGATACACCGCGATCCGTCGCAACGTGGACAGGATCTCGCCAAGAATTTGCCCGAAATCGGGGGTGAAATCCGCGAGTTCGCGCGCCAAACGGATCAGTTCTGGCCCCTCACCGCGCGCCAGCGCGGCGATGACTGGAATAACCTGTTCGGTGCCGACCGTGCCGAGCATCGTCGACACTTCGCGTTCGCTCAAGCTACCACCGGTATACGCAATCGCCTGATCGAGCAGGCTCAGGGCATCGCGCACGCTACCGTCCGCCGCGTTGGCGATCTGAACCAATGCCGCGGATTCGGCAACGATCCCCTCCGCCTGTGTGATTTTCGCTAACTGCTCGTGCAGCTGCTCAGCGCTGACTCGCTTCAAATTAAACTGCAAACAGCGCGAGAGAATGGTCACCGGAAGTCGCTTGGGATCGGTGGTCGCCAGCAAGAACTTTACATGCGGCGGGGGTTCTTCCAACGTTTTCAACAGCGCGTTGAACGAGTGATTCGAGAACATATGTACTTCATCGATCAGGTATACCTTGTAACGCCCTCGCGCCGGCAGGTATTGCACGTTGTCGAGTAATTCGCGGGTCTCGTCGACTTTTGTTCGAGACGCGGCGTCAACTTCGATCAAATCGACATAGCGACCTTCGTCGACTTCGCGGCACGCGCTACAAGTACCACACGGCGTGCTGCTGATCCCCGTTTCGCAATTCAGGGCTTTGGCGAGTACCCGCGCAATCGAAGTCTTACCAACTCCGCGCGTTCCGGTGAAAAGATAAGCGTGATGCAGACGCTGTGTATCCAACGCGTTGACCAAGGCACGCAGGACGTGGCCTTGGCCGATCATCTGGCTGAAATCGCGTGGGCGCCATTTACGGGCCAGGACTTGGTAAGTCATCGGAAGATCAACTTAGTGGCAGCAATCAATAGGCGGCGGCCTTGCCAGCCACACCCCGGCACCCGCAGTCACCGCTACCGCTGCTCCCTTCCGGGCCTGACGGAGTTTACGGTCTTGCGTCGCGAGGGGACCGGCAGGGCCACCATTGAGGGGACGGACTTTAGCGTGAAATGGCGATGGGAGCTATGGTCCGAGAAACGGCAGTTGAATGGCGTGCGAAGTGTGTTCGGTGGTGTGCAGAGCAAGGCGCGATGAGGAGGAATAGCGAGCACATGCGCCGAGTTGCAACACGGATCACGCTGCGCGCTGACGCTCCCGCCATTTCGCCAGCAAGGCTGCTTCGCCTTGCGAAAGTTCGCATAGTGTTGCGACTTGCTGAACTTCCAATCCTTCGCTCAACAGGCGTTGCGCGTCCGACCACCCACCGTGTTCGGAAGGCGGGCGCGACAAATTGCGAATTTGCACAGTCAAGGCGTGCTGCGCTTCGGATTGGCGTTGAAAGCGGTTGCTGAGTTCCCGGGAACAGGCCAGCAAGGCATTTAGATCGGCCTGCAGTTGCAACTAATTAGCTTGTTCGCGTGCCAGATCGTGGCGCACCCGACGTAGCACACGCGTTTGGTAGGACATTCCACCGGCTAGCAGCAGAACGGCGGTCGCGATGAGTAGATTCGCAAGCATCAGCAACTACTGCTTGCGCGCGCGATTCGATCGCTTCTGCACAGGGCTTCGCGACACACTCTGAGATCGTGTATTTCTGGACCTAGCTAAAGTCAGCTGGCTACAATGCCACTTATCCTGCGGAGCCATCGCCTTAGTTATCACCGCACTCATCGCTACTACCTCTTAGGTTCTCGCACGCGGGTCGCGTCAAAGGACCGCCGCCATGGTTGTCTCAAGAACGTAGTGCATTCTCTGTGCCAATCACGCACTCAAGGTCGCCGTTCTTTTATTCGTGCGTCCACTACTCACGTAATCATGGTCCGATTCCAAGAACGGTGGCGAGAGACATTCCTGGCCTGTTCGATGCTCTCTTCCCGCAGCTTGTTCCCGGGGTCGTGGCTCACTTCAACCGCACTGCTCAATCGGTGGACGGCTGTATCCCTCTGCCACAGGAGCTTGTTACTGCTAGTAGTCTGCAGCGTGCCATGCTTTTTGAAGTCGCCGTAGCAGCGGGAGACCAGCTTGTTACTCACAACGTGCCAATTGGTTGGGATAGTTGCTTGGAGATTGCTGTCATCCGGCAAAGGCGGCACTTCGATGCTAAATTGCCGACCTCACTTTCGAGTGCCGACAAGGCGGCTGCGCTACTCGTCGGTACTAATCTCTCCAAGATGCTCTATAGCATACGTAGAACGTTCGGAGATGTGGGGCTTGTTCATTCACCTAAAATTCCCGGCTACCGATGGATCTCATCCGGAGTTGGCGACTATTCTTTAGGAACTCGCCTTATTGAAGTCAAATGCACCAACAAACACTTTTCTTCGTCTGACTATCGGCAGGTAATGATGTATTGGCTGTTGAGTTATGCCTCTGCAGTGGAAAATGAAATGCCCGAATGGTCCAGCGGAATTCTGCTGAATCCTCGCTTAAATCTTGTTGTTACATTGTCGTTCGATGAAATGATCAGCGCCATTAGTGCAGGTCGATCGAAAGTCGACTTGCTCGAACTTTTCTCGTCGATGGTGGGTGGTCATACTTTCCACATGCTCGCCTCGATCCAATGAGATTAAACTGATTAGCTAAGCTCGAATGCGAGCACCTATTCGTTTACCATTGGCCCGACGGCTAGCTCCTGGTCGTAAGGATCCGCTTATTCAGGGGATCCAATTTTTCTCGATGTTTGAGATCAATACGACTTCTGCATAGTTGGAATCGATCTGTGAGATAAAAGTCGAATTTCGCTTTTGTCGGCGATTAGGAGCGAATACTCGCATCAATTACCTATTTGCTTTCTTGCCCACTCGCTCTGCCACTCCCAGAAGTTCAATTTATTTTCATCGTAACTGCAGGTGTAGTCAAAACTGTAGCAATCTGATGCAGTAAGCTATACCCC
>SHZM01000067.1 GCA_009692265.1 Gammaproteobacteria bacterium
AAGGACGCCTTAGGAATATGAATAAATCCGCTCTGTTAGTTTTCATTTTCGCCATGTCTGCTGCAAACATCCCAGCCGTGTTCGCCGAAGAAGGAGGCATTGCCCTGGATAGCGATCAAAAAAGGATCAGCTATGCAATCGGGTTGAGCACTGCGCAGAGCATCGCTCGCCAGGGGGTGGAGCTTGATCTCACCGCTTATATGTTGGGTGTCCGGGATGCGCTTGATGGGTCAACCCCACGCCTCAGCCAAGAAGAGTTTCAGGCCGCACTCGCGAATGCGACTAGTTCGGTGAATGACAAGTTCAAGGAACAGGCGAAGGCCAACCTGCAGGCAGGCCAAAGTTACATGAAGGAAAACAAAGAGAAGGAGGGAGTCGTTGAGCTTTCAAACGGCATCCAATACGTGGAAGTGCGTCAAGGCTCTGGCGCCCACCCCAAGCCCACAGATACCGTCGTCGTGCACTATGAAGGGAGTCTGATCGACGGCACGGTTTTTGATAGTTCGAAAAAGCGCGGCGAACCTGCGACTTTTCCAATCGGTGGTGTAATCAAGGGGTGGCAGGAAATCCTTCCGCTAATGACGGTTGGCTCGCGCTGGGATGTCGTGATCCCGCCGCAGCTTGCTTACGGCATCAAGGGTGCAGGCTCAGGCATCGGCCCGAATGAGACCTTACGCTTTGAAATCGAGTTACTTGAGATAGCAAAATGAAGTCACCCGCGCGCGGGTGCTGGAATCCGACGTTCCGAAAGCGGAATCGCCGAGACCCGCTCCGCCAGCGCTGTACCAACTAACTGCGCGCGCCAACCGGTCAGTAGCCGGGCCGGCGCGTCGTCAAATATTAAAGCTTCCAAGTCCTTACGGCTGGCGACCAACGTCGGCGCCACCTGGACTTCTATTGCCCGTGCCTTTACTTGTGCTTGCAGACCCGTCAGCAGGGTTTGCCCGCTTGCGGAAAGACGCCAATTCAACAGTGTCTCGTCGCTGTCAGAAGCCAATGGTCCGCCCAGCAATTCGAGCACAGCATTCCCGTGGCGCCGAATCGTCGCTGGTCCGAGTCCATCGATTCGCGCCAGCTCCTCGGAGTTGGTAG
The DNA here is from genome assembly GCA_009692265.1 of Gammaproteobacteria bacterium. Lineage (GTDB taxonomy): Bacteria > Pseudomonadota > Gammaproteobacteria > CAIKBL01. The sequence goes on from SHZM01000067.1 coordinate 1,093, forward strand.
GACTTCGCGCCGCCAACAGTAAAAGGACTTCGTCCTTCAGCAACCACCCGCGTGGACAATTTAGCGATTGAGCTTGTTGTTCGCGCCAAGTCGCAAGCGCACGGGCCTTGGCCGCGGCCGCTGGTGCCAAACTGGTAATCCCACGAAGCCGCCGCCACGCGAGCTGAGGATCGAGGTTCAGACTTACACTATCCGCCATACGCTCACCTTCCTCTAGCAACCAAGCGAGCTTGGCATCGGGCTCTAAAGCTCGCGATAAGTGTTCCCGCAACGGCCCCAGATACTCGACGTCAGCCAAGGCGTAGGAAATTTGCTCGGGGGACAACGGACGCTGGGTCCAGTCGGTTCTGGTCTGCGATTTGTCCAGTACTACGCCACAACATTCCTCCACGATCCAAGCATAGGACACCTGCTCTGGATAGCCGGCGAGTGCGGCGGCGATTTGCGTGTCAAAGAGCGGTAGCACCGCGGTGGTTCCCAGACGTGAAAGTGCCTCCAGATCCTGGCGCGCCGCATGTACTACCTTGCTGCGGCTTGGTAGCGCAAGGAACTCATTGAGGGGGCCGAGGTCTGTAACCTGGAGGGCATCAACACAGAAGCTGCCCTGTGACGTCGCGATTTGGACCAAGCAAAGCTGTGGATAGTAAGTTCGCTCGCGCAGAAACTCGGTATCGAAGGCCACCCACGATCCGTCCTGAATTCGCGCCAAAGCCTCTTCCAGTTCGGCCGAATTCACGATGACTTGGGTCGCAGGCATGAGTCCGGACATCAGGGAGTTCGCAGGTAAGGCAGTATTTTGTGGAGCTGAGTTGCGAATTCAAATTAATGAAGCTCGACAACAGTGCGCCATAATTGAATTTTTAGCCACACCCGCTGCGGGATAAGCTACACTTACGCCAAATGTTTACCGACCAAAAGCCGCACTTTAGCCTCTAGCAATCCCAGCCGAGTGACAACTTGCAAAAACCTATGAGCAAATTACTTTTAAGCCTCTTCTTCGTTGTTGTCACTGCCCTTAGCACCGACGTGGCGCAGGCATTAGCTCCGACGGTCTCGATAGATCAGTTAGCACCGCAACCAGAGCACCGTCGTGCGACTCGACTGATAACACACTTCATCGCGAATTATCACTACAAGAAAGCGCTCTTGGACGATGAACTGTCGCAGATTATTTTCGACAACTACCTTGAGGCGCTTGATCCAACCAAGAGCTATTTCCTTAAAGCAGACGTAGACGAATTCAGCGCCTTCGCTAAAGAACTCGACGACGACCTGCGTAATTCCGATTTGAGAGAGGTTTTCGATATCTTCGTTCGATATCGGCAACGACTGGAGTCACGTATTGGTAGCGCGATTGCCTTGCTTAATGCCGGGATGAAATTCGATGTCGACGAAGTATTCGAATTCGATCGAAAGGACGCGAGATGGGCAAGCAGTGAAGCAGAGCTTGCCGAGCTCTGGCGCAAGCGGGTCAAGAACGATTGGTTGTCGCTGCGCCTGTCTGGCAAGAAGAATTCAGATATCGTCACAACGTTAACCAAGCGCTATGAGGGACTGACGCGGCAAACAGCCCAGTTCAACAACGAAGATATTTTCCAGACGTTCATCAATGCGTATACCACGGCCATCGATCCGCATACTGCCTATTTTTCGCCGCGCACTTCTGAGAATTTCAAAATACGCATGAGTCTGTCGCTCGAAGGGATTGGCGCAATTCTTCAGAGCGATAACGAATACACCGTAGTGCGTGAAGTCGTACGCGGCGGCCCGGCGGGGTTAAGCGGCAAACTGCACGCGAACGATCGCATCGTGGGTATCGGAACCGGCGAGAAAGAAGAATTCACCGATGTCATAGGCTGGCGCCTGGACGATGTGGTCGATCTTATTCGTGGACCCAAGGGCTCAACCGTACGCCTGCAGATACTCCCGAAAGGCGCTGGGCCCGCGGCGGCCCCTCGCGAGATATCGCTAGTTCGTAACACCATCCAGCTCGATGAACAGGCAGCACAGAAGAAAATCCTGGACGTCGCGAACGGCAGCACCAAGGTCAAGATTGGGGTGGTCGAAATTCCAACGTTCTACATGGATTTCGAAGCGCGCATGAAGGGGGAAGAAAATTATCGCAGTACCACCCGCGACGTACGTAAACTAATCACAGAGCTGGTGAACGAGAAAGTAACTGGAATCATCGTTGATTTACGCGCCAACGGCGGCGGCTCGCTGTCCGAGGCGACCGAACTGACCGGATTATTTATCGACACCGGACCCGTCGTGCAGGTCCGTAACTCGCAAGGCCGGGTGCAGTTGGAACGCGACTCCGAAACCGGCGTCGCCTACGACGGTCCCCTGGCTGTTTTGGTGGACCGTAATAGCGCCTCCGCCTCGGAGATTTTCGCGGCCGCGATCCAGGACTATCGTCGTGGAATGATCGTCGGCGAAGCGACCTTTGGCAAGGGCACGGTGCAGAACTTGGTGGATTTGAATCGCTTTGATGACAAGGCGAACGGCAAGCTCGGTCAACTCAAAGCAACGATTGCACAGTTTTTTCGCGTTGAGGGAGACAGCACGCAGCATCGCGGCGTGATTCCTGATGTTACTTTCCCGAGCGGCTTCAGTACGGAAGAACAGGGCGAGCGGGCGTTAAAACACGCTTTGCCCTTCGCCCATATTGCAGCAGTCAGTTTCACACCCTCCCACGCGGGATTTGCCGCGCTGGACTCGATCCGCGAGCTACATGCTAACCGGGTCGCCAGCGACAAGGCCTATCAGGCGCTACTGGCTCAGGAACGCGCGGTACAGAAAGCGGCCGATACCAAAGTGGTTTCGCTACTTGAAGCCAAGCGCAAAATCGAATACGAACGCACTCGCCGAGAACAAAACGAACGCGAGAACGAAATTCGGCGGGCACATGGGCTGGACCCAATTGCATTGAACGATAAACCAAGCGATGAGACGGATGACGTCGTGCCACCCGAAGACGACAAAGACAAATTCGATGTCGTGCTTGAGGAAGCCGCCAATGTACTACGCGATTTCGCGGTAGCCGATTCGCAACCAACCCAGCGGTTGGCAGACGTCGAACAGCCACGACCCGCCAATCCGACGGCTCCGCCTCTACAGCAAGGAACCCAAGTTCACTAACCGCTAACCTAGAGCCGATCGCGTTTCGCGATGCAGGGCGTCCTCGGCTTTATCTCGTTTATCGCGATCGCTTGGCTTATCAGTACGGCTCGGTCGGCGATTCGCTGGCACGCGATCTGGGTTGGGTTGGTAGTCCAAATTGCGCTCGTCGCTGGTCTCCTCTACCTTCCCGGCACCCACGCTGTCTTTAATGCGTTGAATATGTTCGTGACGGCGCTCCAATCGGCTACTGTCGCCGGAACCTCGTTCGTCTTCGGCTATCTCGGCGGGGGGCCACCCCCGTTCACCATAGTAGAGCCTGGCCACCGATTTATTTTCGTATTTGGGGCGCTGCCACTGGTGATTGTGATCAGTGCCTTGACGGCCCTATTAACCTATTGGGGAATCCTTCCGTGGTTAATTGGTGGCGTAGCGAACGCGCTTCGACGGAGTTTTAAGCTCAGCGGCGCGGTTGGATTCGGCGCTGCCGCAAATATTTTTCTCGGCATGGTCGAAGCACCGCTGTTCGTTCGACCTTATCTCGCACGCATGACCAAGGCCGAGCTTTTCGTCCTCATGACCACCGGAATGTCGACGATCGCCGGTACCGTACTTGTCCTCTACGCAACAATATTAGGTTCAGCTGTTCCCGATGCTCTCGGACACTTGTTGATCGCCTCCGTGGTCAATGTCCCTGCCGGCATCGTATTCGCATTGCTAATCGTGCCAGAGACGTCGGTTTCCGCTGACGAGCGCTGGGATCCTCCGCGCGGCGCGGACAGCGCGATGGAGGCTCTCGCGAATGGCGCTAGCTCAGGTCTCACAATGTGTCTACAAATTTCCGCCATGCTGCTGGTATTCATTAGCCTTGTGCATCTCATTAATTTTTTACTTGCCAACTTACTCCCCGACTTCAGCCACCTGCCGTTAAGTCTAGAACGACTGTTCGGATTAACGCTCGCGCCTGTCGCCTGGCTTATGGGCATTCCGTGGTCGGAAGCCGTGGTCTGCGGCCAGCTTTTAGGCACTAAAACAATTCTCAATGAAATGCTGGCCTATCTCGAACTTGCCAAACTCGGGGATGGTCTGTCGGCCCATAGTCGATTAATCGTGACCTACGCGCTCTGTGGTTTCGCAAATGTAGGAAGTCTCGGCATCATGATTGCGGGTCTCGGCGAACTCGCCCCCACTAGACGAGCCGACGTCCTTGCCCTTGGCACCCGCGCTGTCTTGGCCGGGACTCTGGCAACGTTTAGTACGGGAACGCTCGTCGGCTTGCTAGCCACACTATTCGGCGCGTAGGAAAGCCTCGGAAATCGTGCCGACTCACCTACAAATGCTAGACTCGCCCAACACTTCTCTATCCACTTGTTGAGTTCATGTTAATTAGATTCGTATTGATGCTCGCTGTCGCTGTGGCGATTTTCGGTGGAATTGCCTACACCAAGTATCGACAGATCGAAACAATGGCGGCAACGTTCACCGTACCACCAGAGCCAACCGATGTCGCAGTAACGAAGGTCAAGCAAGTGGCTTGGCAGAAATCGATTGTCGGCACTGGCAGCTTGACCGCGGTACAGGACGTGTTCGTCACCAATGAAGAACGTGGCTTGGTCGCTGCGGTTCACTTCGAATCCGGGCAAATTGTCACTACGGGTGCTCCGCTCGTCAGCTTGGACACCACCGTTGATGCCGCGGTGCTATCCGGCCTAATGGCGGAACAACGGCTTGCCGAGGTTCAATACGAACGCGCCGCGAAATTAGTCCGCGACAAGACCATGTCGCAATCCCAGTTTGATGAAGCCGCTGCGCGGCGTGACCGCGTCGCCGCCGATGTCGTCGCACAGCAGGCTCGGGTCACCAAAAAGACGATACGCGCGCCATTTAGTGGAACCTTAGGGATCAGACGGGTCGATGTCGGGGACTATCTAGTACCGGGTTCGAATATAGTCCCGCTGCAAACCTTAGACCCAATCTTTATAGATTCCGCCGTCCCTGAAAAATTCCTCCCGTCGCTCGCGCTCAAACAGAAAATTCGGATCAAGGTCCAAGCCTATCCGAACGAATGGTTTCACGGCGAAATTTCGGCAATCGAATCTGGAATTGATCCCGACACGCGGATGGTGCGGATCCGGGCCGTGCTTTCCAACACCGATCAACGCCTACGGCCGGGTATGTTCGCCGAGATTAACGCACTGCAAGGCTTGGGCGAAAAGCAGCTGGTAATACCGGAAACCGCGATCACCTACAGCCCCTACGGTAACTCGGTGTTTGTCGTCATTGACGGTAAATCAGGCCTGACGGTTGAGCGTCGACAAGTCGAAACGGGCGAATCCCAGGATGGAGTTGTCGCCATTAGCAAAGGGTTGGCGCTGGGCGAACGCGTGGTAACGGTAGGTCAGAACAAACTCCGCAATGGAATGACCGTCGCGATTGCGCCAGACGCCATGGCCTCGACGCCTAAGTAGAACTGTGAGCGCGTTTACTGACATCTTTGTCCGCCGACCGGTGCTCGCTAGCGTGATCAGTTTAATGATCTTGCTGCTCGGTCTGAGGGCGATTTTCTCGTTAGAACTACGGCAGTTCCCGCGCACCGAGAATGCAGTTATCACGGTAACGACTCCCTACCCAGGCGCGAGTAGTGAGCTGGTGAAGGGCTTTATCACGACCCCACTCCAGCAGGCGATCGCCGAAGCCGATGGGATCGACTACATCACTTCGAGCAGCCGTCAGGGCAGCTCGTTTATAGAAGTGACGATGAAGCTTAATTTCAGCGCGCATAACGCAGTTGCTGAAATTCAAACCAAGGTGGCAAGCCAACGCGGCGTACTCCCGCGTGAAGCCGACGATCCGATCATCGAAGCCAAAGTCGGCGATCCAACGTCCCTGATGTATATCGCGTTTTATAGCGATGCGATGTCACCTCAACAGATCCAGGACTACCTGCTCCGTGTCGTACGCCCTCAATTGCAGGCGCTTCCAGGAGTGGCGAAAGCGAATATCTTTGGGCGCAATGGTTATGCGATGCGGATCTGGCTTGACCCCAAGCGCATGTCCGCACTTAACGTAACCGCCGCCGACGTACGCCAGGTTTTGGAGAAAAATAACTACCTCGTAGGCCCCGGTGCGACGCGTGGGCAGTACATAGGGATCGATCTCGATACAACGACCGATATCAGTCGGGTCGAAGATTTCGACAATTTGATCATTCGGGCACGCGATGGCTTGTTGGTCCGTCTCTCGGACGTCGCGAAATCCGAACTCGGCGCCGAGGATTACAATTTTACTAGTTGGTACAAAGCCAATACCGCAAGCTACATCGGGATCGACCCGACGCCAGGCGCAAATCCACTCACTGTAGCGAAGTTAGTGCGGGCAGAAGTCCCAAAAATAAAAGCGCAAATGCCAAGCGGTCTACAGGTCATGATCCCGTACGACGCGAGCCAGTTCATTGAAGAATCGATCAAGGAGGTTTTTGTCACCTTGGCGGAAGCCGTCCTCATTGTGCTATTCGTCATTTTTCTCTCCCTAGGCTCGTTGCGCGCAGCCCTGATTCCCGCGGTCGCGGTCCCGTTATCCATCATCGGCGCAGCTTTTTTGATGTTAATGCTTGGATATTCGATCAATACCCTCACCTTACTCGCGATGGTGCTTGCGATAGGCTTGGTCGTCGATGATGCGATCGTGGTGGTCGAAAATGTTCATCGTCATATGCAACAAGGGATGGCCGCCTTTGACGCGGCGATAGTGGGAGCACGGGAGCTTCGTCTGCCAATCATCGCGATGACCACCACCCTTGTCGCTGTCTATGCCCCGATCGGATTCATGGGTGGTTTGGTCGGCACGTTGTTTACTGAATTCGCATTCTCGCTTGCCGGAGCGGTGCTGATATCGGGTGTCGTCGCGCTAACCTTATCGCCAATGTTGAGTTCCAAAGTGCTCAAATCCGGTCGCGGCGGCCGCTTCGAGCAGTTGGTCGAACGCTTTTTCGAGGGCCTGAGTAATTACTATCGCCGCACCCTAAGCTGGATGCTCGATGGCTGGCCAGTGTTAATCGTGTTCGGAATCTTTGCTCTCCTGAGCTTGTTCCCAATGTATATGGTCAGCCAAAAAGAACTGGCACCGATTGAAGACCAGGGGTTCTTGATACTGGCAGCGCGCGGACCGGAAGCAGCGACCTTGGATTACACGAAAATCTACACCCAACAAATTCTCGACGCCTATCAAACGGTTCCGGAATACAGCGCGAGCTTTTTTATCATCGGCATGAACGGTGCTCCAAACACGAGCTTCGGGGGAATTAGGTTGCAACCGCTCACGCAGCGCGCGCGCTCGCAAATGGAAGTACAAACAGATTTGCAACCTAAACTTAGTAAAGTGACGGGACTACAAGCGTCGATCTTCGCGCGCCCGAGTCTGCCCGGGGGAGGACGTGGACTACCGATCCAGTTCGTCGTCTTGACTCCCTCCGATTACCCGGAGCTCGATGCCGCAGTTGATGAACTGCTGGCAAGTGCTATGGCCAGTCGGAAGTTTATGTTCCTGCAAAAATCCGTCGAGTTCGCGCGGCCGAAAACAACGATAGTGATCGACCGCAATCGAGCGGGGGCGTTGGGCATCCAAATGGAAGATGTTGGGCGCGAATTAGCCACGATGCTCGGTGGAAATTACATTAATTGGTTCAATCTCGAAGGGCGAAGCTACAAAGTCATCGCGCAAGTTCCTGAAGAATCGCGCGCCACCGAGAACATGGTGCAGGGCTACTACATCCGAACCGGCAGTGGACGGCTGGTGCCAATGTCGAGCATCGTCTCGTTTAAGAAATCGATAGAGCCGAGCGAACGTGCGCAGTTCCAGCAGCTCAATGCATTAACCTTGCAGGGACTTGCGACACCGGGCGTTGCAATGGGAGAGGCCCTCCAGTTCCTGGCGGACGAGGCGCGCCAAATTCTGCCGGCTAACTTTTCGTGGAATTATGCGGGGGTCTCGCGTCAATTTGTGCAAGAAGGCAATGCGCTGGTGCTTACCTTGATTCTTGCGACCGTAGTCATTTACTTGGTGCTCGCGGCGCAGTTCGAGAGTTGGCGCGACCCGTTGATTATCATGATGTCTGTCCCGATGTCGCTGGCGGGTGCGCTCGCCTTTATTACCCTTGGCTTTGCGACAATCAATATTTATACCCAAGTCGGTTTAGTCACGTTGATCGGGCTGATCGCCAAAAATGGGATTCTAATCGTGGAATTCGCCAATCAAACCCAGATCGAACGCGGACTCTCAAAGCGCGACGCGATCGAACAGGGCGCAATGATTCGTTTGCGTCCGATCTTGATGACCACTGTGTCTATGATCGTCGCGATGATTCCGCTACTTACGGCCGCCGGACCCGGCGCAGTAAGTCGATTTCATATTGGATTAACGATCGCCACCGGGCTCGGATTGGGCACGTTATTCACCTTATTCATCGTGCCCGCCTTCTATCTGGCGCTTGCGCGCGACCATCGCGCGCAAGCGCCTCTCCCCACCCAATCCGTATTGGTCACCCACGAATAAATTTCCACGAATCGAGAATCCGCATGCCGCAAAATCTTTTCGATTTGACTGACAAAGTGGCGCTTATTACGGGTGGCAGTCGTGGGCTTGGCCGCGAAATGGCGCTTGCCTTTGCCGATCATGGCTCGCACGTTGCCATAGCCAGTCGCAAACTAGAGCAATGTGAAAAGGTCGCGCGTGAAGTCGAGAGCCGTGGGGTGCAGGCCTTCGCGTATGCCTGTCACGTCGCAAAGTGGCCTGAACTCGAAGCGCTGGTCGACGCGACCTATGCCCGCTTCGGTCGAATCGATATTCTCGTTAACAATGCCGGCCTGTCACCCCTCTACCCGGCACTGGATGAAATCAGCGAAGAATTATTCGATAAAGTAATTGGCATCAATCTAAAAGGCCCGTTCCGCCTAAGTGCCTTAATCGCGAAACGAATGGCCGCAGGCGACGGTGGCTCAATCATCAATGTCTCGAGCACAGCGGCGGTGACACCTAGCCCGATGTCAGAACCCTACGGCGCCGCCAAAGCCGGCTTAAACGCATTGACTCGTTCGCTCGCACATGCGTACGCGCCGAAGGTTCGCGTTAACTGCCTGATGCCCGGCCCGTTCTTAACCGACATTTCGAAAGCCTGGGACATGGAAGCATTCGAAGCCGGCGCCAAAGCCCGCATCCCACTACAGCGCGGTGGTCAACCGCACGAGATCGTCGGTGCCGCGCTTTACCTCGCCAGTAATGCTTCCAGTTATACGACCGGCGCGATCATCGCGATCGACGGCGGCTCGCAAGGCAATCCCAAAATTTTATAGTCGGGGGCAGGTCGTCACGGACAATCTTTAATGACGTAGTTGATCGCCGTAAAGAATGTCGTGTCGCGTGCAAATTCGGTTTCGTCTTCTCTAATCTCCCGGTACTCCTCACTGCTCAAGAACTCCTCAAGTCCTGTCATATCGGCAAACGACATCGCGGTCACTCCGTCGTACCGATCGCCGACTGGATCGTAGATTTTGTCGGTGGAGCTACTGACGTTCACGAGCTGGGCATAGCGCCGCAAACCATGATTCCCCGCCCGTAGTCGACGAATCAACTCGGCATGTTGCGCCATCCAACGCCCACGAAACTGCGGGCGGGTCAGTTCAGGATTCCGCGCATGCAGCTTCAGCAAAATAATCGGATCACGCCGCTGCTCTCCAAGCTGAAGCACCACATGCTCTTCGGCTAGATGAAAGCCGAAGCCTCGAATGAAGACAGCTTCGTCGGGCACAATCTTATTCACGTATTTGTCGGAGGTGAAAAACGTTTCCAGATCCTGCTTGCTGCGATAGCCCAATTGTGCGAGCCCATCCCATACCGGACGTGAAAATGGCGCGCTGCGGGGGGCAGGATCCCGCACCAATCGTCCGGCCTCCGCATCAGAACTGTAAGGTGGCGTCCGCTCCGACGTCGGGCCGCCGGGGACGCGGTGTTGCTGCAGGTAATAGGATAGGAGGTCCGTTTGGCGGTCCTCCCCACCATCAACATGTAGTATTTTCGGCCCATGAACTTTTCGCCAGTATTCGTCAAACGCTTCCCACTCGAGTTGCGGTTGCGTGACTAATGCCAGCGCGTGATCGTGGGTAGCTGAATCTTCAATCCCTTGCCCGGCGCGATTAACGTTATACCCAGGGCGCGCAGTGCGGATGCCCTGCGGCGGCAGACTATCGGCCCGAATGACAAAGGCGTTAATTACAATCAAAGGTAACTTCATATCTCCTCCCATTGGGACGTGACAACAAACTAGCCGGTGAAATCTTCAGCAACGATGCCGATGTTGTACCTTCGTCGGTTGGCCAGTCTCGACCGTGATCTGGACACCTTGATCTGGGCGGTCGGTAGCGCGAAGACAAACCAGCGCGCTGTGATCCGCCGTCCAGCGCAGCCCAATATTTTGCTTCGTGAAAGGCACCCCGTCGTACGCGAGGCTCGTTTTGATAAGCCTTTCGGTGCCCCCATCCGCTGTTTGGATGAGATCCAACGCAACTTGATGAGGCCCCTGCGGAAACCACGGCGTAATCACGAGGGCGACAAGAGTATAGTCACCGCGCGGCGCGGCTACGGTATCGAACACGATGGTGCGATTGGATTCCGCGCACCCGGCGAGCATCAACGCTAGTGTGGCCAGTAGTTGAGCGCGAAGACCACTCCAACGAGGCATTACTTTAATAGCTCGCGCAACGCCTTATCCATGAACGCATTGTCGGCCGCGACTAGCCCAAACCCGACTCCGTGTCCCCACGGCGAAGAAATCGGGCGACATTCCGCATTCGGCATTAGGCGAACTTCGGCACGATTATCCGCGACCCGAAAATAAAGATCGGTATCGCAAGGCATGACTATCGCGCGCGCGCGGATCGCGCGAAGTGCACGCTTAAAATCGCCCTTGAAAACTGGATTCGCGCTGATATCGCCGTTCAGCCACGTCTCTGCCATCGTCAGGAGATTGTTAGCGTCATTCTTGAGAAAATAATTCTGGGCTAGCAACACCACGTCGCGCTTAGCCGCTAAACCCAAATCGCGATAATGCTTATCGCGCATGAAGTCCTGCGAGAACAACCAAGCCGCATACACCTTGCCAAACGTGAGTACGCCGCGGATCGGTTGCGCGTCGTACCAGCCATCCTTGAAATCGGGATCCAGTCGCAGCGCCGACACCGCACTATCGACGAATAGGTGGTTGTGTTCCGAGATCTTCGCCGCCCCGCAGATGGGCGCAATCGCGTCGATAAGATCCGGGTAAAGCGCGCCCCATTGAAACGCCTGCATAGCCCCCATCGAAAACCCAGCGACTAAGCGAATCTGCTTGACCTTTAAATGCTCGGTTAACAAACGATGCTGACACACCACATTGTCATACAGACTCACCATCGGAAAAGCACCGCGCCCGTAAGGGGCCGGTGTGTTATCCGGCGACGACGAATAGCCATTACCGAACATATTGGGCATGACGACAAAATACTTTGAAGTATCAATCGCGCGACCCGTCGCAATCATCACTTCGTTTTCGGTATGGCGACCACCATAGTAAGTTGGCATCACGATTACGTTGTCCCGGCCGCGTGTCAATTTCCCATATGTCTTATACGCAAGCTTGAGATCTAGAGTGACGCCGGACTGCAGTGTAAAGGCGGGAATTTCATAAATTTCATAATCGGACATCGGGATCTCCTTCTAACGAGTCGCTGAATGAATTCGATTTGTAGTATGAAACTCAGGCCTCGGCAAGCGCTAATGCGGCATGGACTTCGAGACCAAGGTCAATACCAACACCCCACCCAGGATCAGGCCGATGCCCGCGAATGCCGCGAGATCGAGACTCTGGCGATAAAGAATCCAGGCAATGAGCATGACCAGTACCTGCCCTACGCCGGACCAAATCGCGTACGCAATGCCGACTGGGATCGTGCGCAAGGTCACGCTCAAAAAGTAAAACGCGGCGGCGTAGCCAAAGATCACCAATAGGGACGGGCCGACACTTTTGAACCCATCGGCGGCTTTCAGCGCTGAAGTCGCGATTACTTCGCAAAGTATTGCCAGTGTCAGCAAGTAATAGTGCACGTGGTTCAGGCCTCTCGCATTCCGGGTGGAGCGACGCCATTATAATCGGTGAAGTCATCCCACTCCCGGATTCATCACTATGCCACCGATAGCCCTGCACCATCGCTTCCAGCTTTGGTGTGACCGCCACCTGTTTTGTCTGGGTAGGGAACTGAAAGTCGATTTTCTGCCTCCGCTGATGGTCTACATTGCCGCAGGCATTTCCGGGTTAACGGGCATCGTCGGCACGTTTTTCGTTAAAGAATCACTAGGACTGAGCGCGGCGTTTTTAGCGGCGATCGGATTTTGGGCGGGGATCCCGTGGGCGTTAAAGATACCCATGGGCCATTTAATCGACTTACTGTGGCGTTATAAAGCTTGGTTTGTCGTGCTCGGTGCGGCATTAATTACTAGCAGCCTTCTGATTATGCTCGGCCTACTCTGTGCCGCGGAGCGCATGGCGGTTTGGCTCTCCGCCGAACACTGGTACGTACTCGCCGCCCTCCTGGCACCGATCGGCTACATGATGCAGGACACGGTCGCGGATGCAATGACGGTTGAAGCGGTACCGAGAGTCGATCGCGACGGCGCGCCAATTCCTGCCGAACAACGTCGCTTGCAGAATACAACGATGCAGACATTGGGCCGCATGGCGATCATCAGTGGTGGAATCCTCGTCTCGCTCGTGAACGTCGTGCTGTTCGAGGGCGTTGATCGAGCGGATCTCGCAGCGACCCGTGCAGTCTATATCCAGATTTATCAGCTTGCACTGAGCATCCCGCTAATCTCGCTCGGCGGCATCTGCTTGGCTGCGATTCTGAAGCGTCGCCGAATTCGACGCCTAGTCGCAACCGGGCTTAGCGCCGCCGCCGCGCAAGAGACTCTCACTTCCCGAGTTGAACCTGTTGCTCCGAATTGGTGGATTTTAGGCGGCAGCTCGATTTTTGTGATCATCACCATCTCCGTCGGATTATCGCCCCTGACCTACGGGCAAGAACTTATTTTTGCGGGTTCGTTTGGCGTGATCGCGATCCTGATGTGGCGTCTACTCCGCGAACTGAGCGAAGAGTCGCGGCGTACCCTGCTGGGGACCGCGATTATTATTTTCGTGTTTCGCGCGATACCAGGACCCGGTGCTGGCTCAACGTGGTGGATGATCGATTCGCTAGACTTTGACCAGGCATTTCTTGCCCGCCTGTCCCTGATCGCGAGCGTCTTGACCTTGGTTGGACTCTTTGCGTTTCGCCGACTAATGGCAGAGCGCTCCATCGCCTACATCGTTGGCTTCCTCACCGTGGCCGGGTTTGTGCTCGGCCTGCCCATTCTTGGTTTGTTCTACGGTCTGCACGAGTGGACCGCCGGACTCACCGGCGGCATCGTCGATGCGCGCTTCATTGCGCTCGTCGATACCGCACTGGAATCTCCGTTGGGTCAAATCTCGATGGTACCGCTCCTGGCGTGGATCGCGAATTCAGCGCCGGCGCACTTGAAGGCCACCTTTTTTGCCGTCATGGCGTCGTTCACCAATCTCGCGCTGTCCGCGTCCCAACTCGAAACCAAGTATCTCAACCAAGTCTACGTAGTAACTCGTGAACTCAAAGATCCGACTGGCGCGATCATCGTGCCGGCGGATTACTCAGACCTGGGCCCGCTCCTGATCCTCGTCAGCCTCTTGACCCTTGGCTTGCCGTTCATCGCCATTCTGTTCACCCGCGCGTGGCGTTTACGCAGCGCGTAGCAACCCGCTAGTTGAACCTAGCAAGGGCAGTTGACCGCTAAACATGGTTACTAAGTAGTTAGCGAGCCTAACGATTATGCTTTAAGTTGGCTTCACGTTATGGGCGGGGCGGGTCGCTACGCCGTACGGAGGGTGTCCGCTAGCGCGCATGGCGGCGTTGCAACTCGGAGCATGTGCTCGCTATTCCTCCTCATCGCGCCCTGCCCTGCACACCACCGAACACACCCCGCACGCTTTTCAACTGCCGTTTCTGGGTTAATTGATCAGGGCTTGGATCGCTCCGAGGTTTATGAGGTTCTCCCCAACCGCGGTGGCTGCCAAAGCGAGAACTGAGAAATAGACAATGGTCACGACGATCATCGCGTATCCGAGCACAATGAAGATCCCATCCCGCTGCGCAATCCCCGCCGCTAACAACAGCACGGCAAGTCCTGGAAAGGTATTCGAAAACGGGACGAAACCGAGTGGAAATAGGAGTAACACGCCGGCGACAATCAGCATGACACCGTGTAGGCGATTACTCGCGGCGCTCTGACTTAACGCAAGGAAGCGCGGTTGAATGATGCGGTCGATCCGTTGCATAAGTGCGTCTCCCTTGTCGAGCGCCGGCAAGAGACTCGCAGTGGTGATCTTGCTCTCTAGTAAACGCACCGGGAACCACGGGATGCGATTCAACACCACCCCTAGGCCAACGAAAATCACGACCGTACTGAAGAGGGTGCTGACTCCCGGGATGGATACTGGCAACAGGAACGGCACCATAAGGAGCATCACGAACAGTAATAAGCCTTGCTCGCCGACGAGTTCCAATAACTGGCCTAGGGTGATGTATTCACCCTGGATCGAATCTCGAACACTGCGAAGCGCAGCCGAAAGGCTACGCTCCGAATCCTTGAACTGCAGACTCATTTAAAGCGTTGTAGAAGCGAACAATTCCGCTAATAAACTCCCCCCAATCCTCACGCTTTTGCCCGTCGCGTGGCACGTTCTGCTTCATGCTTCGCATTCATCGCCTCCAATGCGAGGCGTTGTTGCTCCACCAAATCCCCGCGCAGAGCGCGTGCGCGCGTTTGCGCATTGATGGTACTTGCCGACTGTCCTTGGAAAATCGGCATCACCTCACGCGCGATCAATTCGTAGCTCCGCTTCGTTGCTTCGGTATTCGCCCAATCATGCGCCAACATCAGGAAGGCACCGAATCCGCCGTTCGATTGGGTGAGCAGGCGTTCTATTTGGTCGTGACAATCCTGGGGCGTGCCGATCGCGCCCATGCCGGAGGCAGTGATGAACTCAATCATCTCTCCAATGCTATTGCCGCTGACACTCATGTGCGGCAAACCAGCTACAGTTTTGAAGTAGTTGAACCAGTGTTCAATCCCGTATTCGACTTCTTTGTAAGCCTGTGCCTTGGTTTCAGCACAATGCACCATGCCAACCAGTCGCCACTTTTCGCGATCCGCGCGTACACCGTAATGCGCGGCCTGTTCTTCCATTACATTCCAATGTAATCCGAGCGAGTCAAAGCCCGCCGTCTGAGTCGCCCCCAGTGACAGCAGACCTACGCCGTGCTTGCCCGCTAAGCGCGGTCCTGACGGCGAAGCGACCGCAGCAACCGCGATGTCAAATAAAGGATTTGAGTACGGCCGCAAATGCAGGTGCGCATCGCGCAGCTCCCAGCGATGGTTTTTGAAGTTAACCGGTTCTTCGCTCGTCAGCAGCTGCATGACCAGGTCAAATCCCTGCTCCAGTAACTCGCGAGTCTCTGCTTGCGGAATACCAATCATTGCGGCATCGGTCGGCAGAGAGCCGGGTCCGGCACCAAACATTATTCGTCCCTGCGTTAGGTGATCGAGCAGTACCAGGCGCTGCGCGATCCACAGTGGATGATGGTAGCCGACGCTAATGACCCCGGTGCCGAGTTTAATGCGGCGAGTCCGCTCGGCGGCGGCCGCAATAAAAATTTCTGGTGACGCGATGATTTCCATGCCGGCCGAATGGTGTTCACCGATCCAGGCCTCATCGTAGCCTAGGCGATCGAGGTGCTGAATTAATTCCAAATCACGCTGGAGCGCCAGTGTCGGGTTCTGGCCCGGCGCATGAAACGGCGCAAGAAAAATTCCGAAACGAAGCCGACTGTTCATTGATTCGATATCCCCACGGAAATTAAATAAATACATTTGAGCGACTGGGCTCACGTTAACAAGCAGAACCCGTTTGGTCCAACTCTATTCGGCGACGCGTCGGTTACAAAGTATTACTCCAGTAGCGGGAAGTGCCGTACAACGGCACTTTAGGCCCATTAGCTTCACGCCGACCATTCCGAATGATGAATTGAGCGCATAGGAACTAAACTTAGCGCCACCCCCAAAGCGGCAACAGCGCGATCAGACGCACATTCGCGGGTCGTAATCATGACTTGAATCACACCACGACGAAGCTCGCCGGCGGAACCCTCCACGTTGGTCTGTGCCTTGCAGCAAGTCATTCAACTAGCAGAACTGTGTGAAAGCACGTCGGCTGGTTTCTCCCTCCCTCCGCAAAAACTTTAGCGCCCTTCGGGGCGCTTTTCTTCAGCGTAACGGAACCGCGTCTTCGGCCTTAGATGGCAGGTGAAATGACCTAATCGACTAGCGTTACCGCGAATTGAACTCCGTGGCCGTTGCTCGTTTAGCCACAAGTCACGCCAGTCCCGCCTAACCCGCAATAACCGCCGGGATTCTTTGCCAAATACTGTTGATGATAGGCTTCGGCATAATAGTATTTCGGCGCGACCATCACTTCGGTAGTGATTGCGCCGTAGCCGGCTGCTTTGAGCACCCGTTGGAAGCCATCTCGTGAGTCGATTGCAGTGGCCATTTGCGCATCATCGTAAACGTAGACGGCTGAGCGGTACTGAGTCCCAACATCATTGCCTTGTCGCATGCCTTGCGTTGGATTGTGCGCTTCCCAGAACACCTTCAATAATTCGCTGAATTGGATTTGTCCCGGAGCAAAAACCACGCGCACGACTTCATTGTGGCCCGTAAGTCCAGAGCACACTTCTTCATAGGTTGGGTTTGGGGTCAACCCGGCAACGTAGCCAACGGAGGTGCTGTAGACACCCGACAATTGCCAATACTTGCGCTCTGCTCCCCAAAAACAGCCAAGCCCGAACAGCGCTAGCGCGCAGTGCGCCGGAAAAGGCGGCGCTAACGGAGAACCGAGCACGAAATGTCGATCGGGAACCGGCATCGCGGTCATCCGTCCTTTGAGTGCGACTTCGGGCGATGGCATCGATTGTTTGGTTTTCAGGCCGGGCATACTGGCATTCTCCTAGCATAATCGCAGCGGACCCTAACGATGGTCCGACTAGCCTCGAAAATCAAGCATACGTGAACACGCGACGCGGCAATTCCGAGATCGCCGTTAGTCACCTTAATTACCAGGAACCCGCTCCGCCTTTGGCTGTCTCATCGAATTCACGCTTAACCTCAACCTCACCGCATGACTTTACCGAGAACGTTCATCTGCCTTGTAGGCGTCGTCATTACGTGTATCTCAATGGCACAACCACCGGCCTCCGACACGTCGACGTTTTTTGGGTCTTCCGGACTTAGTGTGGGTAAAACTTGATCATTTTTCGGTCAAAGCTTAGGCAACATGCAGGTGAGGGTCTTCAATCGAAGGTATTCTTCGTCACGCAGTCCGTAGGCGCGACGCTGCAACACACGGATTTTATTGTTC
>SHZM01000068.1 GCA_009692265.1 Gammaproteobacteria bacterium
CCTGGGGTCATCTTCGAGCAACTCAATGCGAAAGCCTTTGCAATGAGTGACAATGCGGCTGCCGAGCACCTTAACAAGGCCCGGGAAATTCTTTTTAAATCTATTCCTAATCGACCGAAAGCAGCTGCCTAAGCCCAGACTCAACTTCAACCCTTCGGACTCATACCTCGATTGGAATGTACTGGGCCCGCAACCGCCAGCACGCCTTCCGGCTGATGGACCTGGGTGTCGAAGTTACCCGCGAGACATTTCACTCCAGCCTCACGCTGGAACAGCTTGTCATGGAGGCGCTCGGCGTGCCGCGCACGGTGGCGATGGAGCGGCGCGAGCGTTTTCGCGAGCGCGATGAGTCGATTCTGCAAGAGTAGCACCTGGTTTACGACGACGAAGCGGCGTTGATCGCCACATGGCACCAAGCGCTCAAGGATTTGGAGACTTTGTTTGAAGCCGATGAGTAGCCAAATCCCGGCTCTGCACGGGCGAGCGTCGTTAGCGACCCGTAATCCTAGAAACGGCAGTTGACCGCTGTCGAGCATGAGTGAGTCCGTGAACAAGACTAATTTTACCGTTCAAATGGGTGTCACCTTTTGGGTGAGTTCGCTACGGTGCGCGCAGCGCGTCCCCTTGCGCGCATGACGGCGTTGCAACTCGGAGGATGTGCTGGCTATTCCTCCTCATCGCGCCTTGCCCTGCACCCAATGGAACACACTGCACGCACGTTCAACTGCCGTTTCTAGGTTAATCCTGCGCACCCTAGTCGCCGCAGATCCTCTCTGCCCGATACAGGCTTCGTTCGGTGTAACATACAGGCACGGTCCTCGTGCTTGAATTCAGGTCTTACTGGTGAAATTGCTACGCCCCCTCGTGGTCACTCTGCTATTGACCGGCAACGCGCTTGCGCTCGTCGCCTACTGGCACCATCGCACCCTGCGTCCCACGACCGACGACTCTTATGTACACGCGCATGTTGTCCAGATCGCATCCCGCATCACCGCCCCAGTAAAGAAACTCCATGTGACCGAGAACGTCTACGTGAAACGCGGTGATCTGCTCTTCGAACTCGGCACAGCCACTTATCAAACGATGGTCGATGCGGCGCGTGCCCAACTGGATATCGCCGCGCAAGACACTGGTGCCGAGGGCGCTGATGTGCGCGCGGCCAGCGCCAACTTGCGCGAACACCAGGTGGCCGCCGACAACGCACAACGAACCTTGTCTCGCGTCCGTTCGCTGGCACAGCGGAAGTTAATCGCCAGCGCGGCGCTGGACGACGCAACCGCCACCGAAGCCGCGGCACGCGCGGCAGTCGATTCAGCACGCGCCGAACTCGATCGCGCCCGCGAAGCATTAGGCCAGGGAAGTACGCGCAATGCGGCCCTACGCGCCGCAGCCGCGATCCTCGCACGGGCCGAGCTCGAATTATCCTTTGCGAAAATCTTCGCGCCCGCCACTGGCTGGGTCACCGACCTGCATCTGCGCGAAGGCGCCATGGTCCGTGCCGCGCGACCACAGTTCGCGCTGGTCGAAGACGGCAGTTGGTGGGTGGAGGCGAATTTTCGCGAAACCGATCTCGAGCGGATGCGCCCAGGACACCCCGCGAAAGTCGAACTCGACATGTATCCGGGCATTATTTTGCAGGGTTGGGTGGAGAGCATCAGTGCTGGATCCGGTGCAGCGTTCTCGTTGTTACCGCCCGAGAATGCGACCGGCAACTGGGTCAAGGTCACCCAACGGTTCCCGGTGCGAGTTCGCGTCTCATCCGCGGAACTCAAGCGGTATCCACCACTGCGGATGGGCGCGAGTGCGACAGTGACCGTCGATACCGAACTGCCGCCTTGAAATCCCCGAGTGCGCAGGCGCACGCGGTGCCGCCGCGACCCAACTGGGCGGTGGTGATCGCGGTGATGCTGCTCGCGCTGCTCGAAGTGCTGGATGTGACGGTCGTCAACGTGTCCCTGCCACACATGATCGGGACGTTCGGCGCCACGCCAGATCAAATCACGTGGGTGATTACGTCTTACATGATCTCGACTGCGGTGGTGATGCCGTTGACCGGGTTTCTGACCGGCCGCTTTGGTCGCCGCGGTGTGTTACTCGTGGCGGTGGTGGGGTTTCTGGTCACCTCAGTGCTGTGCGGTGCTGCGTGGAATCTCAGCGCGATGGTGGTGTTTCGGCTGTTTCAAGGCGCCTTCGGCGCGGTACTCATTCCACTTTCGCAGACCGTGTTATTCGATGCGTTTCCGCGCGAACAGCGCGCCAAGGCGATGGGGATCTGGGGTGTCGCGATCATGGTCGCACCCTTGCTCGGCCCGGTCCTGGGCGGATACATCACCGAGCACTATGTGTGGCGTTGGGTGTTCTATGTGAATCTACCGCTGGGCCTAATCGGGCTCCTGTTGGTATGGGGTGAAGTCAAGGACACACCGCATCGCCATCAACTCTCAACCGATTGGAAGGGCTTGCTGTTGCTGTCGCTGGCGCTCGGTTGCTTACAGGCGGTGCTCGACATGGGACATTACCGCGAGTGGTTTGAATCACGCCTGATTCAATGTTTAAGCGCATTGTCGTTGGCTGCCGGGATCGCGTTTGTCGTGCGCGGATTATCGATCGACAACCACATCGTTGATCTGCGGCTGTTTCGCGATCGTAATTTCAGTCTCGGTTGCATTCTCATCGCGAGCTACTGTATGTCGATGTTCGGCACCATTATTCTGATGCCGTTACTCTCGCAAAGTCTGCTGGGTTACCCCGCCGATATCGCAGGCTTGGTGTTTCTACCGCGCGGTTTGGTGAGCGCGGTGTGCATGTTGTTGATCGGGTCATTTCTCGCGCACCGGGTTGATCCGCGCAAGCTGATTCTGTTCGGACTGTGTTTTACGACGGTGGCTTGTTTCGAAATGTCGCGGTTTTCGCTGGAGACCGATATGTGGGGACTCACCTGGCCCGGTATCTTGCAAGGAGTGGGCATGGCCTGCATTTTCGGCCAAATCTCCGTCGTCGCCTTCGACAATATTCCGCGCGAGCGCGCCGATGAGGCGGCCGGCCTTTACAGCGTGACTCGCACCTTGGGCGGCGCGTTCGGCGTCGCGCTCGCAAGTACATTTTTCGTCCGCCAGGAGCAGGTCCATTGGAATGTATTGGGCAGCCATGTCACCCAATACAACCCAAACTTTGAACGATGGCTCGATCTGCAGCAGCTCGACTGGCCAACTCAAGCGGCGCTCGGCCGCCTGGGCGGCGAGCTCGTGCGACAAGCGCAAATGCTGGCTTTTGTGGATATCTACCTTGCGATCACGTGGAGCTTCGCGTTACTGGTGCCGTTCGTGCTGTATCTGCGACGGGTGATCCACGGCACGGGATCCTCCGCGAGCGTGCCGGTGCATGAAGCATGAGCCAGAATCAATAACTATCGAAGTAGCCTATTCTCGCTTGCTCACCCAAAAGTGCGATCATGCTGGATGAAACAATTTTCAGCGCTACAGCTAAGTGAACCACTCCAGCGCGCATTAGCCGAAATCGAGTACCTGGAGATGACGCCGGTGCAAGCTGAGAGCCTGCCGGCCATCCTCCTGGGCCGTGATGTGATTGCGCAGGCAAAGACAGGGAGTGGGAAGACCGCCGCCTTCGCATTGGCGTTGTTATCGGCGCTCGATCCGTCGGCGGTGAGTTTGCAAGGCCTCGTGCTTTGCCCTACCCGCGAACTTGCCGATCAAATCAGCCGCGAAATTCGCCGTCTGGCGGCCTTCATTCCCAACGTGAAAGTGTTGACCCTATGCGGCGGCGTGCCGGTCCGTGTGCATCTGAATTCGCTCGCGCATGCGCCGCATATCGTGGTCGGCACGCCGGGGCGCATTCTGGATGTATTAAAAAAAGACGCCTTACCGCTTACGGCCGTGCGCATTCTCGTCCTCGACGAAGCCGATCGCATGCTCGAAATGGGCTTCGTCGACGATATTCGGGAGATCATCGACCGTACGCCACCGCAGCGTCAGACCCTGTTGTTTGCGGTGACGATACCTGCACCAATTCGCGCTTTCAGCCGTCAGTTTCAACGCACTCCGCTGGAGTTCGCTGTCGCAAACGCCGCGCAAGATGTCCCAATCGAACAGACATTTTTTGAAGCGTCGGCCGAGCACAAGCCCGCCGCGCTGGCTGCCCTACTCCTGTCGTACCGCCCCGAGGCCGCGCTCGTGTTCTGCAATACCCGCGACGGCGTAGGTGAGGTTACCGACGCGCTTTCTCAGCGGGGCATCTCAGCACTATCCCTTCACGGCGATCTCGATCAACGCGAGCGTGAAGAACGTTTGGTGTGCTTCGCCAATCACAGTTGCAACGTGTTGATCGCCTCGGATGTCGCAGCGCGCGGACTGGATATCAAGGAATTACCGATGGTGATCAATTTCGACATCGCCACCGATGCCGATACCCATATGCATCGAATCGGCCGCACCGGCCGCGCCGGGGCCCGTGGCGTGGCGTTAAGCCTGTGCTCTGCCGCGGAAGCGATGCGTATTGAACTTATCGCGGATCAGCAAGGCAAGCCCTTGCGCTGGCACACCGTACCGCCAACTCCCGGGGATTCATGGCACGCGCCGTTCCGGACCGTGATTGTCGATGCGGGTCGGCAGGACAAACTGCGCCCTGGCGATCTGCTTGGTGCGCTTACCGGTGACGCCAAGATACCCAACGAGGCTGTGGGCAAGATCGATGTGTTTCCGACACGCACATATGTCGCGATCGCGCGTGAATGGCACGACCGCGCAGTGCAGCGATTACGGGAAGGGAAAATCAAGGGTCGCTCGTTTCGAATTCGGATTCTCGGTGGCTGAAGGACCTCGCAATCCCGTGCCATTCTCGTCGCTCGGACTTTCCCAGCCACTGCTGCAAGCGGTGACTGCTCGCGAGTACGTCGCGCCGACGCCAATTCAAGTAGCGGCGATCCCGGTGATTCTTTCCGGAGCCGATGTCCAGGCGTGCGCGCAACCCGGGTCCGGCAAAACGGCGGCATATGCCTTGCCGTTGCTGCAACGTCTATTGGAGCATTCGCGCGCAGAACCACGCCGGAGCACGGTACTTGTACTTGCCCCAACCCGCGAACTCGCGCTGCAGATCGCCGTGTCTTTCAGCGACTACGCAAAGTATTTTCCAGATCCAATCAAAATCGCCGCGCTGTTCGGCGGGGTATCGATTAATCCTCAATTGATGGCATTGCGTGGCGGCGCGGAGATTATTGTGTCAACCCCGGGCCGGCTTTTAGATGTCATTGCGCACAACGCGCTGCGACTCAGCGCAGTCTCCACCTGCGTGCTTGATGAAGCTGACAAGCTCCTCGATTTAGGCTTCGACGACGAGCTTTCGCGGGTGTTGGCGTTGTTGCCCGCGCGCCATCAGACCTTGCTGTTTTCGGCGACCTTTCCGGAATCCGTAAAGCTGCTGGCCGAACGACTATTACGCGACCCGATTCACGTTGAGATAGGCCCGTCCGTGACCACCGACGCCGTGCTCGTTCAGCGCGCAATTTCAGTGGGGCCGGCTCAGCGCACGCAGCTACTACGTCATCTGGTGGAAACCCATGGCTGGGAGCAAGTACTGGTGTTCGTCGCGACGAAATACGCGACCGAGCACGTTGCCGCGAAACTCCGCCGCCACGGCATCAACGCAGCACCCTTTCACGGCGACCTGAGCCAGGGCGCCCGTACCACGACCCTGGCTGATTTCAAGGGCGCAAGGTTGCAGGTCCTGGTGACCACCGATATCACCGCTCGCGGCATCGATATTGCGCAGCTACCGGCGGTAGTGAACTACGATTTACCGCGCTCGGCTGTCGATTACCTGCATCGTATCGGTCGTACCGGGCGCAGTGGCGCCACAGGGATCGCGGTGAGCTTCGTCAGCGCGCATAGCGAAGCGCATTTCGCATTGATCGAAAAACGTCACGGTCTGCTGCTACCGCGCGAGCGAATCGCGGGTTTCGAGCCGCCAGATATGCCTGCGCTCACCGCCGCGGAAGTCGCCACGGGTGGTATAAAAGGCCGGCGTAAGAGCAAAAAGGACAAGTTGCGTGAAGCGGCGAACGTCTCACTCGTGCCGCAGAAGAAGCCAGTATGGGAACTCTACGCCAAAGGGCCGAAATCGCGCTTGCCGTAGTTCGCGCAATACACCACGCGCTTGCGTTTATGCGTGATGAAACGCGGCGACGAGCAGAATTCCGCTCTCGATCAACACCAGCTGCCAAAGTGATTCCTTGATGCGCACCCCGCGATGCAGGGCAGGAATCAAATCGGCGACCGCGATGTAGATAAAGCTGGCGCTCGTGAAAGCCAGGACATAGGCGAGATAGGTTTGGATCGTCGCAATCGCCCACCAGGCCAGCAGGGCACCGGCTAGCATCGCGAGACTTGAAACGGCGTTGAGCGTAAACGTCATCAATCGCGAGAAACCGCTTTCAATCATTATCGCGAAGTCGCCAAGTTCTTGTGGGATCTCATGCGCGATCATTGCCAGGCCGGTTATCACCCCAAGCTCGACGTCACTGACAAACACTGCGGTTAACAACACACCGTCCAAGAAATTGTGAAAGGTATCGCCAACCATGATCAGCGCGCCGGCATTACGTGTGCTCGGGTGCGCATGCTGATGCCCGTGATCGCCGCCGCCGTGATGGGCATGGCGCCAGATCAACGCTTTTTCCAGCACAAAAAACACTAAAATGCCGGCCAGCACCGTACCCATCACGCCTTCCACCCCGGCGGCCGGTTGGAGCTCGATGGCATGTGGCAGCAGTTCGAGGAACGACACACCCAAGAGTGTTCCGGTGGCGAAGCTGATGAGGTACGACAACGTTCGGCTGCGCCACTGCGACGGCAACAGCAGATAACCCGCGCCGGCGGCCAAGCTCAGCACACAGGCGAGCGCGCAGAGACTTAAGATCCAGCTAAGAGTCGAAAATTCAGACAACATGAGACGGAAGCGGAAACTGGGGGCTATTCACAGGCCATGGTTTCAGAGACAAGGGGCGCTAATGGTATAACAACTGCGCCGAACCGACTGAGTTTGTGCGGCCCGACGCGGAGTATGAGGTTAATGGTCAGCGCCGCGAGTGGAATATTTCCGTCCTTCCCCATTTGACCAAACCTTGGGGCGGCGCGAGACTGCGGTGACCACTGCACCTAATTTTCGCGACCTTAGGAATATGCCGTCATGAAACATATGCTCGCGCTCATGGTCAGCCTTGGCCTTGCGACACCGAGCTTCGCCAATTTCCTCGATGGCAACGAACTGCTTGCCCGGTGTACCTCGGACCGACCCGAGGAGATCAACACCTGCCTCGGCTACATCGTCGGCGTGGCCGACGCCGATACCGCGGCACCCGCGTGGAAAATGGGGAAATCGCTGTTCTGCGTCCCGCGTGGCCTTAGTTCGGAGCAGTTACGCGGGTTGATCCTCCGCTATTTTGCGGCCCATCCGGAAGAAGAAGATCTGGAGGCCGCGATGGTGGTGGGTAACGCGTTTCTCGAAGCCTTTCCTTGCGAGTGACTCGTGTCGCGAATCGCCGCAATCGGGAAAAAGACAATTTTTAGAGGTACCCTTAAGCGCTAAGTTCGGCCAATACTACTTCGGTTTCACGGACCAAATCGCGCACGACCGTCCCGGCGGGTTTTAT
The DNA here is from genome assembly GCA_009692265.1 of Gammaproteobacteria bacterium. Lineage (GTDB taxonomy): Bacteria > Pseudomonadota > Gammaproteobacteria > CAIKBL01. Next base: position 7,664 of record SHZM01000068.1, read on the forward strand.
ATCGTCGATTAACCGCACCGATTCGCCCGCGTAGAGCGCGGCCTGTTGCAGATCGCCGCGATAACCGATCAGGGGTGGAGTCACCGAATATTTCGGGATTTCGACGGTGGTGCCGAACATCTCGAGTGTGCCAATCACGGTGCCTTCACCGGGTCGTTGCCCTGGTGGTGCCGAGCCCGCGGCTTCCCATTCGTTGTAGTCGCGATTACGCAAGACTCGATGCTCGGCATTGTCCCAGCCTAAATTAAACAGCGAGGTGTACACAGTGTCTTCCGCGCGCGCGGCGACAATCATTCGTTTGTATTCTTCCACTACCCGGGCCTCGGTTGTAGCAAGAAATCGCGTGCCCAATGAAACACCTTGAGCACCTAGACTCAGCGCCGCCGCAATCCCACGACCATTCGCGATTCCACCAGAGGCAATCACTGGCAATGGTCTGAGCTTCTCGGCCAACGCCGGAACGATGGTTGAAAGCGAGGTTTTGCTTTTGACGTGGCCGCCCGCTTCGATCCCTTGCGCGATGATCGCGTCCACACCTAACGCCGCCGCAGCGATCCCCTCTTCAACCGAGCCTACTTGCAGGAACACCTTAACGCCGGCGGCATGTGCGGCGGCGATGTAGGGCGCCGGATCGCCCCAAAAAAACACGATGAACGGCACCTTTTCTTCAATCGCGACTTCGACTTGGCCGTCCTGCATCATCGGCATGATGATGTTAACGCCGAACGGCTTATGCGTGAGGGCGCGTAAGGCGCGGATCTGCTCGCGCATGATCGGTGCCGGCAAACCGCCACTACCGAGCACCCCGCAGCCGCCGGCCTCGCTGACCGCCGCGACGAGTTCAGGTCCGGCCATGTTGATCCCCATCCCGACTGAAAATATCGGGTATTCAATCCCTAACTGATGACACAAGGGGGTTTTAAGCATCGGAACCTCACGGTGGACGAATGTCGCCGCAGTGTAGCCCATCTGATGTCGTACACACTGGCAGCCCTTGAACTTTGTCAAACCCTAAGGAACCCTGATGAACAGTTCAATCTACGACCAAGTCGTGGTTGGTTTTCGCCACACGCTACAAAACCTCGCTGCGATGCTTGAAAAAGCTCAGCAGCACGCCGAAACGAACAAGTACGAGCTAAGCGCGATACTGAACGCCCGTCTGTATCCCGATATGTTTACCTGTTCCCGACAGATTCAGCTTGCCACTGATTTCGCAAAAGGTGCGGCCGCCCGCCTGGCCGGGGTCGAAGTACCGAAATGGGACGATACCGAAGTCACCCACGATGAATTGCAAGCACGCATTAAAAAGGCGCTGGATTTCCTAGGCACGTTGAAACCCGAGCAATTTGCCGACGCCGCCACGCGTGCAATCGAAATCAAAACCCCAGTCGGCGCGTTTAATTTCACGGGCAAGACATTCTTGCTGCACTGGGCCGTGCCGAACTTTTATTTTCACGTTACGACTGCGTATAACTTGCTGCGGCACAACGGTGTGCCGGTTGCGAAATTCGATTTCTTGGGGAAGATCTGATTCATTCCGAAAGACGCGGTCAAGCACCGCATTCGGACGGGTACGCGCCGCGTGGTACATAGCCGTTCTTCCCCATCGGGTGTCAACGGACGCACTCAATGCGCACGCCGATATTGAGTTCAAGCCATGGTTTGTCGGCGGTGACTGCGACAGCATCTCGGAATTCGGCGAGGGTCAAGCAGGCGCGATCGCCCTCGCAAAAGTCCACGATGACGGGTTAATGGGTGGAGCAACGGCGTCTGCAATGCGAACACACCGTTGAAATCGATTAGTTCCACGTCTACCGTCGCAAGAAGCAACTCGATCGGCAAACCCAGATCGATCGCTTTGGCAATGACCTTCGAGACGTTAACGACGCTCATCGCCACGGCGTGTTCGGCCGTACGATTCTCGACAATTTGCCAATCGGTTTCTTTCTAAAGTGTGAGAGAAAAGCCGACGTATCGAGGACATACTTGTTCAGACGACAATGTCATAAATCAACCGACACGGATGACGTCGAACCCCAACCGGCCGACGTATCGATCGAGTTGTTCTGCCATCAGTTCCGTCTCCCATGTTTTCGGTAAGTCGAGCAATTGATGTAGGTATTGCGCGCTACTCGCTGCTGCTTAAAGTTAATGACGTCCACTGTTGACAACCGAGCCCACTAAGACTCAAGCCTCATCATCAATCCGCCTCGCTACGGCACCAACTGATAGGTGCCCCGGATCGCTCAGCGCATACGCCTGGGCCACCATCCAGCCTCCTCGCCTTACTTCTGGAGTAATCGCTTCGGCGACGTTGGTCAGATTTTTTGGTGCCGGTTCGATCGCTGGCAATCGCGGTGGTGCGAACTGGGGCAACTGTCCGGTCATTGCCGCAGTCACCATCCACCCGCCCCGATAAGTCTGGTTGCGAGCAACCTCGGTCAAGGTACTGGATGAATCTTCGTTTAGCACCGGCGCGGCAGCCGCGGCGCGTCCACGCTCTATCAACGTGCTTCCCAACGCCAGCACCGCGCCAAGCGGCCCCCCGAACAACGCCCCACCCGCAACTTGTATTGGCGGATCGATGATGTCGCCAGTGAGCTTGCGATAGAGGTTGCCAAGAATCGGAATGTGGTGCAGTGGATTCACCAGATCCAGAACATCCCGAAACGACAGGCCATCATCACCAAGTAGCGATAGTCCGCGTGGCGGGGAAGTGGTCGCGTCCGGCGCGCGAGGCGTGCTTGCGAGGGTTGGTGGGCCTATTTGCATTACTCAGGCGAGCTCCAAAATGCCCTACTCGGGCAAGTCGCATGCCATTGACTACAACAGCTGAGGATGAACCGCTTGGCGTCGCCGTGTTACAGCCTATTGCCGCCTGACTCGAAACGCGGCGGCCGATACTTGCCGGTCAGCGGCACCCCCTGGTTAGCGTTCGCGCATTGTGTCGGTAAAAAGCGCCGGGTGCCGTCCGTGATAGATCGCTCGCACGTCAGTCATTCCCATAGGTCTCAAGTACCGACACCGGCCCGCCGCGACCGAGCCCCAGCATCGTCGCGGCATTCTTCTCGGCACAGGCAATTTCAAGCACCTCGAACGAATTGATGAGCGCAATCACCGTGCCGGGCTGTACGTCGCCGTAGGTGCGATAGAACGCGATCTCGTGACCGGCCGCGCGCACCATCGGGCGTTTGAATTTCGCGAGGTCGGCGCGACTAATATTGGTAATTAAATTGCCGAAATGATCGCTGGTGATCACGATGCCGTGTAGTTCCTTGCCGCGTCGCTCTGGCGGTTCAATCAAGGACGGGATGTAGTCATGCGTCACGCGGCCTAAGGCCCACGGCGCAACGCGGCCGCTAGCTATTTCCGCCGCCAAGGGCGCGAACAGATCGCGGCCGTGAAAAGTTGCGCTGAGATGTTCGATCCCGAGGCCGGCCAGGCACGTCGCGTCGACGCTGATAGCGGTCCCGCCCGTCTGCTCGATCACATCGGCGAGCAGGCCATTATCCGGCGCCACGAAAACATGGCCCGCGCCAACCACGATGAGTGCACTCCGCTCAGTCCCGACTCCCGGATCGACCACCGCGAGATGAACGGTTCCGCTGGGAAAATACTGAAACGAGCGCTCAAGCCAAAAGCCGGCTTCGGCCGGCCAATGGACGTAGACTTCGTGGGTCAGATCGATGATCCGAGCATTTGGAAAGCGTGTGATCATCACGCCTTTCATGGTGCCGACGAATGGTCCACGGTGACCGAAATCCGTCGTCACAGTGATCACCCCGGACGGTGTGAAATCGGTCATTCGCCCTCCTCGGCTGACGCCTCAGCCTTGACGTTTCGCGCATGCGGTTCCTGGGATCCGCAGCGGCTTATTGCTCAGTGTGTGGAATCTCATCGTTTACAGCCGCCGCCGCTTTTCGGATGCGCGAGAGTTCGCGATGTTGAAGCGCCACTGTGCGTTTCAGGTCGAGTACCTGTCGATGTTTGTTTTCGAGTTCGGTTAGATAACTCATTTCGACTTCCTGCACCGCGGCGCGCACCCGCGCATCGCCTTCAGCGATTAAATGTGCCGCAACCTTGCGCAAGCGGCGCTGATAGCGCAGACGTTCCGCCGCGCGAATGTCTTCCACGCCAATGGCAAGCATGTCGTCGGCGGAGATATCCGCGGTGGACGTGCCGGGTAGAGTCTCTGCCGTTACGGCAGGATCATCGTTATCGAGTTGGAGTGAGGCGGGTAGTGGCTCGGTGTCCGGACCCTGTTCAATCTCATGCGCGTACGGCAACCGGCTCGTCGCTTCAAGCGCGCCGATCGCGTCGACCAGGTAGGACGCGTGCAAGCCCGCCGCGGACAGTAGAAAATTGCCCAGCACACTTTGACGGGGGTTGCGGCTGCACACGACATAACGCTGACGCGGATCAAGACTGGTACAACGTAACCGCAGAATGCCTTCGGGAAGATTTATCGCTGCTGGTAGCGAGCCATGTTGAAATTCCGCCGGTTCGCGCATGTCCAGCCAGACGGCACCGGCCGAAACCATTTCATCTGCCTGCGCGCGCGTCACTTCGCGGAGATAACTCGGTGCGATCAATTTCCAGAAATCGTCCTCGGTAATGCGCAACAAGGCACCATCGCTGCGCATCCGGACCGTGGCCCGACGCGGCCCACGCAGCAGCAGCGCTTCCTCGCCGAAGAAATCACCAGGACCCTTGAAGGCAACCCTGGCCTGCGTGCCGCCATGCCGTTCAACATCCACTTCGGCCACGCCTGCTTTGACGATATAACAACAATCGGCGCGTTGATCCTGTTCGATAATTATCTCGCCCGCGCGCACCGGCATTTCAACCACACGTTGCAGCAGCCGCTGAATATCATGCGCCGGCAAGCTCGATAACACCCCGATGCTCAACGCCAATTCGAGTCCGTCGCCGCCTTCGGTCAACCCCAATTCCACGACATCCGGCAAGGAGACCGCGGAAATAGCTTGCGTGACATTGACGAAACGACTCAGGACTGTGGTCGGAATTCGCAGTTCGGTGACATCGGTTTTAGCGCGGACATTGAGGTTGATCCGCCCCAGCCCGTGAAAGACATCCAGTGCACCGGTCGGACTTCCTTCTTGTTCGCGAACGCTGCGATCGCTGCCCGTCGCTATCACCGCCCCCGCCACTAAATAGTGGACCCATTCGTGGTCGCGTTTATCCGCGCAGAACAGGGCACCCGCGCGATGACTTTGGAGTTCCGCGGCGGCCAGGATCTGTTGGCGGTGCGGATCGGACAGATCTCGAACCAGCAGCAGTCGTTGGCCTAACGCCTTAAGTACACCGTCACTTTCAGTCGGTTTATTCTGCTGCATCGGTCGTAATACGTCGCTGTGGTCGGTAGTCTACCGAACTATCGGGAACTCGGATGCAGTGTTGCATTTATTTCCAGCGACCATCCTAAAACATTGGTACTCGGCGAGAGTCGGAACCTTGGTCGGCGCGCGGGGTTGACCTTATTCAAGCGTTCGTTTAATCCTAGCGCCCCCGGCGGGACCAACCTCTAATTGCTCAAGGACATCGGCAACATGGCTTCCTTTCTCTGCGGACTCGATATCGGCGGCACATTCACCGATTGTGTGCTGATCGATGAACACGGCAAGCTTACGATCTCGAAAGCGCCCTCGACACCGAAGAACTTTGCCGACGGGGTGCTCGATGCCCTGCGCTGTGCCGGTGAACGCGTCGGACTAGACTTAGAAACCCTGCTTGGCGCTATCACGATGCTGAACCATGGCACCACCGCCGGTACCAACGCCATCATCCAGCGCCGTGGTGCCAAGGTAGGACTACTTACTACTCGCGGTCACAACGATGTGATCCACATCATGCGCGGCTCACGGGGCCTCTCCGGGCAGGACATCAAACTCATCGTACACATTCCCGAGAGCAGCAAACCCGAACCGATTATCCCAAAACGCCTGATCCGCGGAGTCTCGGAGCGGGTCGACTGTTTTGGCAGAGTCGTTGTTGAACTCAATGAAGACGAGGCGCGCACCGCGATTAAGGCGCTGTTGGCCGAGGGGGTGGAGGCGTTCGCCATCTGCTTCCTGTGGTCCTTCCTGGAACCCAAACACGAACTTCGCGTAAAAGAACTCGTCGCCGAGCTTGCACCTCACCTCTACGTCACGTGCTCCTACGAGTTGGCGCCGAAATGGGGTGAATACGAACGCACCACGGCGGTCGCGTTGAATGCCTACATCGGGCCATTGACCGTGGGGTACTTACGCAGCCTCGATTCAAAGCTAAAGCAATTGGGTTATCAACCTCCGCTGCAAATTACCCAGTGCGCGGGCGGCACGATCTCCGTCCGCAAAGCGAGCGATGCACCGTTGCTGACCCTGGATTCAGGACCGGTCTCGGGGGTGACGGGCTCACTCTACCTCGGCGAAGTGATGGGCGAACCGAATATCATCACCACCGACATGGGCGGAACGTCGTTCGATGTCGGGGTGATTCACGATGCGAAAGCGGTGGTGTCCTACAAGAGTCTGGTGCACCAGTACGAATACTTTTTACCGAAGGTTGATGTGCAGACCATGGGCACGGGTGGCGGCAGCAAGGTTTGGATCGACAAGACCACGCAAACCCTGCGGGTTGGCCCGCAAAGCGCCGGCGCGACGCCGGGCCCGATCTGCTATGGCAAGGGCGGCACGGTTCCGACCACCACCGATGCCGACGTGGTGCTCGGCTACCTCGATCCCGAAAACTTTGCCGGCGGCACGATGCAGCTAGATCGCGCGGGAGCGGCCGCCGGCTTGCAGGTCCTCGCCGAGCAACTTGGCATGACCCTGTACGAGCTCGCGAGCGGGGTGGCGCAGATCGCTGAATTCCAAATGGCCGATCTCGTGCGCAAGGCGACGATTCAAAAAGGGCTGGATCCGCGCGATTTTGTGCTCTTCGCGTTCGGCGGTGCCGGTCCGGTCCATATGGCGGTGACCGCGCGCGAAGCTGGCATCAAGCGCGTGATTGTGCCGCAAGGAGATACGGCTTCGACCTGGTGTGCGTTTGGCGCCGCCTCCGCCGATACCTTGCACGTCAACGAACAAGTGCGAATCATGTCGTCACCGTTTGAAGTGACTCGTATGAACGCGCTGTTCGCGGAACTCGAGGCCAAAGGTCGCGCCGAATTGGCGGAAGATGGCATCGCGCATGAGCGTCAACGCTTTCGTTATTCGGTCGATATGCGCCATCGGGGACAAATCAACGAAGTCGAAGTCGAGCTTAGTAGTGGGCAACTCAACACCGCCGATCTCGAAGGCCTGCGCGCGGCCTTCGTAAAGCGCTACGAACAACTCTACGGGCGTGGTGCGTCGCTGCCAGGGGCACGCTTGGAATGTGTCACCTTCCGCGTGCGCGCGAGCGCGACTTCGCGCAAACCACAGTTACAGGCCACCGCGATCTTGTCTGAAACGATCGATCCTGCCGCACGTACCGGCACACGGGAAATCTATTGGGCGGAGTGGAAGCGCCTGCAAGCAACCCCAATCTACGATGGTTATCGACTACTCCCGGGAAATACGCTGGCCGGACCATGTGTAATCGAAACGACGACGACTTCGATCGTCGTGCATCCCGAACAGCGGGTTAGCATGGATAGATACCGAAACTTCGTGATTGAGACCGGGATCAACTAACTCTCGACTCCTCTCACCTGCGAGGGCGAGAGGGGTCGTAACGCGCCCTAGGAGAACTGCCATGCCACGCATCAGTGAAATAACCGACATCGACTTCGACGGCGTCAATCATCCGTATGTGCCGCCAAAGGAACTTCGGATTTCGCCGACACTGAAATTACACCGCACCTGGGACCGCGATATCGACCCTGTGACCTACGAAGTGATTCGTCACAATTTGTGGCAGATCAACGAAGAGCATGGTGCCACGATTCAGCGCCTGTCCGGCTCACCCGTCGCGATGTACGCGCTCGATCTCAACCCATCGCTGCTGACCGAAGACGCCGAGTTCGTGTACTTCGGGCCGTATATGCAATACATGTCCGGGGTTACCGACACCCAAGTCAAATGGACCTTGGAATTCCGCAGCGACAACCCGGGGATCAGGGAAGGCGATATGTTCCTCGCCAACGATCCATGGGTCGGCGCGGCCCACCAACAGGATGTCATGTTGTTGTGCCCGGTGTTCTGGGAGGGCGAATTATTCTGTTGGGTGACTAATTGCCTGCACCAATACGACATCGGCGGGATCACGCCGGGCAGCTTCTGTCCCAGCGCCGAATCGGTTTACGACGAAGGCATCATGCTGCCGCCGATCAAGATTATCGAAGGCGGTGAAATCCGGCGGGATATCGAAGCGGTTTACCTCCGCGCTTCGCGCAAGCCTCAGCTAGTCGCGCTCGACTTTCGCGCACAAATGGCCGGCAACTCCACTGCCCGCGATCGCGTCCTTGAACTGATCCGCCGCTATGGCGCCGCGACTGTCAAAGGTGTGATGAAACAAATCATCGATAATTCCGAGCGCGCCTATCTCGACAAGATGGCGCGTCTCCCGGATGGTTTGTGGCAGGACCGGACCTATATCGAAGCTTGCCGTCCTGGGGATCGACGTACGCATCGAGTCCAGATCCAACTGCGCAAGCACGGCAATAAGCTCGTCTTTACCAACGATGGCTCGGCCGGACAAGAAGGCGCGATGAACGCGACTTACTCCGGCTGGCGCGGTGCCATCATGGTCGCTGTCACCGAGCTACTGTGCTGGGATCAGTACTTCGCGGTCGGCGGCGCGTTGCGGCATGTTGAATTTGATCCGACTCCCGGGACGTTGAACTGCGCGAACTTTCCGGCTTCGGTCTCTACCGCGCCAATTCAATCGATGGAGATCTCGCTGTATCCGGCCTACAACGTCCTGTCAAAAATGATCTACCCGGATGCCGAGATGCGCCGAGACATCATGTGCATCGGCGGCACCAGCCAATGGCCGGCAACCTTGTTCCGTGGCATTGATCAATGGGGCGAACGTTATGGGTACCTATTAATCGATCCAATCGGTGGCGCAATCGGTGCCTTTGCGCATGCCGATGGAATTAACACCGGCGGTCAATCGCGCACGCCCATTTGCCAGTTGCCGAATATCGAACACACCGAGCAGAACTTTCCGATCTTGTTCCTCTATCGCAAAGAAGTCCCAGACTCGGGCGGCGCGGGCCAATATCGCGGCGGGCTCTCGGCGGAAAGTTGTTTCATCCCGCATAACACCGAGTTTGTAACCCAGGACACTCTATCCTCGGGCAACGCAACCCCCACTTCGACCGGCATGATGGGCGGTTATCCATCGACGACTAATCGCTACACTTTCGTTCGCGACAGCGACATTCTTGAACGTAACGGCGCCTCACACATGATCGAAGACGCCTCCGAGGTTCGTGGGACGTTTGAGCAGCTTCAATTGCGGCAGGAAAATTTCGTGCAGCACAAAGCCGACGTCTATGCGGTGCGCTGGACTGGCGGCGGCGGTTTCGGCGATCCGCTGGATCGCGAACCGGGTGATATCGAACAGGATCTCGAGGATTTCGCAATCACGGAAGCCGCGGCGCTGTCGATGTACGGCGCGGTGGTGTTACCCAATCGAAAAATCGATGCCGCGGCGACCGCGTCACACCGTGAAGCGCTGCGTCGCGCGCGCGTGCAGCGGCACCGGAAGCCCGCGCGTCAACGCTCAGGCACCCTGCTGTGCGAAATCACAGGTGGCTTGCACGTCAAACGCGACGAGGAGGGTTCGTTCTGGGCCTGCGCAAAATGTTCGACTGAGCTGGGCGCGAGCCATGCCAATTACAAGGACGCGTGTATCCGCGAGGATCTGCCGGTCTCGGCGTCGAACCCGTTGATCGGTGATCCCTCGATCTTCATCGATGATACGGTGAACTTCCGACAATTCTGCTGTCCCGGCTGCGGCACGCAAATCGACAACGAAATCGCGATCGCAACCGATCCGGTACTCTGCGATATCAGCGTTGTAACGAGCTAACCAAGCGCCGCGCCAGCACCGCGATCCAACTCCCGGCGGTGCCCCAGGCGGCACCGCCAACTAATCGCGCTTAGATCTTGTAATCCCGAACCCCGCGCGGCGCAACCCGTCACCGTGGTGTGCTAGATCTGCCACCTGGGCGAACGGAATGCGCGATAGATGCTGTTCGAGATCGAATGCTGGATAGGCTTCGAGGTAGCGCTCGGTGGCGAGACGTGCTTCATGATCCCGTCCGAGGTAGGTGTAAAGGGCTGCCGCCCAGCGCTGGGTTTCGATACGAGGTGCTTCGAGTCGCTCAAGCACGGTCGCCGCATCGGCGTGGGGTATGTATCACCTACCCCATTTCACCGTACAAGCCTACAAACTGTATTTGAGACAACGACTTGCCGAGGTCGCTCGCGAAGGTCGCGGACCCAGGTCGGGTCGAAAACCGGTCCGAATTTGATTAAAAAAGCTAATTTTTGAATTAATAAATTCGACATGATTTCTCACTGCAAAATTAATCAAATTCGGACAGCTAATTAGTCGATTGTCGTGTCCGCTAATAATGCGAAATTCG
>SHZM01000069.1 GCA_009692265.1 Gammaproteobacteria bacterium
CCGCGAAATCCACCGCCACCGTGCCATTCAAAAACGCCTGCAACTGGGCCGGCGTCACTAATTGTTTGTCGTTCATATCGATCACCATGCCTCGCATCATGACCGAACCCAGCTACCCCTTCAGACTCATACCCCATTGGACAAGGCTTAGCCTATCTTGGGCGCAGTGTGTCCAGTACAATGCCCGCGACTTACAGTAGGTGACCGAGCCTCGGCTTAGTTGCCCATCGCACGATTGATTACCTTTGTCATGACACCAGCAATCCTAGCGTTAGTGGATGGGACGATTTTTCGCGGCTCGGCGATCGGCGCGCAGGGCGTGACTGTCGGTGAAGTAGTTTTCAACACCGCACTCACCGGCTACCAGGAGATTCTCACCGATCCCTCCTACTGCAAACAGCTTGTTACGTTGACTTATCCCCATATCGGCAATGTCGGGACTAACGATCGCGATTGTGAATCGAACCGCGTGTTTGCAGCGGGCCTGATCGTGCGCGATAGTTCCTTGGCCGTTAGTAATTGGCGAGCGTCCCGCGGTTTGAACCAGTATTTGGAAGCCGAGGGTATCGTCGCGATTGCCGACATCGACACGCGTAAACTCACGCGAATCTTGCGCGAAGGTGGAGCACAAAGCGGCTGCATCATCGCGAATCCCGCACCAGATCCGGACATGGCGATTGCCACGGCGCGTAGCTTCGAGGGATTACAGGGTGCGGACCTAGCCCAGGAAGTGACGACGAAGCAGCGTTATACCTGGCGCACCGGCAGTTGGCAGCTTGCCGAGAATGATTTCAAACTCGCCGCGAGCGCGCCGCAATGGCGAGTCGCAGCCTACGATTACGGAATCAAGCGCAATATTCTCCGTTGCCTGGTCGACCACGGCTGTGAAGTCGAGGTTTTTCCAGCGAAAACGCCTGCAAACGAGGTGCTCGCGAGTACACCAGACGGCGTATTCCTATCGAATGGCCCCGGAGATCCCGAACCCTGCGACTACGCAATCACCGCGATCCGCGAGATCTTGCAGACGGGTATCCCGGTGTTCGGCATTTGTCTCGGGCATCAATTGCTCGGTCTCGCGTGCGGCGCCAAGACCGTGAAGATGAAGTTCGGGCACCATGGCGCGAACCACCCAGTGCAGGATCTGCGCACCGGTCAGGTACTGATCACGAGTCAAAATCACGGCTTTGCGATCGACGAAGCGACTCTACCAGAGGCGCTAATTCCGACACATCGTTCGCTGTTCGATCGCACTTTGCAGGGTATTGCGCTCACGCGGGCGGCGGCCTTCAGTTTTCAAGGCCATCCAGAAGCGAGTCCCGGGCCCCACGATGTAAAGCCGTTGTTCGAGCAGTTCATTGATCTAATGCGTCGTCGAGCGGTCTGAGAGCGCCATGCCTAAACGCACCGACATCAACAGCATTCTAATCATCGGCGCGGGCCCTATTGTGATCGGCCAAGCCTGTGAATTCGATTACTCTGGAACCCAGGCATGCCGCGCGCTGCGGCAGGAAGGCTATCGAATCATTCTGGTGAATTCGAACCCCGCGACGATCATGACTGACCCGGGCACCGCGGACGCCACGTACATTGAGCCGGTGCGCTGGCAGACGGTAGCGAAAATCATCGAAACCGAACGGCCCGACGCGTTGCTACCGACAATGGGCGGACAAACGGCGCTCAACTGTGCGCTCGACTTGGCGCGTGAAGGGGTGCTCGCAAAATACAATGTCCAGTTGATTGGGGCCTCTGAACGCGCAATCGACATGGCCGAGGATCGCGAAAAATTCCGCCAGGCGATGAGTCGGATTGGTTTATCGACCCCAGAGTCATTTGTCGCGCGCAGTCTGGAAGAGGCTGAGCGTTTTCAAGGCAAGCTCGGCTTTCCCATCGTGATTCGACCCTCGTTCACGATGGGCGGAACGGGCGGCGGCATCGCGTACAACCGCGAGGAGTTCGCCGAAATCGTAACCCGCGGTCTGGACGCATCGCCGACCCACGAAGTGTTGATCGAAGAATCGGTGCTGGGGTGGAAAGAGTTTGAAATGGAGGTCGTGCGCGATCGCAAGGACAATTGCATCATCGTGTGTTCGATCGAAAACCTCGATCCGATGGGGATCCACACCGGAGACTCGATTACCGTCGCACCCGCGCAAACCTTGACCGACAAGGAATACCAGATCATGCGCGATGCATCGATCGCGGTGTTGCGCGAAATCGGTGTAGAAACCGGCGGTTCCAATGTGCAATTCGCGGTCAACCCGGACGACGGACGCATGATCGTCATCGAAATGAACCCGCGGGTATCGCGCTCCTCCGCGCTTGCCTCCAAGGCGACCGGGTTCCCGATCGCCAAGATCGCAGCCAAGTTAGCCATCGGTTACACCTTGGATGAACTCGCGAACGATATAACCGGCGGCGCAACCCCGGCGTCGTTTGAACCTACGATCGACTATGTAGTAACGAAGATTCCGCGTTTTACGTTCGAAAAATTTCCCCAAGCCCAGGATCGCCTGACAACTCAAATGAAATCGGTCGGCGAAGTGATGGCGATCGGACGCACGTTTCAGGAATCTTTCCAGAAAGCCCTTCGCGGCCTCGAAACGGGAGCCGCGGGCTTGGACGAGAAGTTCAAGCCAGAAGGAAACTATGAACTTGGGAAATTGACTCGAGAACTTAGTCAGGCTGGTTCGGAACGCATCTGGTATGTCGCGGACGCGTTCCGGCTAGGCATGAGTACCGACGAGGTTTTTGACCTGACCAAGATCGATCGCTGGTTCCTCGTCCAGATCGCTGATCTCGTAGCCGAGGAAACCATGGTGCGCGATACGGCGTTGGCGGCGCTTGATGCCGCGAATTTGCGACGGCTAAAGCGCAAGGGCTTCGCTGATGCGCGACTCGCGATCCTCATGCAGGTGCGCGAAGACGAAGTGCGCGCGCTACGTCATCGCTTCGGCATTCGCCCGGTCTATAAACGGGTTGATTCGTGTGCCGCAGAATTCGACGCCACCACCGCCTATATGTACTCGACGTACGAAGAGGAGTGCGAAGCGCGTCCGTCGCAGCGCAAGAAAGTCATAGTGCTCGGCGGCGGTCCGAATCGGATCGGACAGGGCATCGAGTTTGATTACTGCTGCGTTCAGGCTTCTTATGCGATTCGCGACGCGGGCCTTGAATCGATCATGATCAACTGTAATCCCGAAACAGTCTCGACCGACTACGATACTTCGGATCGCCTGTATTTCGAACCGCTGACCTTGGAAGACGTCCTGGAAATCGTCGAAATCGAGCAGCCCTTCGGGGTGATTGTCCAATTCGGCGGGCAAACGCCGTTGAAGTTATCAAAAGCCCTGGCTGCCGCGGGAGTGCCGATCATTGGGACCTCGCCGGATTCGATCGATCTAGCTGAAGACCGCGAGCGCTTCCAGCAGTTCCTCAGCGGGATCGGCCTGTTGCAACCGCCGAACCGAACCGCGCGATCGCCCGAGGCCGCGTTGCGCGCGGCCGCTGAAATTGGTTATCCCTTGGTGGTCCGACCGTCCTATGTGCTGGGTGGTCGGGCAATGGAAATCGTTTACAACGAGACCCAATTGACCCAGTACATGCGGCATGCGGTGGCGGTGTCGAACGATTCGCCGGTGTTGTTGGATCATTTCCTGGATCACGCTATTGAAGTAGACGTCGATGCGCTCTGCGATGGCTCGGATGTGTTGATCGGCGGGGTGATGGAACATATCGAACAGGCCGGGATCCATTCGGGAGATTCGGCCTGCGCGCTGCCGCCGCATACCCTGTCGGCTGAGATCCAAATCGAACTCCATCGACAGGTTAAAGTCATGGCGCATGGTTTGAATGTGATCGGTTTAATGAATACTCAGTTTGCGCTGCAGGACGATAAAATCTATGTGTTGGAGGTCAACCCGCGTGCCTCCCGGACAGTGCCGTTCGTGTCTAAAGCCACCGGCCTGCCGTTAGCGAAGATGGCTGCTCTGTGCATGATAGGCGAGTCGCTTAGAGCCCAGGGCTCGCCGCGGATGCGGCGACCAAGCTACTTCTCGGTCAAGGAAGCCGTCTTCCCGTTCGTCAAGTTTCCTGGTGTCGATCCGCTACTAGGCCCCGAAATGAAATCAACGGGTGAAGTAATGGGGATCGGGGCCACGTTCGGCGAGGCGTTTGCGAAAGCTCAGCAGGCAGTGGGAATGACCTTGCCGAGCCTCGGGACTGCGTTTATCAGTGTCCGTGAGCGAGATAAACCACAGGCGGCGGCATTGGCTGCGGGGTTAGTGGCGGCAGGATTTAGAATCCTCGCGACTCGCGGGACCGCAAAAGTCCTGAGCGAGGCCGGAATTGCGTGCCAGGTCGTAAATAAGGTTCTCGAAGGCCAGCCGCATGTCGTAGACATCATTAAGAACGGCGCGATCGATTTCATTATCAATACTACCGAAGGTGAACTCGCGATCGCCGATTCGTTTATGATTCGGCGCAGTGCCTTGCAGCATAAGATTGCCTACACTACGACCATGGCAGGGGCGACCGCGGCAGTCATGGCACTGTCAGCGCCACAAGATGAAGTGGTCCGCCGTTTGCAATTGTTGCACGAGGATTTTCTGGTATGAGTACTAAATCGCCGATGACCGCGCTAGGTGCCCAACGCCTGCGCGAAGAGCTGCACCGGCTAAAAACGGTCGATCGACCACGCATTACGACTGCGATTGCGGAAGCTCGCGCGTTGGGGGATCTCAAGGAAAACGCCGAATATCACGCGGCGCGTGAGCAGCAGAGTTTTGCCGAAGGACGCATCCTCGATATCGAATCGAAGCTGGCAAACGCCGAAATTATCGACGTGACTAAAGTTAACGCGCACGGGAGAGTAGTATTCGGTGCGACTGTAAAACTGCTCAATGTGAGCAACAATGAAGAAGCGACGTATCGAATCGTCGGTGAGGACGAAGCTGATATAAAAGCAGGCCTCGTGTCGGTCAATTCCCCAGTCGCTCGTGGCCTGATTGGAAAACAGGCTGGCGACGAAGCGCGTGTTCAAGTACCAAGCGGAGTGGTTAAATACGAGATCCTCTCGGTTGACTACGTCTAAACACTGATTGCTTCGCCGCCGAGTAATCCATTATGTCCGGACGCGCGTCCAGCAAACGCTGGTATAAAAAGCAAATCAACGATCCCTTTGTTAAGCGCCGGGAGCAGGCTGGCTACCGTTCACGCGCCGCGTTTAAACTCCTCGAACTGATTGAAAGTGACCGCCTGTGCAGGGCTGGCTCGGTCATTCTCGATTTGGGAGCGACGCCGGGTGGCTGGAGTCAGGTAGTCGCACCATTGGTTGGGGCTAGCGGCAAAGTAATCGCGGTCGATTTGCTCCCCATGGAGGCCCTGACTGGCGTGACCTTCATTCGGGGGGATGCCATGGAGCAGGTGACAACCGATCAGATCCGCGCAGAATTGCAGGCGCGCCAAGTAGACCTTGTTTTATGCGACATGGCCCCCAATCTAACGGGTATCAGGTCGGTCGATGAGGCGCGGACCTTGGTGCTGGCGGGACAGGCGCTGCAGATCACGGCGACATTTTTACGGCGCGACGGAACACTGGTAATGAAATTGTTCCAGCATGCCGATACCGAGGTGTTCATTCGCGAGGTTAAGCAGCATTTTCGACAGATAGCACGGCGCAAACCAGGCGCTTCGAGAACCCAATCACGCGAGTTCTACCTAGTCGCCAGCGGATTTCAGCTATAGTTACTTCATCGAGCAGTTACTGAGTTAAATTCAAGGCGAGAACCTACCGGACGCATTAGGCTTTGAGAGGAAATGGATAACATGGCACGCAACCTCGCCCTTTGGGCGGTCATCGCATTGGTATTAATGGCGGTGTTTAAAAACTTTACCCCTAACCGCGGGGTGTCGAGACCGCTCGATTATTCGGATTTCATTGGGTCAGTCAAAAGTGGGCAGGTCGCGAAAGCGACGCTCGACGGCCCAGCGATTGAAATCGAATTGCTTGATGGCTCCAAGTTGTTCACGTACAGCCCGGAATCCGATAACGGTGCCCTGATCGGGTTATTGCTTGAGCAAAAAGTTCGCATCGAAGCCCAGCCGCCGGATCGTCAGGGCATTCTGATGCAGATCTTCATTTCCTGGTTCCCCTTCCTGCTCTTGATCGCGGTCTGGATCTATCTTATGCGCCAGATGCAAGGGGGTGGAGCAGGTGGCCGTGGGGCATTGTCGTTCGGCAAGAGCCGCGCGCGCATGCTTAGCGAAGACCAGGTTCGAGTCACATTTAATGAAGTCGCGGGCGTGGAAGAAGCAAAAGAGGAAGTAAAGGAGCTCGTCGACTTCTTGCGTGATCCTGGCAAATTTCAAAAACTCGGCGGCAAGATCCCGCGCGGTGTGCTGATGGTTGGCTCGCCCGGCACCGGCAAAACTTTGCTGGCGAAGGCGATCGCCGGCGAAGCGAAAGTTCCGTTCTTTACGATTTCGGGCTCGGATTTCGTCGAAATGTTTGTCGGTGTTGGTGCGTCGCGAGTGCGCGACATGTTTGAACAGGCGAAGAAGCATGCGCCATGCATCATTTTCATCGATGAAATCGACGCTGTAGGCCGACACCGTGGCGCTGGTCTTGGTGGCGGCCACGATGAGCGGGAGCAGACATTGAATCAGTTACTGGTCGAAATGGACGGCTTCGAGGGGAACGATGGGGTGATTGTCATTGCCGCCACCAACCGCCCAGACGTGCTGGATCCGGCTTTGCTACGACCAGGTCGCTTCGATCGCCAGGTAGTCGTGCCATTGCCCGATGTTCGTGGTCGTGAGCAAATCCTGAAAGTTCACATGCGCAAGGTACCGATCGCCGATGACGTCAAACCGAGCATTCTTGCGCGCGGCACTCCGGGTTTTTCGGGAGCAGATCTGGCGAACCTGGTGAATGAAGCGGCGCTATTCGCGGCGCGTTTCAACAAGCGTCTCGTCTATATGGAAGAATTCGAAAAAGCGAAAGATAAGATCATGATGGGTGCCGAGCGACGCTCCATGGTCATGAGCGAAGCCGAGAAGCGTTTGACGGCCTATCACGAAGCCGGCCATGCGATCGTCGGGCGTAACGTGCCGGCACACGATCCGGTCTACAAAGTCACAATTATCCCGCGCGGTCGTGCGCTCGGGGTCACCATGTTCCTGCCCGAAGAGGACCGGTTAAGTTACAGCAAGGAGCGCCTGGAAAGTTCGATTGCGAGCTTGTTTGGTGGACGGCTAGCGGAAGAACTTGTCTTCGGCAAGGATTCGGTTACCACCGGTGCTTCGAATGATATCGAACGCGTGACCGATATCGCGCGCAACATGGTGACGCGTTGGGGGCTCTCGGATCGCCTCGGTCCGATGACTTACAGTGACGACGAGGGTGAAGTATTTCTCGGACACTCGATTACGCAGCACAAGATGGTGTCGGATAGTACGGCGCATGTGATCGATGAAGAGGTTCGCAGGATCGTCGACCGCAACTACGCGAAGGCACGGGGAATTCTCGAAACTAACCTCGGAAAGTTGCATTTGATGGCGGATGCCTTGATCAAGTACGAAACCTTGGATAGCGGGCAGATTGACGACATCATGGCAGGTAGGGAACCACGTCCGCCCGAGGATTGGAACGACGAAGACCAAAATTCTGTGCCGCCTGCGTCTACCAATAAAGCTTCCGGAAACGAGGCCGAAGGTAAGATCGGCGGACCGGCAACGAGCCAACACTAGCTAACAAGCAGAGGCCCTAAAAGCGGTGCCACAAAAAATGCTCGCTAGTGTGCGCGTTAATTTCTGTTGAATGAGAAACTGCGCACACTAAAAGGCGACTGCGTTTGCACGCCGTTGACTACACTGTGTGCGGGGTCGACTTTAAGCAACAGGGGTTACTGAGTGAAATTAGCGCGTAAATATTTTGGAACCGATGGCATTCGAGGTCGCGTCGGCCAACCTCCGATCACACCGGATTTTGTGATGAAGCTCGGTTGGGCGGCAGGGCGTGTGCTCGCACGTTATGGCGCAGGAACGAAACCAAAGGTTTTGGTCGGCAAAGACACACGCGTTTCCGGCTATATGTTTGAGTCCGCGCTGGAAGCTGGGCTGTCGGCCGCGGGCGTTGATATTCATCTACTCGGCCCAATGCCGACACCGGGCATCGCCTATCTCACACGGACATTCCACGCCCACGCCGGTATCGTCATTAGCGCGTCGCATAATCCTTTCGATGATAACGGGATCAAGTTTTTTTCCGCCGAGGGCTACAAACTTCCTGATGAAGTTGAAGCAGAGATTGAGGCTGAACTCGATAAGCCTTTCGAAACGGGTACCTCTCGTGAACTGGGCAAGGCGCATCGTGTCACCGACGCCGCCGGACGCTATATCGAATTTTGCAAAAGCACGCTCAGCATCGGCGTCGATTTGCGCGGCCTGAAAGTTGTTGTCGACTGTGCGCATGGTGCGACTTATCACGTCGCGCCCGCGGTACTCGAAGAGCTCGGCGCAACTGTGATCGCTTTTGGTAATAAGCCCGATGGCTTCAATATAAATGAAGGTGTTGGTGCGACGGCGCCGGAACAGCTGCAGCGCCGAGTCGTCGAGGAGGGCGCGGATCTCGGCATTGCACTCGACGGTGACGGTGACCGCTTAATCATGGTCGACGCGGACGGTGTTCTCGTTGATGGTGACGAATTAACTTTCATCATCGCGCGTCACCGACAACAGCTTGGGCGGCTGCGCGGTGCGGTTGTGGGGACTCAGATGAGTAACCTCGGCCTTGAACTCGCGTTACGAACTCTCGGTGTGGAACTTAAGCGCGCGCAAGTCGGCGATCGCTACATCATGGAACAACTGATCGCTAATGGATGGTCCGTGGGCGGGGAATCGTCGGGGCATATAATCTGCCTGGATCTAACGACTACCGGTGACGGCATAATCTCCGCACTCCAGGTATTGGAAGCGATGACGCGCACCGGCCAGTCACTGGCCATGCTCAAAGGTGGTATCACTAAAATTCCCCAGACCTTGGTGAACGTACGAATAAGTTCACGCCAAGATGTCTTAAAGCTTGCCCCGGTAATCCAGGCGGTTGAAGAAGCCGAGCGGCGATTAGGTACTCGTGGTCGTGTCCTGCTGCGCCCCTCTGGAACCGAGCCCCTGATCAGGGTGATGGTCGAAGGGTTGGATTCGGTACTCGTCGACGAAGTCGTACAAACCTTGGCGGCCGCGGTCCAACACGCTGTCGGTGATCAAACCTCACGATCTTGCGCAGCCTGAGGCCGCCTAGGGATACACCCCAGGCGCGAATAATGTAGCGAGCGGTTCTAAATGTTCCGTAGCAGCTCGTTAATACCAACCTTCTCGCGAGTTTTTGCGTCGACCTCTTTCACGATAACCGCGCAATAGAGGCTGTGCGAGCCGTCGGCCGCCGGTAGATTGCCGGCTACGACGACTGACCCCGGCGGTATATAACCGTAGGTCACCTGACCGCTCGATCGGTCGTAAATTTTCGTGCTCTGCCCAAGGTAGACGCCCATCGAAATCACCGAGCCCTCGCCGACGATCACGCCTTCGACGATTTCAGAACGCGCGCCGATAAAACAGTTGTCCTCAATGATCGTGGGTGAAGCTTGGAGCGGTTCAAGCACACCACCGATGCCGACGCCGCCCGAGAGGTGAACGTTTTTCCCGATTTGCGCGCACGACCCCACCGTGGCCCAAGTATCGACCATGGTGCCCGCATCGACGTACGCACCGATATTGACGTAGCTCGGCATCAGCACGACGCCGCTCCCGATATAGCTTCCACGTCGCACAGTCGCGGGAGGCACTACCCGCGCACCAATCTTGCGAAAATCATCGGCCGAAAAGCCATCAAACTTCAGACCAACTTTATCAAAGTATTGCGTATGGCCGCCCGCGATCACCAGATTATCGTTCAGGCGAAACGACAGCAGTACCGCTTTTTTGGCCCATTCATTGACCTGCCAGGTGCCGTTAATTTTTTCAGCGACTCGTAAAGCCCCGGACTCCAATAGAGCAAGGCATTCTTCGACCGCCTGTCGTTCGCTTGCCGCGCCGGTGGTCGGGGTAAGTTCGGCCCGCCGTTCGAAGGCGTCGTTGATTATCGTAGCTAGTGAGGTCATAGGAGTTCCTTGAAGGTCAGAGGATGGAATGCTTCGAGTTTATTACTTGGATACGGCAGCGGTTGTTAAGTAACAATCGCGGTTTCGTCGCATTCCGCGAAACATTCAACTTAGAGTGCTCTAAGCACGGCCCGCATCCGCTGCGCCGCTTCAACGCATTGTGCGAGTTCCGCGACCAACGCGATCCGAAGGCGTTGCGACCCAGGGTTGTGTCCCTGAATGGTTCGGGCGAGGAACTGCCCAGGCAAGGTTGTTACGTTCGCGTCCTCGATCAATTTTCGACAAAGGGTTACATCGTCGAGTGGCACTTCGGGCCATAAATAAAAACCACCGGCCGGAACGGTGATGTCCAAGGTGTCGTTGAGAATCGTGGCCACGGCGGTGAATTTTTCGGTGTAGAGCCGCCGATTTTCGCGCACGTGTGCTTCATCGCTCCAGGCCGCGATGCTTGCTTGCTGTACGTAGTTCGGCATCGCGGAGCCATGGTAGGCCCGGTAACGCAGGAAGGTCTCGATTAATGCTGGATCGCCAGCCACGAACCCTGAACGCAAGCCCGGCGCGTTTGAGCGCTTTGATAAGCTGTGCATTGCTAAACAGTTCCGATAATCAACTCTGCCGGCCGCCCACGCTGCTTGCAGCAGGCCAGGCGGCGGCGCGGCTTCATCACGATAAAGCTCGGAGTAGCATTCGTCCGCGACAATGACAAAGTTATGGCGATCCGAAAGTTCCAGTAAGAATTGCAACGTAGGGAGATCCATGACCGTACCGGCGGGATTTGACGGAGAGCAGATATACAACAGCGCGCAGCGATCCCAGACCGCGTTGGAGATCGCGGTCAGATCTGGCAGGAATCCTTTTTCCGCCGGACACGGTAGGTAATAGGGCGTCGCGCCGGCGAGGAATGCTGCCCCTTCATAGATCTGGTAGAACGGGTTCGGCATTAAGACCAACGTGCCAGTATCAAGAGGGTTGACCACAGCCTGAACGATTGCGAATAGGGCTTCACGGGTACCATTGACCGGCAAGACATTGCGTGAGGGATCCACGCTATCCGCGGGTATCCCGAAGCGTCGGGCCAGCCATTGCGCAATTGCCGCGCGTAATTCGTCCGAACCTTTTGTCGCGGGATATTTCGCGGTGCTCGCGAGCGCAGCGATCAGCGCATCGTGGATTAGGCTCGGAGTCGGATGTTGTGGTTCGCCAATCGAAAGATTTATGGGACTTAAGTGCGCCGGTTCTCGAAGATCGCGCCGCAATGCGGCTAATCGCTCGAAAGGATAGGGCTCAAGTAGGCGAAAGCCAGGATTCATTTGCGTATTTGCAATGCCCGATTCATTGCGCTCATCTGTACCGGCATTGACTTGGTTTCATCGCGGGATACTAGGTTGCTCGTTGTACTTTGCCAGGGCAGGTCCTGTCCCGTCCCCGCCAGGTGTCGCAGAGCAATCAGCCTGGATCCAGCAGGACACTAGTATAGTGAATCAATTCACGACGAGCATCGGTATCGTCGGCCGCGGACGATTACGGTATCCTTTGCGCCCTTTTTTTCTGTTCGGACGGATTCGATGACACACAAAGTCGCTTTGCTGGCCGGCGACGGAATAGGCCCGGAAATTGTGGGGGTGGCGACCACGGTTTTAATGGCGCTGCGCGATCGTTTCGGCCTTGCGATTGAGACCGAAGCGGCACCGATGGGTGGCGCTGGCATCGATGCCAGCGGCGATCCTCTGCCTGCCGCAACGCTCGCGTTAGCTGAACGCTCGGATGCGATTCTACTAGGAGCAGTCGGTGGCCCGAAGTGGGACAAAATTGAGCGCGCGCGCCGACCGGAACGGGGCTTGCTGCGATTACGTGCGAGCCTGGATCTTTTCTGCAATCTCCGCCCGGCGATCCTTTATCCAGCCTTGAGAGAGGCCTCGACGTTGAAACCAGAAGTGGTCTCGGGTCTAGATTTGATGATCGTGCGGGAACTAACGGGCGATATTTATTTTGGACAACCCCGTGGGATCGAAATTAATGCCAACCAAGAACGGGAAGGCCGTAACACATTGGTGTATACGGAATCTGAAATTCGGCGTATCGCGCACGCCGCTTTTAAGCTCGCGCGCCAACGTCAGCGAAAATTGTGTTCGGTTGATAAAGCCAATGTACTTGAGGCAACCGAGTTATGGCGCGATGTCGTGACCGAAGTATCGCGAGAATATGCGGATGTCGCATTGAGCCATATGTATGTCGACAACGCCGCTATGCAATTGGTGCGCGCGCCAAAACAATTTGATGTGATGGTGACAACCAATATGTTCGGCGACATTCTTTCAGACCTGGCCTCGATGCTCACTGGCTCCATCGGCATGTTGCCGTCGGCTTCGCTGAACGCCAAGAACCAAGGGATGTATGAACCGATTCACGGATCTGCTCCTGACATCGCGGGCAAGGATATTGCGAACCCGTTAGCCACGATTCTGTCGGTTGCGATGATGCTACGTCATTCGTTAAATGAGGAAAGCCACGCCGTGCGTGTCGAAGCTGCAGTTTCTTCGGTGTTGGAAGCAGGCTACCGGACCGCGGATATTCAGAGCCTCGGCACACAGTTGTTGGGTACCCGCGAGATGGGTCGTCGTGTGGTCGAAGCACTGAACTAGGTGTACGTACGTTTTAGGATTAAAGGATAGGTATGGCTAAGAAATTCAACGTTGCGGTGGTTGGCGCAACAGGCGCGGTCGGCGAAGCGATGCTGTCCATCTTGGAGCAGCGACGATTCCCCGTCGACAAAGTCTATGCGCTCGCAAGTGCGCGCTCGACTGGCAATCGATTACCGTTCAACGGGACTCATTTGTCGGTCCAGGCGCTCGAAACTTTCGATTTCAGGGGCGTTCACGTAGCGCTGTTCTCACCCGGTGCGTCAGTTTCAAAAATTTATGCGCCGAAAGCGGCAGCGAGTGGTTGCGTCGTCATCGATAACACCTCGCAATTCCGCTATGACGACGATATCCCGTTAGTGGTGCCGGAAGTAAATCCTGCCGATATCGCCCACTATAGAGCCTGCGGCATTATCGCCAATCCGAATTGCTCTACCATTCAGATGGTCGTTGCGTTGAAGCCGATATACGATGCAGTTGGTATCGAAAGGATAAACGTCTGCACTTATCAAGCAGTCTCCGGTACTGGCAAGGAAGCTATTCAGGAACTGGCGGCGCAAACTGCTAACCTGCTTAATGCGCAACCGATTGAACCTGCGGTCTATCCGAAGCAAATCGCGTTCAATTGCTTGCCGCAGATTGACGTCTTTCAAGACAACGGATACACCAAAGAGGAAATGAAGATGGTTTGGGAGACCCGGAAAATCATGGGCGATCCCGACATCCAGGTGAATCCGACGGCAGTTCGAGTGCCGGTATTTTTCGGGCATTCTGAGGCGATCCATCTCGAAACACGCACAAAAATCACTGCCGCTCAAGCGCGCGAACTGTTAGCCGCGGCACCCGGCGTTCGCGTCATCGACGAGTGTCAGGATGGAGGGTATCCGACTGCGGTAACCGACGCGGCTCATAATGACGCAGTGTTTGTTGGTCGGATTCGCGAAGATATTTCCCACCCACGTGGACTTGATTTATGGGTGGTGTCTGACAATGTTCGTAAGGGGGCAGCGCTTAATAGTATTCAGATTGCGGAAATATTGGTAAAAAGCTATTTATAAGCTATAGTTATCCCGATTTTATAAAGCTTGTTCGCAGGTTCATGTTAGGACCCCGGTTGGTCCTGAGTGGGAATACCGCAGTCCAAAATCAGGGGGCAAGCCTTACGATGAGAATTACTACTGTGACGTTCGAAATAAGGAAGCGCAGCATGCCACGGAAGAGAGCCGTTGCCGTTGCCGTTGTACTGTCGGCCCTGCTAACCCCGGTCGCGTTCGGGCTTGGTCTCGGTACGCTGAAAACGAAATCCGCACTCAACGAACCATTCGAGGCGCGCGTTGAAGTCGTCAGCGCAAGCGTTCAGGATTTTGACGCGCTTACGGTTAAGTTGGCCGATGAAGAGCAGTTTAGTCGCGCCGGTGTCGCACGCGATGCGGTCCTGCTTAATTTACGCTTCGAAGTGGTGTCTTCAGAAGTGGGGGCGGATTACATCCGGATTACGACTAAGGACCCGGTGCGCGAACCCTTCCTGAATTTCCTCCTTGAACTAAACTGGGCCCAAGGTCGCCTGATTCGCGAATACACCGTCCTACTGGATCCACCCCTCTATGACCGGAACCGGCAGCCAGCCACGACCAGCGTAGCGCCTGCGCCAGCAGCATCACCCCCGACATCGGTGCCGGCACCTGCTCCCGGCGCGGCACCCGCAGCTCAGGTACCCGCGGCCGCGAGTGACGGTACACTCGGACCAGTCACCGCAAATGACACCGCCTGGAGCTTGGCGATGCAGCACCGCCCAGATGCGAATGTCTCTGTGCACCAGATGATGCTCGCGTTGTTACGCTCGAATCCCGACGCGTTTTCCCGCGCTAACGTGAACCTGCTGCTGCGTGGCGCGGTTATGCGTCTGCCGTCCAGCGATGAGATCAACAGTTTGTCGCAGTCGGACGCTGTAGCAGAAATAAGGCGTCAACATCAGTTGTGGGAAGAATATCGGCAGGCTGCAACCGCTGAAGTCGCCGAAGAGCCATTGGGTGGTTCGAGCGACGTTGTGGCGGGGGTATCCGAGTCTACCGACGCTGACGTGGATGCGCGTTTGGAGCTCGCCGCTCCAGAAGCAGAAGACACCGCACAAACGCCCGGTGGCGAGACCGCGGATGGTGGGGACACGACCGCCAACGATACCCTAATCAAAGAAGATTTAGACGCAAAAGCACAGGAGAACACTGAACTCCAAGCCAAGGTTTCCGAAGCCGATCAGATTATTGATCTCTTGCAACGCCAGATTCAGGTAAAGGACGAAGAACTCGCGGCGCTCCAAGCACGGCTAGGCGACTCGGCGACACCCGAAACCCCGGCGACTGAGATGCCAAAGAGCGAGCCACCAGTAGCTGAGAGGCCAATCGCCGAGG
This sequence comes from Gammaproteobacteria bacterium, assembly GCA_009692265.1. GTDB lineage: Bacteria > Pseudomonadota > Gammaproteobacteria > CAIKBL01. The sequence continues at coordinate 15,205 of SHZM01000069.1, forward strand.
CACCAGAGGAGGTGCCGGCTGTTAGTGACGTTTCAAAACCGGCTACTGAAACTCCGGTAATCACGCCTGAACCAAAATTACCGCCGGCGCTGGAAGAACCAGCGCCGAGCGGGATTCTCGCAACCGTCAGTAATTTGATCCCGGAACATGTACGCAACGTAGTGCCCGGTGGCCCCTTGACGTTGCTCGGGATTGTGGCTTCGCTGCTCGTGCTGATCGTGGTCGGCATCGGCCGGGCGCTACTTGGTGAGCGCGACAAGGCGACCGTCTCTACTCCGAAAGCTCCGATCTCCACGATTACTGCCGCAGCGACTACCGTGTTGCCGGATGTGACCCGTGAAGATCTCGCCGCGACACGTGAAGACTTAACGGCGTTCGATCCAACTCCACACGCCGACCAGGAACAATTCCTGCGTACGATGGAGGCCACGAACGACCAGCCGACTGCTCGGCCAGGGGAGGATCCGCTTGAGGAAGTAAATGTTTATCTCGCCTATGAGCGATTCGATCAAGCCGAAGAATTAGTTAAAAAAGTTATCAATAAGTATCCGGGCGAACACCTGTACAAGCTTCGGCTGCTCGAAATTTATTACTCTGCGAACAATAAACGAGCCTATGAGGAGGCGGCGCGGGAACTACTCGCAGTAGTGGGTGACACCAGCCCGCTGTGGGAAAACGCGGTCGCGATGTGGACTGAAATGTCGCCGGGCAGGCCACTGTTCGCGCCGGGAGCAGATTACGGCACACCAGTAGATCCCGCTGGCCCGCAAACCTTCGTCGATATCACCGGAGATACTTCGGCGGCGGGTGAGGGCACGATGTCGATGAGTCCCGGCAGCGACAGCATGCTCGCGTCGACGCAAGTCGGCCTCACGAACACCACGGATGAAAGTTCGGGTCTGGATTTCGACATTGCTGAACCGGCTGACCTAAAAACCGACTCAGAAGCAGACATAGAATTCGATCTGGCTTTACAAGATACGACTGACTTTGAAAATCTGGCGATTGACGAAACGTTGGAGTTGCCGAAGTCGGCCACTGCGCGCTCTGGGGCCGGCACTGGCGGCTTGGGCGAATCGTTGGAGGATTTAACACGGTCGATGGAGCAATCGTTTGCTGGGCTTGATCTTGAGGACGACAAAAGTGACGACGGCTTCCTCGATATTGGACTGGACTCGCCGGGCACCGACAGCATCGATCTCGATTTTGGTCTTGATGACGGTACCGCACTAACCGGCCTGGATACCTTGGCGCTGGATCCCGAAGAACTACGCGCAACGGCAAACGCTATAAGCCAAAGCGGCCTCTCCATGCCGAGCGAGTCCATCGGTGATTATGACGGCTCGCTCGATGAAACCGACACTAAGCTCAATTTGGCGAAAGCGTATATTGAACTCGGCGATAACGAAGGGGCGCGCTCAATCTTGAATGATGTCATCGCTAATGGATCGAGCGCCCAACAAGACGAGGCGCGCAAATTACTGGCCCCGTTATCCTGACCAGCAAGTCTCCTCGACAAAGCATTGGGCAAGCCCGTGCCGATGGAGTAACGCAGCCGACGAGAATAATTTCCGAGGTTAGTAGGGCCGCTCGACCGCTAACCTCGTGGCCCACACCGGTCTAATCGCTTAGACCATTAACTCGTGTGAGAATCGCACTCGGACTTGAGTACGACGGTACTGAATTTTGTGGGTGGCAAACTCAACACGAAGTCAGCACTGTCCAACAACACGTCGAGGCCGCGCTCACCCAAATTGCCGCACATCCAATCCAGGTGTCATGTGCCGGCCGTACCGATGCCGGAGTCCACGCGTGCGCCCAAGTGATTCATTTCGATACGACGGCGCTCCGCTCCTTGCGCTCTTGGGTTTTAGGGTCTAACGCCAATCTTCCCCGTGCGATTAGCACGTTGTGGGCACTCGAGGTCGGACCTGATTTCCACGCACGCTTTTCGGCAACCGCGCGCATTTATCGATACGTTATTTTGAACCGCCCTACCCGCGCGGGGCTTTGGGCTAGCAAGGTAAGCTGGGATTGTGAATCGCTGAATACGGATGCGATGAGAATCGCCGCGCAGACACTGCTTGGTGAGCATGATTTCTCGAGTTTTCGTGCCGCAGGTTGTCAGGCGAAGTCGCCGGTCCGTCACCTTAGTCACCTGTCCATTACTCGACACCACGATTTTCTTTTTGTAGACGTGGAGGCGAACGCTTTCTTGCAGCATATGGTTCGCAACATTGTTGGTGTCCTGCTTGAAATCGGGCATGGCGAGCGTCCGATTGAGTGGGCACAGGAGGTCTTGTTAATGCGTGATCGCACGAAAGCCGGTGTAACCGCGCCACCAACCGGTCTTTACCTTGTCGGGGTGCGCTATCCAGACCGTTTTTTTCTGCCGAATCCGCTGCAGCACTTGCCGTTTGCAGCGACGACAGAAGCATGGCCTTCCACTTCAGTACATTCCAATCGAGGTATGAGTCTGAAGGGTTGAAGTTGAGTCTGGGCTTAGGCGGCTGCTTTCGGTCGATTAGGAATAGATTTAAAAAGAATTTCCCGGGCCTTGTTAAGGTGCTCGGCAGCCGCATTGTCACTCATTGCA
>SHZM01000013.1 GCA_009692265.1 Gammaproteobacteria bacterium
AACTGTGGTCCGTCTCCCAGCCCGTCGCGAGGATGACGACGTCGACTTCGCGGTGACCACCTTCCTTCAATGCGACACCACGGGCCGTGAATTCCGCGATTTCGGTCTTTAGTGGCTCTATCTCACCATTACGCAGGCTGCGATAGAACTCCACTACCGAGAGCCAAGGCCTCGCTTTGCTGAGGAAAAAAAGGGGACGGAGGAATTAAAAGATATTCCCTCCGTCCCCTTTTTCTCTTCTGGGCTGAGACACGGCGACCTGCAACGTCATGCAGACCGCATTCAACCGGCTGGAACGACATCACGTGCAAGGCGGCGATCGGTAAACTGTTCCCGAGTGAGAGGGGGGTCCTATGGATTACGGTATCGCGTTGACGCCAACCGCGGCGTCAGGTGACCTCGCCGCGCGCGCCGAGGCGCTCGGCTTTTCGCATTGCTGGTTCTACGACACCCAACTCCTGTGCCACGACATCCTGGTCGCGATGACGGCCGCCGCGTTGAAAACATCACGCATCAAGCTTGGCGCGGGCGTGCTGGTGCCCTCGAACCGTCTGGCCGCGGTGGCGGCGAACGCAATGGCGTCGCTGAATGCGCTCGCGCCGGGGCGCGTGATCGCGGGTCTCGGCTCCGGCAACACAGCACGCCGCACCATGGGCCTGCCGGCACACACGTTGCGCGAGATCCGTGAGTACGCGCGCGTCATGCGGGCCTTGTGGCGTGGTGAGATGGTCGAAACGGTAATTGAAGGGGCGCCGCACAAGATGCGGTTCATGCACCCGCCGCACCTGGCGCGCGCGTTCGTCAACACCGAGGACGCGATCCCGGTGCACGTGTCGGCATTCGGACCCAGGGGCCGCCAGTTGACCGTCGACATTGCGGACGGTTTCATCAACGCCTGGACCGGTCCGGCCGCGCTGTACGCGACCTGCTTGAATCTTGGCTGCGTGCTCGCTCCCGGTGAGGCCTATGATTCCCCGCGCGCACGGGCGCAGGCCGGGCCCTGGCCGGCGGTCTACTGGCACGCGCTGATCGAAGCGGGGGATAAGGCCGAGGTGCCGCCGCCGCTCAAACCCATGCTCGACGCTTATCGTGAAATCTATGTGCGCTATCAACCGGCGGACGCCCGGTACGCCACCTTGCACAGCGGTCATCTCATGTACCTGCGGCCCGAGGAGGCGCAGTTCCTGACGGGCGAAGCATTGCGCAGCTCGTCGCTGACCGGCACGGCCGACGAAATCCGGGCGCGCGTGCAGCAGATCGAAGCCGCCGGGTACCATCAGGTCGCGATACAGCTCGTGCCCGGCCAGGAAGCGGCAATCGAGGACTGGGCGCGCGTGCTGATGCATTAAGAATCAGGGGAGCGCGGGTGCCAGCATGCGGGCGCCCGTACGCTCGATGTGAGGAATAAAAGGGGACGGAGGGATTAAAAGATATTCCCTCCGTCCCCTTTTTCTCGGAAGAAATCACTCCTCAAGCAAACTGCGCAACATCCATGCGGTTTTTTCGTGAACTTCCAGACGTCGGGTCAACAGATCGGCGGTCGGTTGATCGTTGGCCGTATTCACGACCGGAAACAGACGACGTGCCGTGCGCGCCGTGGCCTCCTGCGCCGCCACCAATTGAGCAACCATTTCCAGCGCCTTAGGGACGCCGGCGATTTCGCGGATTGACGCGCGTTTCTTGAATTCGGTGTAGGTCCCTGGGGCGGGATAGCCCAACGCACGGATGCGCTCGGCGATCAGATCGAGGGCATTCCATTGTTCGGTATATTGCGCCATGAACATCAAGTGCAGGGTATTGAACATCGGACCGGTGACATTCCAGTGGAAGTTATGTGTCATGAGGTACAGCGCATAGCTGTCCGCCAACAAATTGGCCAGCCCCTCGGCGACTTTCGACCGATCATTTTCAGAGAGTCCGATATCAATCTTGCTACGTTTCTTGGGTTTCTTATCCTTCATAATGAACTCCTAACAGTGTGTATCTACTAAAGCCAAGCCTGCGCCAGATCACCCGCTTGCCATTAAACGGCATGGATTTGATGTCCATCATTTTGGCGAGGCGCGAATCTTTCATGACCTTGGCCAGCACGCGATCACGATGGGCGCGTGACTTGTACACGATCCAGGAGAAAATTACGGTTTCTCCGCGCTTGAGTTTCACGCTCTGCGGGAACGATGTGAGCTTGCCAAGCTTGACATTGTCTGCCACGCACTCGAAGTAATTCGAGCGCGCCGCGTCGGGGGCTATTCCTTCCCAGCGCAGGCCTGTCCACCCCCGCCGTCCAGCGCAACGCGCAATTGCTGGTATTGCGGCACTGTGTTTACATGGTTCGGACTGGATACCTGGAGAAACCGAGCATGGCGCAGCTTATCAAGACCAATTGCCCACGGGATTGCTACGACGGCTGCGGCATCGTGATCGAGACCCGCGACCATGGCCCTCACCGCGTACTGGGCGACCCCGACCATCCGGTCTCGCGCGGCAAGCTGTGCAGCAAATGTGCGGTGGCCTACAACGGCGTCTGGCAAGATGCCAACGCACGCCTGCAATTCCCGCTTAAGCGTATAGGCCGAAAAGGCGGCAACGATTTCGTGCGGATTTCCTGGGACGAGGCCCTTAGTACCGTCGCCGGGCGCATGCAGGCCGCGATTACAAGCCACGGACCGCAGTCCATCCTGCACACCCATTACTCGGGTACCTTGTCCCTGCTCGGCTATATGTTTCCGAATCGGCTGTTCAACTACCTCGGCGCTTCCGAGGTGGACCCTGACAGCATCTGCAACGCCGCTGGTCACGTCGCCTGGAGTCTGCTCTACGGCAGTTCGATCCAGGGTTTCGACCCACGCACGGCACGCGACGCGACCTGCATTCTGGTGTGGGGTGCGAATCCGTCCCACTCGGCGCCCCATGCCCACGAGCACTGGCTCGCCGAAGCGCCGGGCAAAGTCATCGTGGTCGATCCGCTACGTACCGAAACTGCGGCGGCGGCCGATTTACACCTGCAACCCCGACCCGGCACCGATGCCGCACTGGCGTTCAGCCTATTGCACTGTCTGAAACAGACCGGCCGCTTCGACGAGGCCTATATCGCCGCCCACACCGTCGGCTACGACGAGCTTGAGGCAGATATCGATCGCGCTACGCCGGCCTGGGGCGAAGCCCAAACCGGTGTGCCGGCCGACGACATTCGCACCGCCGCCACACTCTATGGTGCAGGCCCCGCGCTGCTGTGGTGTGGCCAGGGTCTGCAACGCCAGACCACCGGCGGTAACATCATGCGCGCGATAGGCCTGTTGCCAGCGCTGACCGGCAATATCGGCAAGCCCGGCGCCGGCTTCTACTACCTGAATGTCACGCCACTGTTCGCTGGTGTCGATCTCGGTTGGTTGAGTGGTGCGGCGCTCGCCACGCGCGAGATCACCAAGGTCAGCCATATGGAACTCGCGGCGCGCCTCGCGGCTGTCGACGAATTTAAGATGTTCTTCTCGTGGAATACCAATCCGCTCGCCTCGGCGCCCGATCAGGCCCGCCTGCGCGCGGCCTTAAACCGCCCCGATCTCTTCATGGTGGTGTCGGATCTATTCATGACCGACAGCGCGCGTTACGCCGACATCGTGCTGCCGGCCGCAAGCTTCCTGGAATACGACGATCTAACCTTCAGCTATTTCCATTTGATCATCGGCGCGCAAGCCAGGATCAGCGGGCCGCTGGGCGAATCACTGCCCAATGCGGAGATATTCCGTCGTCTGGCTCACGCGCTGGGTCTGCGCGAGCCGGCCCTATTGGAAGCCGACCGCGCGATGCTCGACACGATGATGACGCAGATGAATACCGGCTACGATTTCGACGAGTTAAAACGGCGCGGTCATTTCACCCTCGGCGAGACTGCGGCACGCTGGTACGCTGATCAGAAATTCGAAACCCCGAGTGGTCGCATCGAAATAGCCTCGGAACAGGCGGTGGCGATGGGCCTGCCGCGCACGCCGCAACCATGGGCCGACGCGCCGCCTGCCGACGGTCTGTTCCGCTTGCTGACGCCGGCCTCGAAGTGGCGCATGAACGACTCCTATTCCAACGACCCTAATATCATTGAGCGCAGTGGTCCGGCTGCCTTGCATCTTAATCCCTCGGACGCGGCGCGCATCGGCGTAAGAGAAGGCACAATGGTGGCGGTCGTCAATGACACCGGCAGCCTGAGGCTAGTCGCGCGTCTGAATGAAGATGTATTGCCAGGTACGGTGCTGTCCTACAAGGGCCGCTGGCCTAGCCTCGAAGGCAGCCACATGAATGTTAATTTCATCCACAACCCGCAGCGCGCCGACATGGGTGCCAGCACCAGCGTCCATTCCACGCAGGTGAGCGTGGCGCCGGCTTGAACTTAAGCTTGCAGAGGCGTAGCGGCAAGATCGCGCGGCCTGCCACTACTCTCCCGCAATGGCACCCACGCTTACGCAAACGACCGCACCATAAGGAATGACTCCATGATCGATTTTGAGCTCCCCGCTGAGTTGGAAGAACTGCGCGCGCGCGTGGACGCCTTCATCAAGGCGAAAGTGGTGCCGTTTGAGCACGATTCTCGACAGCGGCCACACATCCATGAATCACTGCGCAAGGAACTCGTGGCCCTTGGGCGCGAAGCTGGCTTGCTGTCGCCGCATGCGCCGAAAGAATATGGCGGCATGGGGCTCGATCATCGCGGCATTGCCGTCGTTTTCGAAGCGGCGATGTGGAGCCCATTGGGCCACCTCGCGTTGAACATCCAGGCGCCCGATGAAGGTAATGTGAACCTGCTAATGCGGGTTGCGTCGCCTGCGCAGAAAGCGCGCCTGCTGCCGCCGCTTGTAAGCGGTCATCTGCGTACGGTGTTCACCATGACGGAGACCGCGACCGATGGCGCGGGTGCCGATCCTTCGCTCCTGCAGACCGTGGCCCAGCAGGATGCCGACGGTTACCTCATTTCCGGACGCAAATACATGATCTCGGGCGTGGAAGGGGCCGGGATCAACATTGTCATGGCACGCACGCTCGATGTGCTGGGTCAGGATCTTGGCGCGTCGATGTTCCTGGTCGACATCGATGCGCCGGGCTTCACACTTGATCGCGAGCTCGACACCATAGACTCGAACACGCCCGGTGGCCATTGGGAGGTGTCATTCGATCGGGTGCGGGTAACACCCGATCAGGTGCTCGGCGAAGTTGGTCGCGGCTTCGCGCAGGCACAGGTGCGGCTGGCACCGGCGCGACTGACGCACTGCATGCGCTGGCTGGGCCTCGCGCGGCGCTGCCATGCGATCGCCGTCGAACATGCCGGCCAGCGTCATTCGTTCGGCAAAACCTTAGGCGAACATCAAGGCGTCGGTTTCATGCTCGCCGATAACGAAATTGATCTGCACATGTGCCGTCTCGCGATCTGGCATTGCGCGTGGCTGCTCGATCAGCACCAGCAGGCTCGCAATGAAACCAGCATGTGCAAGGTGTTCTGCTCCGAGGCGCTCGGTCGCGTGGTGGATCGCTGCATGCAAATCCTGGGCGCCATCGGCATCACCAGCGACACCGTGATCGAGCGTTGTTATCGTGACATTCGCTGTTTCCGCATCTACGACGGTCCATCCGAGGTGCATCGCCACGCGCTGGCGCGGCGCATCCTTTCGCGACGCATGTGAAGGCGCGGCATTCGGATGATTGACGTTAGCGAAACCGGGGCGCAGAACCAAGCCGCGCTATCTTGCAGTGATGCGCCCGGACGAGGAAAAGTTCATCGACCTCGCGGGTTGCCTGTCGTTCGTCGCCGAAGAATGTGTGATGTATGACGAGGCCGTAAAATCCTGAGTGCAGGCTCCTTAGAAACGTCAGAAAAAGGGACTGGTGAAACCGATGAGCACTTTCGTGATCGTGCATGGCGCTTGGCACACTGGCGCGGAATTCGAGTCGACCGCCGCCCCGCTGCGTGCAGCCGGCCACATCGTCCATCTCCCAACGCTTGCGGGTAATCGTGCGGGTGATCCACGTAGCGTAGGTCTCGCGGAGGCGATCGATTCATTGGTCGCGTTTCTAGGCGAAGCGGACTTGCACGACGTGGTGCTCGTCGGCCACAGCTATGGAGGAATGGTAATCACGGGTGCCGCGGATCGCGAGCTAGCACGAATCAGGCGGCTGGTGTACTGGAATGCCTTCGTGCCGAATGACGGCGAGGCCTTGATCGACATGGTGCCGCCACAGTACCTGGAGATGTTCGAATCCCTTGTCGCGACCGATGGCAGTCTCTTGCTGCCGTTTTCGATCTGGCGTGAGGCCTTCATCAACGATGCCGATCTCGCGCTCGCCGAGTCATCGTATCGAAAGTTGAATCCCCATCCGTGGCGCACCTTTAGCGACAAAATCCGTCTCACCCGAAATCCGGCCGCGTTCACCGTTGGTAAGTCCTACATCAATTGCACCGAAGACACCTCGTTACCGCATACGCTGCCGTGGCATCCGCGTTTATCACAGAAACTCGGGTTGTTTCGGCTCGTCCAGGTGCCGGGAAGTCACGAATTATGTTTTACCGCGCCAGCGCGACTGGCGCAGGCCATTCTCGATGCGGGGCGGGATTAGTCGCGATAACCCCGTGATGACGCGCTTCGAACCTCGAGTTTCGTCAAGCGTTCCTACGGGCAGCTTCAGCCATCACCTCGACAGCTTCCGCTTGCTCGGAACGCACGCCGATGATCGTCGCGCCGCTATCCGCCCAGGCGCGGAAGCGTTCGATGATTCGGGCGCGCGGCCCCACCAGGCTTTTCTGATCGATCCATTCATCGGGCACAGCTGCCGCTGCCTCGTCCTTGCGACCAGCCAGATACAACTCCTGGACACGCTCGGCGGCCTCGCCGAATCCGCGTCTGATCATCAAGGTCTTATGAAAGTTCTTCGATCGCGCACCCATGCCGCCGACATAGAGCGCCGTCTCGGGTTTCAGCGCGGTAAGCGCCGCCTTCACTTTTGAGTCCACGCGCACATGGCAGGCGGCCATGATCTCGAGATCGCGAATAGATTTACCCTGCCCCGCACGCGCGGAACCCTGTTCGAGCCACGGCAGGTATTCGGGCAACGAGCCTGGGACAAAGCCGAGTGGTAACCAGCCGTCGGCAATCTCGCCGGTCAGACGAACGGTGGCTTGCGTGCCTGTCCCGAGATAGATCGGAATTTTCGCATTCATGTGAAGAATTGATTTCAGTGGCTTGGCCAACCCCACGGAGCCAGAACCGGTATAGGGCAACGAAATTTCGCTACCCGCATGGGTTACTGGTTCCGTACGCGCCCAAATTTTACGAATAATTGCAACATAGTCCTTGAGGCGGTGATACGGACGCCCCCACGGTTGGCCATACCAGCCTTCGACGATCTGCGGACCCGAGACTCCAATGCCAAGCAGCATGCGATCATCACCGGCCATGGCATCGATGGTCGCGGCGGTCATTGCTGCGTTCGCGGCGGTACGCGCCGCGAGTTGAATGATGCCGGCACCGAGCTTAATCCGGTTCGTGACCGCGGCAAGGTAGGCTAGGGGCGAAAGTGCGTCCGAGCCATAAGCTTCGGCGGTCCACACCGAGTGATAGCCAAGTTCCTCGGCGCGCTGCACCAGCGCGACAGGCAACGCCATCCGGGCACCCGAATAGCCGATCGAAAGCGCGAGCTTCACACGATTGTCTTCTCAATAAGCCAGCTGTTTAATCCGCGAACTCGATCTCGCGCGCCGGATGCACACCGAGCCACAGCAGCGCACCGAGCAGGCTCAATCCGCTCATGACATACAGCGCGCTGCTCCACCCATAGTGCTGCGCGAGATACGGCGTGAGCGAGGGCGAGACAGTACCCGCCAGATTGCCGCCCATGTTCATGACCCCGGCGGCGGTTCCGGCATAGCGCGACGCTAAATCGATAGTCGTTGCCCAGCATGCCGCGATCCCGAGCATCATCGTCCCGGTACTCGCCGACAAAAACACCACCGCCAGGATCGCGTTGTCGGTCGCCGCACCGAAAAAAACGAACACGGAAGTCAGCAGCATCGAGATGCAGCCGACACCGCTGCGGCCCCAGCGCTTGCCGTAACGTTTACCGACGGCGTCGCTCAGCCAGCCGCCAAGCGGACTCGCGATGGCCATCGTGAGGAACGGTGCCATCGTATAGAAGCCGCCGCTTTCGAGCGAAAAACCGAGTTCGTTGACGAGATAGAGATAGAACCACGCGAAATAGAAATAGAGGTTGTAACCTAGTACACAATAGGCACCGGTTAGAAACCACAGGTCAGCACTGCCGAATAAACGCCGCCACTGTACGTTGTCGGTGGACGCTGGATTTCTCAGCGTACCACCTGCAGCTTGAATGAGCGCTAGTTCCGCGGCGTTGATGCCGGCGTGTTTGGCCGGGGTGTCGGTGGTCAACCAGTACCACAGGCAGGCCACAACGATGCCTGCGGCTCCAGCCACATAAAAAGCTTCCCGCCAACCCCATTGGATCATGATCCAGACGATCAGCGGAGGCGTCAGGGCGGCACCGATCGAACTGCCACTAAGCACGGCGCCGGCGGCGGTCCCGCGTTCCGCCGGCCCCACCCAGTTCGCGACCATGCGATTGCCATTCGGCGGCGCTGCAGCCTCGCCCAACCCGATGAGCGCGCGCACCAGTGCGAACGAGCCGACCACTCCGAGTGTTGAAGCCAGCGCCAACTCGCCCGCTAGCGCGGTAAGCGCGGTGAATGCCGACCACCACAGAATGGCCCAAGTCATCACGCGGCGCGGACCGTATCGATCGCCAAGCCACCCACCTGGGATCTGGGCAAGCGCGTAGGTCAGGACGAACGCGCTGAAAATCATGCCGAACTCGACTTGGCTCAGCCCGTACTCTGGGATGATGTATTTCCCCGCTATCGAAATGTTGATGCGATCGACGATCATCAACACATAGACCAGGAAGATCAGCGCGATGATGCGCCAACGGACGTGGGTCGGTTGCTCAGTCGCGCTCATCGTCAAGGCCCGCTGGAAAACTATCGTACGAGACTACGCTAAATATCGCCGAAATCACCATGCCGACCCTTACCGCTGCTGAAACGCGAAGCACCGGCAAGCCCTTCGCTCGCGACCATGCCTGCACTGTTTCGCCACTCCGCACGCAAGGCTTCATGGAGCGGTAAACCGTGCTGCAAATACACCGCCCGACGATCCGCGCGCACGCAGCCCTGAGGATAACGGGCGATCTCGGCCGCCAGGGCTTCGGCGGCCTGGCGTGACTGACCGTCGGGAACGACTTTCTCGCAGGCACCAATGCGCAGGCATTCGTCGGCCGGTACCTTGCGCCCGGTCATGATGATCTCTAACGCGCGCCCCTCCCCTACTAGTCGCGGTAGGCGCACCGTACCGCCGTCGATCAGAGGTACACCCCAGCGGCGGCAATAGACTCCGAAGTACGCGCTTTGTTCCATCACCCGCAAGTCGCACCACAACGCGAGTTCGAAGCCACCGGCGACCGCCGGACCCGCCACGGCCGCAATCACAGGTTTCGATAATTGCATCCGACTCGGGCCCATGGGACCACGCGGTACCGTACTTCCATCGGTTGGGAAATCAAATCTGCCGAGCAGGTTCGAAGCACCAACGAGCGTACTGGCAAACTTGAGATCCCAGCCCGCACAAAAGGCGCCACCCTCGCCCCAAAATACCGCTACCGAAGCGTCGGGGTCGGCGTCAAAATTCGCAAAGGCCGCGACCAGTGCCTCGGCGCTTGCCGGGTCCATTGCATTGCGGGCTTCTGGGCGATGGTGGATAACGGTGGTGACCGCACCGTTCTTTTCAACTCTTACGGTCATGGCGTGTTCCCTCTTCATATTTGCTGAAACTACATGACTGTAGGTCGCGCTGGCAAAGGGCGCGTCGGTATAGGCAGCGATGGGCGCACCGCACAGGACCGACGCAGGTTTCTGTTGATCGATGCCTGTCCCCGCGTTGCTTTCGGCTCCTGTGTTGGTAGGAAGCACAAGGGCCCGGGCAAGCCGATTGCCCGCTGTAGCCGCGCGCTATCGCATTCAAGTTCCCCTCGAACTCCGCTGCAAAACAGAAAGGCCGCGAGAGCGGCCTTTCTGTTGCGCGGACAAAGGGCTGAAGTTCAGCTGCGGAGGCGGAGGCGGCGGCCGAGACCTAGAAGTCCAATGCTAAGCAGTGCCAAGGTTCCAGGTTCCGGCACATTTATTGGCCTCCTTTCCAGAAACCGGAAATGTCCCGGTGACTGCGACACTTCGATCGAGTCCCGGCGCCGCGATTGGTTTCATCGAAGCACGCAATAAGGCTGAATGAGGTGGGTAGTCAACAGCATAACCTCGTTTCTTCGCACCAAACCTCGCAGCCCGAGCGCAGAAATCCAGCTGTTTAAACTGTAAAAAATCTTGACTGAGGCTGTCGAGGCCTAGGCGAGAACAGTTGAGCTCACAGCGGGGGTCGCCGCTTATGCCAATCCGTCGCGCGCTCGTAGGCCGCTGCCGCTCGAATGATCGTCGCCTCATCGCCATGCCGTCCGATGAACTGCATCGCCGTGGGTAGACCCTCGACATTGAAACCGTTTGGCAGAGTAATCGACGGATGGCCGCTCAGGTTGGTCGGACCGGTGTAACGCACGAGGGCGGGCATCGCTTCCGGCGGCACCACGCCCTGTGGATGAAACTGCTCCTGCGGCATCGCAGGGGACGCCGTCGCGGGGCAGAGAATGCAGTCCACTTCGGCAAGCGCCTTGTCGAACGTTGCGATCGTTGCCTGACGCAGCCGCTGACCGCGCGCGTAATCCTCAGCCGTCGCCACTGCGCCGTAGTCGAGCATCGCGCGAAACACCGGCCCGTACTCCGCCGCGCGTGCGGGATAGAACGCGCGATGCCGCAGCAACGCATCTACGGCGCAGATCGTGTACCAGTAGGCGAGACCATCGAGAATTCCGGTTAGATCGATCTCGTGGATCTCCAGGCCCTGACTTTTCAGCATGAAGCACGCGCGGAAAGTCGCATCCGCCTGCGCCGGATCGGTGTCGGCCGTGCAATAGGCGCGATCAATGCCGACTTTCAAACCACGTGCTCCACGCGCAATCTCGCTCACATAGTCGACAGTGGGATCGCTGCGCGTCGACGGGTCGCGTTCGTCCCGGCCTTGCAAGACCTGCAGCATCAATGCCGCATCGGTGACACTGCGAGTCATCGGGCCGATGTGGTCGAGTGTGTCGGCGAGGGGGAAAACGCCGTGGCGTGACACCTTGCCGAAGGTCGGCTTGATGCCGACGATGCCGCACATCGAAGACGGAAAGCGGATCGACCCGCCGGTATCCGTGCCAATTGCGCCGAAGCAGAGCGAAGCCGCCGTGGCAGCACCAGAACCGCTGGAGGACACCCCGGCCGAATAGCCGAGATTCCACGGATTGTGTGGCAGCGGCATATCAGGGTGATAACCGTACAGCGCGAACTCGGTGAGATTCAGTTTGCCGATGCAGATAGCGCCCGCAGTCGTCAACTTCTCGATGATCGTCGCATCAAAGTCGGGGCGATCGTCGCGCAGCATCGGTGACGCGCAGGTTCGCGGCAACCCTTTCATCGCGACCAGATCCTTGATGCCAAGCGGGATCCCGTGCAGCTTGCCGCGATAGCGACCGGCTGCGATTTCGCGGTCCGCGGCGCGTGCCTGTTCGCGTGCGAGATCCGCAGTCACCAGCAGAAAGCTTTGCAGCTTGTCGTCGAGCGCCGCGATCCGCGCGAGTTGGGCGTCGACGAGATCGACCGCAGTGAGTTCTCCGCGTTCAATCAGCGGCGCGATGTCGCTGATGGTGCGCTTAAGCAGTTCGGGGTCACAGGTCATGGAATGCCTCGCGAGTGTTTCGGGGTTGAGGGACGTTCATCGATACGCCCGATGAACGATAAACCACCTGCACGTAAATGCAAACTCGGGAATACACTCTCGTCATCCTTATTTTACGCGCCGCTATTTGCCTGATAGCGGCGGGAATGCTTGCGACCCTCCGGCAAGCGGTAACCTGCCGCGCGTGAGTGGCCCCTTCACTAGCGAGGCCACCAGGGCGAGCAGCGCCGCGAGCGCCAACATCCCACGCACGTCCGTCGTGGTGATTTTTGGGATAGCCAGAGCTGCGCTTTTCAGTTCCCGCGAAAGCCCCGCTGTTTCCGTGAGACGATGATAAGTGAGTCCGGTGTTGTCCGCTAACCCTTGCAGATAGGTTTCGCGCAACGACGACAGATGCTCCGTGCCTGAATTCAGCGCTAGCTTACCTTCGCGGGCGTTTTTTTCCGCGCGGAACGAATCGATATGCATTACTTCATCCGACTTCCAAACTCCCTGCACAGCTCCTTCCTCATCGAGTTTTGGTATCGGTACTGGTAGAGCGCCGCCGACGCCTACTAGCAAGCCGCGAATTGCGCCTTTGTCGCCGGCGAACTGCGGCGGGACGTCCGGATTAAGTGGTGGCGCCTCGTGCCCGTCGGTCAGGAATACGAGCCGGGTCTGCCCCGGCAAGGCCTTCAGTAGTTCGAGACTCTTGTATAAGCCCTTCGCAACTTCACTACGGGCTTCCCACGTCATGCGCCAATCGATGCTGCTTAACATCGTGGACAGTTCACGGTAGTTGGCACAGATCTCGATTGGCGTGATCAGCAGAAACGCCCGATGACCGGTAAACAGGGCGAGACCAAATTCGGTGCCGCAGGGCATCTCCGACAAGGCATCCAAGGCGGTTTTTTTGGCGTACTCCAAGCGCGTGGAACCCGCCGCTGACACGTCCATGACATTCATGCTCTGCGTGATATCAAACACCATCACATAGCGGAAAGTTTGTCGCGGCAGTTGCAGGGTTGGTCGCGCAAACGTCGCCGCCAACAAGGCCGCCGCGAGCAACAGCAACGCTATTTGCACGTTGCGCCGGCCGCTCACGGTAGAGCGCCTTCCGGATCGGCGGAAATAACCGTGCGCACGGTACTTCTCCGACCTTCAATCTCGAGCAAAGGCTGGTCTCCAACATCCGGCGACAATTGCAGCACACGTTCAAGATTGTATTTCGCACCCCAATGCCGAGGGTCGATCCGTAGCAGGTCGCGATAGCTGACTTTCGCAAGTTCGAGGAGTGGCAACGCAAGATCGGGATCTTTTTTTAGATCAATTAACGACGCTTGTTGGAGATAAGTATTGCCCAGATTGAAGAGCGCGGCCGTACCCAGCGATTTCGCGGGCGTGTCCTCCACTTTACTGTAGAGAATGCGTGCTTGCTGAAAACGGCCTTCCTGTTGCTTGGCGTAGGCTTCTGCAAACAAACCGTAGTCACCGCCGTACGGTCCGGCGTCTGCGAAATTTCCTTGCTCAATCGCGTGGTTGTAATGTCTCACCTGCGTCCATCGCCAACCCTCGTGCGCGAGCCCTACCCCGCCAACTAACGCGATACCCAATAAGATAATTGTCAGTCGATACCTTAGTGCCATTCTTGCAGCTCGCAGAATTTTGTCGACGCCAACATCAAGAGCAGCGACAACGCGATGCCGAAGCACCATGGCGATAAATCGCGCTTGGGAACAATGTCCGTATACCGGATAGGCAGATTCTGTAACTTGTTCACTTCCGCGATCGCCTGTTGCAGCGCTTGTGGGTTCTCCGCGGGGAAGGCGCGGTAAGGCAGTTCCATCTCCGAAAAAAACTTGTGCACTAATTGTTCCGGCGCAATCTGTTGTGCGGTCGCGGTTGCCATTTCAGTGTCCAAACCAGGACTACTCTCGGTTCGCAGGTAAAACCAGTAGAGCGTTACTCGGTGTTTTTTTAATAGGCGCTTGATCTGGTCCTGCACCGGGATGGTCAATGTCGCTGCCCCATCGGAAACCAGCATTACGATCCGCGATCCCGTGAAGGCCTTGCCGTCGAAAAATTCCAGTGAGCGAATTAGGCCCGTGCCCAGATCGGTCGAGGCCAAACTGCGCTCAATGCTGCCGGCCGCAATGGCGGCCTGGACCACGACTTGCTTTTCCGTGAGCGACAGTACCGGTATCGGGTTTCCGCTGAACAGGAACAGCGCGAACATGTCCTGGGTTCGTTGCGCGGCATACTGAGCCAGCAGCCGACGTGCAATCTGCCCCTTTGAGGTATAGGTCCCCCACTTCGGAACCCGCGAGTTCTTTTCGTTGCCGATGACAAACGGCGTGTCCATGCTGCCGCTACTGTCGAGCAGAATCACCGTCTGCGCACCCTGACCGATCCGCGCAACAGACTCTTCCGAGCGAAACAAACCGCTAATCCCGAGCACGATGGCGATCACGCTGATCGCCGCGAGCAGGCGCAGGATCCAATTGAGGGCGTCGGATAATCGATCGACCGGTAGCAACGCGATCGACGAATACGCTACCGCGCTTTGACCATGTACAACTAGCGGCAGCAGTGCCAACGGCAGGAGGATTAACCCCAAGGGATCCGCAAACCCGAACATCACGCGAGACCGCGTTCAATGTCGCTGCACCGCCGCGCGAACGCCACCAATTCCTCGTGAGAGTACTGCTCGCCGTGATGTTCCACGGGCTCTTCGTAAAAAGCCGTTCGTGAGCGCTGATAAAAATCGTTGATCGGCTCCCGTAACGACACAAATTGCGCATGCTTGTTAAAAAACTCGGTAAGCGCATCAGCGAACACGGTTTTGCCAGCCGTCGCATTGAACGCGTGATGGACGGACAGCAGGGCTTCACGATAACTGTCTTCGCCCGAGAAGCAGTGCCGAGAGTTGCGCAGACGCCGATAAGCCTCCATGAAGGGGGGTCGTTGCTTGGTCGGTAAACCCCAGTGGAGAGTGACCACACCAAGCAGCGCACTTAACAGCAACGCCGCATAGAAAGTCGCTTTGAAATAGCGAAAGCGTAACGATCGTGGCTCGCGGTCTGGATGTAAATCGTCGTCGCCGGTCCGCAAGACTGAAACACCAACCCGTGTTGCGGGAACGAGCGCCTTGAGAGTCTCCTGCCCATCGGTATAGCGCACAAAGTGATGCGGTACAGGGATGTCGTTTCGATTGGGGTCTACGTTGATAACTTGATAGGTCAGGCGAATTTTGTAGAGCACAGAGCCACCGAGATCTTTCTCGATAATCTCTGGCGCTTCAAGGACCAGCCAATCGCTGACTCTGCCGTGAGTGGGTAGCGCGTCTGGCGCGAGGTGGTACGGATCCCGCAATTGCAACGACAAGGTTCGCTCGAATTTATCGCCGATTTGATACCCATACGAGCGTGGCTGACGAAGATCTAGTTGCTCTACCACGGTGTCGGCCACTGCGCAGGTGAAAAATGTGAGACCTACGACTATGAAGATCGCAAAGACGCGATTGCTGCGCGCGGCAGGTGGTCTAACCGAAAAAATAATGTGTCACCTCATCGGCATCAAACCCATCCTCCAGCACCAACGGCAGGCGGCCGTGCTGGCGAAAGATTTCGGCCAAGCGCTCGCGTCGTGAGTCGAACTCCCGTTCAATACGTTGCCGCAAGCTTGGGCGCATCAACAACAGGCGGTTACGCCCGGTTTCGTGGTCCATAACTCGAACAATGCCAAAGCGCGGTAATTGCGCGTACTCGTGACGGTCCCACACCATCACTGGCACCACGTCGTAATAAGCCAACGAGACAAGAATTTCATCGAGCAAGGTGGGATCGAAATGGAAGTCGGAAACCAGAAAGACGAGTGCGCGGCGAGTCCCGAGCAGCTCCGCTGCCTTGAGCAACCCCTCCGAATTACTTCCCTGTGGCGGCCTCGTCCGTAACTGCCTCGCGAGATCAATTCCCGCGGCGCGATTCATTGTCGACTCTAACCATACCGGTTCCGAGTGCGGATCGGCACAGCCGATGAAACCAAACCGATCGCCCGTGCGGTAGGCCGAGTAGCTCATACAGGCAACTAGGTCCGCGACGACACTCATCTTGGCGTTGGCGCCCACAAAATTCATCGACGCGGATAAATCGGCAACGACGTAAATCGGGATCGCGCTGGTCTGCCGATACACTCGGAATTGGAGTTGTTCAAAGGGATCGCGCAGGCTCGCGTGTACGTCGAATCGCCTCGGATCTGGTGCGTCCAGCAACGGCGCGTGATTGCGAAACTGCGCACCACCGCCTTTTTGTCGACTCGCGTGATGACCCGGGAAATTGCCAGCGGCGCGCCACGGGACTTTGTAATGAACTTCGGTCAATTTCATTTTAGGGCGAGGCGACTTTGTTCACGATTTGTTGCATCAGAGGCCCGACCAGCTCAGCACGACGTAATTCATAGACCGGGCTGAAAAAAATCCGATGGGCGATGGTTTCGTGTAACACCGCGTGGAGATCCTCGGGCACGAGCGAATCGCGATCGTGCAACCAAGCCGCGACCTTGGCGGCCCGCATCAGCATGCTCATGCCGCGTGGACTCACGCCGGATAGGATCAATTTCGTCATATCTACGCCTTCAATAGCAACGTTGAAATCTTTCGGCGCACGCGTTGCACTGCACAGGTCTAATGCATATCGTTCGAGGGTGGGCGAGGTCTTGATGCGTTGCTGGATGACCCCCGCGATGCCGTTCAATTCAGTGAACGGCAAAATTCCGCTTCTGAGTCCTCCGATCAATGCATCCACATCAAAAAAGCGCGAGTCGAACATCAGTTGATGCTGGAGCTCGCGTTCGCGCGGCATCGTGATATTCAGTTCCATCAAAAAACGATCACGCGCGGCGGCCGGTAGCTCGAACGTTTCCTCTTTTTCGACCCGATTACGATCCGCGAAAACTTGCAAGTGGGGGAAACAATACTCGCGGTTGAAGGCGGTGGCGGTGCGTTCCGCCATCACCCGCAACAATAACGAATGGACTTGCGGTCGCGCACGGTTCACTTCGTTGAAAAAGAAAGTGGCGAGATTTTCTCCGTATTTCAGCAGTGGGCCCGGGTCGACCGCCGGACGGCCCTGCGCATTGATGTACGTGTGATAAAGAAGATCGTTGGGCATTAAATCGACAGTGCCCTCGATGCGCTCGAAATCACCTCCCAACACCCGCGCGATAGCGCGCAGCAGGGTGGTTTTCCCGACCCCCACATCGCCTTCGAGCAGGGCATGCCCGCGCGCGAAAATGGCGATAATCAGGAGTCTGATCGCATGATCCTGGCCAATGACGGCTTTCTTGATTTCCGCCTCGAATTCGAGCGCGCGAGCGCGCCAGTCGCCCAAGCTGGAATCTACTTTTGTCAGCATTATTTTCTCCGGCGAACTCGCCTGCGGTGCGGTTGATCTTCGTGATCAACCGCACCGCGTTACCCACTCGCCTCATGGCTTGTCCCGTTTTGCGATATGCCAGCGACACAGATGCGCCGCGGGCCTCGTATAGGTCAGTGCTTTTCGTCGCCGATAAAGCGGTAAACCAGCGCCCCAATCACCGCCCCGACGATCGGCGCGACCCAGAATAACCACAGCTGGGATAAGGCTGCTCCTCCATCGGCGAATAATGCCACGCCCGTACTCCGCGCAGGATTCACGGACGTATTGGTGACTGGAATGCTGATTAGGTGAATCAAGGTAAGCCCTAGACCGATTGGAATGGGTGCGAAGCCGGCTGGCGCGCGTTTATCGGTGGCACCAAGGATCACGAGCAAGAACATTGCCGTCATCACGACTTCGCAGATCAAGGCCGACATCATCGAATAACCACCCGGTGAGTGTTCACCGAAGCCATTCGAGGCAAAGCCACCAGCCGCGAAGTCGGCTTTACCGCTCGCAATTAAATACAGTACCCCGCCCGCAGCGATAGCGCCTAAGACTTGCGCAATGATGTAGCCTGGTAATTCGCTCGCCGAGAAACGCCCACCCACGCAGAGCCCGACCGACACTGCCGGATTTAAATGGCAGCCCGAAATGTGACCGATCGCGTAAGCCATTGTCAGAACCGTCAGGCCGAAGGCGAACGATACGCCCACAAAGCCGATGCCGAGCTCTGGAAAACCCGCTGCCAAAACAGCACTCCCACAGCCTCCTAATACTAACCAAAACGTTCCGAAGAACTCCGCGCCTAGCTTATTCATAAACGACTCGTTGTAATTAACGCTAAAAGTGAATTTGCCACACCCTCGATGTGGCCCGAGTTTAATACCAATAAGACCTACCTCCTAGGAGGCATGCTTAGCCGCAATTACACCTTCGAGGTGTGGCCCGACAGGCAGGACGAAGCAATCCGAAAGCGCGTTCCGGCTAAACCTAAATGCGGCCTTGTCGGGGCTACCCGGTTACCATGGGCATGTTTCACCCCTCGCTTCGAAAGCGCCTTTGGAGATTCTCATGTTCGACGATTCGATAACACCCTCGTCCGCGGTCGCGCGCTACGACGCGATTCTCATTGGTACCGGCGTTAACGGCATGTTTCAGCTGATTCGATTGCGGGAGCTCGGGCTCTCGGTGCGGGCTTTCGAGGCGGCGGGCGATGTGGGCGGGACTTGGTATTGGAACCGATACCCAGGGTGTCGCTTTGATTCCGAGAGTTACACCTATATTCACTCGTTCTCCCAGGAGCTGCTCAACGAATGGGATTGGTCCGAACATTTTTCGGCACAGCCCGATACCTTGCGTTACTGCAATTACGTCGCCGATAAATTTGATCTGCGCAAAGACATTCAATTCAACGCGCGCGTGACTTCGGCGGTGTTTAATGAAGCCCACAATGAATGGGAGATCACACTCGCCGACGGCAGCCGTGCGCGTAGCCGCTATTTCGTCACGGCGCTCGGCCCGCTCTCGACACCCGTAATACCGAGTTTCGAAGGGATTGATAGCTTCAAGGGCGAGTCCCATCACACCGGACTATGGCCGCACACACCCGTCGATTTCGCGGGTAGGCGGGTCGCCGTGATCGGGACCGGCGCTTCCGGCGTGCAGTTGATCCAAACCATTGCCAAGACCGTCGACCATCTGACGGTATTCCAGCGCCGCCCCAACTGGTGCTCGCCTTTGAATAACGCGCCCATCGACGCCGAAGAAATGAACCGTATCCGCGCTCGGTATACGGAGATCTTTGCCAAGTGCCGCGATTCCGAGGGCGGATTCATACACGTGGTCGATCCGCGTAAAGCTGGAGAGGTCAGCGCACAAGAGCGAGAAGAAGTGTTCGAGCGCCTCTACCAAACACCCGGCTTCGCGATTTGGTTGGCGAATTTCTACGATACCTTCACCGATCAAACCGCCAATGATTTCATTACCGAATTCGTTGCGCGCAAGATCCGTGGGCGGGTTAACGATCCGGCAATCGCCGAGCGGCTAATCCCCAAGGATCATGGTTTCGGCACCCGCCGCGTGCCAATGGAGAGCGGGTATTACGAAGTCTACAATCAGAACAATGTCGAATTGGTCTCCACGCTAGAGACTCCGATCGAGCGCATCACGCCGACCGGCCTGCGGGTCGGTGGCAAGGACTACGCATTCGACATCATCATCTATGCCACGGGCTTCGATGCGATGCTCGGCGCCTATAACCAAATCGATATCCGCGGGTGCGGCGGGCAAAGCCTGAAAGAAAAGTGGGCGGAGGTTCCGCGTACTTTTCTCGGCGTTCAGGTCGCAGGTTTTCCGAACATGATGATGGTGATCGGCCCACATACCGGCGCCTCTTTCTGCAACATGCCACGCTGCGGTGAAGAGAACGTGGATTTTGTTACGGATCTGATCCGTTTCACGCAGACGAAGGGCTTCTCCCGCGTGCAGCCATCAGTTGAGTCGGAGATCGCGTGGACCGAGCACGTGCATCAAGTCGCGGAGAAATTGCTTATCAACAAGACCGACTCCTGGTTCACCGGCATCAATCGCAATATCGAGGGTCGACAAACTCGCCGGGTATTGCTCTATGCCGGCGGCGCGACGCGTTACCGTCGCAAATGCGACGAGCAAGTCGCCAGTGGGTATGCGGGGTTCGAATTCAGGTAAAAGCAATTTCAAGGGGTCAATTTCAGGGGTCAGAGTTGCTGAAAAAAAGGAAATCGTGCGAAGCGCGACCCTGGAGTTATTTTTCAGCAACTCTGACCCCCTGAAATCGCAACCGCGCGCAGCAGGTATCAGCAACGCGGCCTCAGGCCGTCGCCGCGCGCCGTTCGGGCTCGGTGACAAACCCCTCATAGCCATTGTCCGCAGACTCGCGAATTCGCGCGAAATACGCGGGTCCGCCTAGGTGTACGGCGAACTGGCGATGTTTGCCTGCGATGTTGCTGCCCGTGTACCACGACTCGGTCTGCGGATAGAGAGACTGGTTGGCGATCTCCTCCACTTCCTTCGCCCACACTAGATCCGCGCCCGGTGCCGGCTCGATGGCGCCGATGCCGTGCTTGCGCATATGCAGAATGCATTCGCGGATCCAGTCGCTCTGCCGCTCGGCGCCCAGTGGCATGTTGTACAGCACGCAGGGCGACTCGGGGCCGTGGATCATAAAGAGGTTCGGCATGCCCGGAATGGTGAGCCCGAGCCACGAATTGAAGCGTTCCTTCCAGCGCGTGCTGAGCGGCACGCCGCCACGGCCACGCGGGTTGATGTTCTGCAGCGCGCCGGTTATGGCGTCGAAGCCGGTGGCGAAGATCAGCATGTCGAGCGAATGATGGCCGCTCTCAGTGCGCACACCATCGGCGGCGATTTCGATGATCGGATCTTCGCGCAGATCGACCAGATTCACGTTCTCGCGGTTGAAGGTTTCGTAATAGCCCTCGTCCATCACCTGGCGCTTGGTCGCGATGAGATAGCTGGGCAACAGTTTGCGTGCGGTCTCTGGATTCTTCACGACGGCGCGAATTTTCTCGCGCACGAATCCCGCCAGCCAGTCGTTCGACTGCCGGTCGGTCAGGATGTCGCAATAAGTCGAGACCAGGATCGGGCCGAGACCTCCGATGCGCCAAGCGGCTTCGTAAGTTTCGCGCCGCTGTTCGGGCGTATGGTCGCAGGCGCGGATGGTGGTCGGCATGTCCGGCGCGCCGATCGGAGTAGTCAACATGATATTGCGGAATTTTGACCAGTCTTTGCGCGCCTCGGCGACCAGCACTTGGTCGGTCGGAGTGTTGCCGGCGGGCACCGAGTACTGCGGTGTACGCTGGAAGACGGTGAGGTGGCTCGCTTCGCGCGCCACCATCGGTGTCGACTGAATGCCGGACGAGCCCGTGCCGATGATGCCGACGCGTTTGCCCTTGAACACCACCTGCCGGTCGTTCGGCCACCGGCCGGTGTGGTAGCACTCGCCTTTGAAACTGGCCACGCCCGGGATGTCCGGCACGTGAGCCGCCGACAGGGCACCGACCGCGCACACCAGGAATTGGGCGCGCACGCGAGTGCCCTTGCTGGTCTCGATCTCCCAGCGTTGTACACCTTCTTCGAAGGCCGCGCCGGTGACGCGCGTCGCGAGTTCAATGTCGCGACGCAGGTCGAGGCGATCGGCCACGAAGTTCAGATAGCGCAACACAGTCGGCTGGTCGGGCTGCTTCTCCGGCCAGTCGAACTCGCGAATTAAATCCTCGGAAAAGGTGTAGCAGTAGAACGGCCCGCCGGGATAGTCGACCCGCGCGCCCGGATAACGATTCCAATACCAAGTGCCGCCGACGCCGGTGGCCTCGTCAAACAGCCGCACCTTGAGTCCCTGTTCACGCAAGGTATGCAGTGCATACATACCGCCGAAACCGGCACCGATGACGACGGCATCGTACTCCGGCACGTCGATTGCGGCAGTCTTGAGTTGTATGGCAGTAGCGGACATGGCAAATCTCCCCGTACGGCGGCCCAATTGGTTGCGCTTGAGTATAGAGAGCAAGGCCGACGCGGGCAATCCGGGGCGCACGTAGTGCGCCCCGGAGAGGTGGATTCGCCGCTACAGGCATGAGGGTGTCCCAAATGTTTTACTGGATATCGGCGCAATTGTGGAGGATCGGGATGGCAACGACTTGATGCATGTCCCGGGATCCTCTCCCAAGGGACCGATAGGCCCGAACCGCTACGTTGAGGAGAAGTAGCCACGCATTACGTGGACCATCGGGCTCGTTCCCAATCATCGTGCACCAATGAGGTGGAGCAGCGAAAAAATGAGGATCCACAACAGATCGACCATGTGCCAAAACAGGCCGCAATTCCCATGCTCATTAGCAGCAGACAATGCGCTTCGCGAAAAGCGCCTTTGGGCCCTGCGACATTCGCCCAAGCCACAAGCCACAAGCCAGCTCGACGTAATCAGAATGCAGGCATTGAGAAACCCGAGCCCAGCGTTCAGCTGCTGTGCAGACTGGTCGAACAGGGTCGCCTTTCCCAACCTCTCGGCCATGAAGACCAGGAAGAATAGGCCGAAGCTGCTGCAGTCCAGTGCGATGAAAATCCAAATAGCCGGTGCACGCTCTCGACGGGTGCCCGTCGCGGCGGGCACCGGCAGATCAGTTGGCCGCATGTGCCGTTAGGTGTTCCCGTTCAAGGCGAGTGATCGCCTTGATGACGAAAATCCCGACCGCCAGCCACATCAAAAAGAATAGAGAGAATTCGACGAAATAGTTGAGCAGTCCACTACGGGAGAACAGTGGTAAAAATCGCGCCGCCCAACTGCAGGATGGAGAGAATTGCGTTGGAACCATTCTCCTTCTCGATGACGCGCATGACGACCCGGAGGGCCACGCTCCAGATGAAAAAAAACACCGAAATCGGCATCTGCACGATCATTCCAATCCGGATTTGCGCTGCGTGTTCGCGAATCTGAGCGGCGAATTCTTCCGCCCCCAGCGCAGGCGAATACGGCGGAATGTTGTGTCCCAGGATGCCCTAGAAAATGATCGTGCCGACCAGCATGAACATGCCGGACCAGGCCAGCGCCTTGGCATAGCGATACGGATTCATGATTCTCCCCTTGTTGCTGGGGCGTGAGCCCCGTTTTCTTCCGGGCTCTATTCGAGTCTCAACACGATTCATATATGGCGAATCCAGGAACAGTTTACGCACTTCCAATAACGTCCGGCGATTGAGCGTGTCATCAGTAAACCGTCCCGAGATTCGTCTTAGCGTCGACTTAGCGCCACCACCGGGATCACACGTGACGTCTTACGTTCGTAGTCGGCGAATACTGGCATCGCGGCCACTACTCGGGTGAAGGCGTGGGTTCGTTCCGGTTCGCCCAGAACTTCGGGTTTCACTTTAAAGCGCTCTGTTCCGACTTCGATTTCGGCCTCCGGGTCGGCTAGCAGGTTGTGATACCAGGGTGGATTGTTGGGCGCGCCGGCAAATGACGCAATGATGAGATAACGTTGACCATCGGCGAGGTAGGCCAGCGGTTTAGTTCGGCGCAGACCGGATTTCGCGCCGGACGCGGTGAGCAGAAGGATCGGGATATTCGCGAAATTGCCGCCAACCTTGCCACCGTTGTCGCGAAATTCTTCGACTACCGCCTTGTTCATCTGTTCGAGATCCATTTACTCCCCCTTTGTTCGTCGATTGTTGAGTCGCCAACATACTATCTTCTGCGCCAAGCTGAAGATAATCCTAGAAACGGTGGTTGACCGCTGAACATGGCAATTTAAGGGGTTATCATGGTTCAGAGAGGGATGCGAGTTTCTGTGTTGGAGCCGTAGAGGATCGAACCCGCGATCCGTGCCGACAAAAAGCGCATCCGTCATGTCTGCTTCTCAGCAGATCTTAGGTTCAAATACCGGTTAACATTTCCGCGAGGACATCATGGCTAAAGCGTATTGGGTCAGTGCGTATCACGCGATTCACGATGAAAATAAACTCGCCGCTTATGCCAAGATTGCCGGCCCGGCGATTTTGGAAGCCGGTGGCAAATTCCTGGCGCGCGGCACGGCGGCCAAGGCTTATGAAGCAGGTTTACTGCAGCGCACGGTGATCGTTGAATTCGATTCACTGGCCATGGCGGTAGCCTGTCACGACAGTGCCGGGTACCAGGAGGCGCTTACGGCGCTGGGTGATGGGGCAACTCGTGATCTTCGAATTATCGAAGGCGCCTAGCGTATCGCGCGATTGTGGTAGAGACTGAAACGCATCCCGGGCCCGGGCGCCTAAGCCGTCAATTGAGTGAGGATGTTCACATGCTTGAACACCAGCTTCCTAAAGCTTTTCACGATCTCGCACCGTACCTGGAGTGGGCGCTGCCTTCTGAACGTGAGCGTAGAGCAAAACGCGCGACCAGCACGATGACCGAGATCAGCGAATTCTATGATGGCATGCTGCTACGCATGGAGGCAGTGCTGGGCTACCTTGCCGAATTTCCGCCCTAGAATCCACCGGAGGACGTACAACGGTTATTCCTTCTCGCTACAGCCTTGGCAGAAATCGCGCCTGCGATCGAAATGTACGGCGAGCAGACGGCAACCGGACTCGATGTATTACGACTCACCTCGGTCGACATCTATCCAACTCGAGAATAACGGAAGCGAGGAATTAGATCATGCACGCACAGACCAAAGAAGTAGGCGACAAACGTTGGCACGATCGCTATCCCGAGCTCGGCACGGGCCCGCTCCCGATCGAATCCTATGTCTCGCCCGAGATCTTCGAAAGAGAGCGCGAGAAAATTTTCCGCAAAGTGTGACTTAACGTCGGCCGCGTCGAGCAAATACCGGCGCGTGGCGATTACTTCGTCAAGGATCTGGACATCTGTCGCACCTCGCTTCTGATTGTGCGGGGCGAGGACGGCGCGGTGAACGCCTTTCACAACATGTGCTCACACCGAGGCAATCGTGTGGTGTGGGATAGCAAGGGCAACTGCAAGGTTTTTGCCTGCAAATATCATTGCTGGACCTATGGATTGGATGGATCTCTCAAGCACGTGACGGACGAGAAGAATTTTTTTGATCTGGATAAGAAAACGCTCGGGTTGACTCCGGTGGCCGTCGATGTCTGGGAGGGCTTCATCTTCATCAATGTAGATCCGACACCCACGCAGACGCTCAAAGAATATCTCGGCGAAGTGGGAGCGAGTTTTGATGGTTATCCATTCGGCGAGTTGGCGGCCGCGTGTTTTTCGTGGCAAGTGGAAGTGAAGGCAAACTGGAAGGTGGGTAAGGATGCGTTCCAGGAGGTCTATCACATTTTCAGCCTGCACAGCCGTAGCACTGGGCGCATGTTCGCGACTCCGGCGAACCCGTACCTCAACGTTCACGAGCTTGCGATATTCGACCCGCATGCGCGGATTTCGGTGCCGGCGAACGTCGACTGGCACCCGACGCCGGTCGAAGCGTTAGCCAAGCGCTTCGGAATTCTGACGCTACAGAAGCAAGGCATTTCGTCCAAAGGGATGCCACCGGGCGTGAATCCGACCGGCGCTCAAGACTGGTCATTCTCCGGCTTTAACTGTTTCCCCAACTGCGCGATTTTCGTCTCTGAAGGCGGGTTTCTCACCCACACGTTTTGGCCACTCGCGGCAGATCGAACCCTATGGGAAGCGCGCATTTATTTCCCCAAGGCGAAAACGCTCGCGGAAAAGTTCAGCCAGGAATACAGCAGATCGACCTTTCTCGACGGCGTGATGGCCGAAGACGGCGGAATTTTCGAGAAAACTCAAACGATGCTGGCGTCGGGAGCGAAGAAGTCGGTGATGTTGAGTGACGAGGAACTCCTTATTCGGCATCACCATCATGTAATAGCGCGGTACCTCAAAAATTCGATGCCGGTTTCATGAACCTAAAGACGGCAATAAACCGTTAATCGACGGCCCCTGGTTACTTGGCGATCGCGAATATTGGGTTAGCCGACTACGTTCACCCCAATAATTCGCGCCTCGCCCACTCGAGTTCAGGGTAACGCTTAATGCCTTCGGACTCGAAGTCGCCATCAGCATCCAGGCAGAAACAATCGCGGCGGACGATCAACCAGCCACTGCCGCGGCGTTCGAAAGTGTCGTGATAGGAGCCTCGCACCAGCCATCGATTAATCGAACCGTCGAGGCGACGTTGCAGGTGGGTCGCGGTCACCCGCGCGGTGGCACGCACTCGCGAACCCACCTCCTCAATCATCGGATGCGCGATGAGATGGTGCGTCCAGTAACAACATTCGAGAAATGCACTGAAGTGCCTTGCAGCCTGTGCACCGCTGCAGCTCCGAGCGTAGATCGCGTAGTTATGCGTAATCGCGCTTAACGTGTCGTTCATTTCGCCTCAAATGCTGGAATAGGTAAGGGGTCGGAAGTATCGCAAAGCACGCAGCGGTATGCTCGCTGTTACTCTCACGCTGGCTTTGCATGGCACGCCGGAGTTACAGCAATTGCTCTAGGTCAAACAGCCGGCTAACCTACGATCCTTTTGCCGCAACCCCTCATGCAGTCCCCTTCTCCCCAGCGCTGGCTGGTGCTCTTTGGCGTGTGGTCGATCTATGGCACTTTCGGACTCATCGCCACCGGCCTCGCCCCACTAGTCAAACTCGTCGAGCACGATCTCGGGATGAGTCATGCCGAGATGGGCACCGTGATGGGTGCCTGGCAGTTGGTCTATATCGCCGCAGCGTTACCGTGCGGCATCCTGCTTGATCGTCTCGGCTCGCGCTGGGCGTTGCTGCTTGGCGCGCTGTGCATCGCGGGCTCGGCGTATTGGCGGAGTTGCGCCGGCTCGTTCGGTGAATTGCTCGCGGCGGTGATGTTGTTCGGGATCGGCGGTCCAATCATCTCCGCCGGCGCGCCGAAGGTGATCGCGACCTGGTTCCAAGGTCCGAGTCGCGGGTTAGCCATGGGGATTTATATCACTGGCCCAGCAGTCGGCGGGGTGGTGTCGCTCACCCTCACGCATAGCTGGTTGTTACCGCTCTTCGATCAGGAATGGCGCGAGATCCTTGCGCTGTCGGCGGTGGTTGCGGCGCTCGCCGGCGGGCTCTGGTGGCTGCTCGCCTCGTTACCCGGGATCCGCCCGTTGGCCGATGAACGCCATAACTCGGCGCATACCCCGCATGGCGAACTGCTGTGGTCTTTGCTGCGGCAACCCGCCGTGCGTTTGCTGCTCGCGATGGCCATCGGGGTGTTCCTGATCAGTCACGGACTCAGCAATTGGTTACCCGAAATGCTCGTGCACGGCGGCATGAACGACGTGGTGGCAGGCTACTGGTCGGCGATCCCCATTCTCATCGGCATTGTGGGATCGCTGTGTATTCCACGGCTCGCGATCCCCGCACGGCGCTTTCGCATTCTCGCGATCCTGTGCTGCGCGATGTTATTCGCCAGTCTCATGCTGCAGTTTCAAACCCACACCGTCTTGCTGCCTGGTCTCATCCTGCAAGGGATCGCACGCTCAACCTTGACTACGGTGCTGGTGTTGACGTTGGTCGAATTGCCGAATATCGGCGCGCGCAACGCCGGCGTTGCCTCGGGCCTGTTCTTCGGCGCCGGCGAAATCGGTGGCATGCTTGGACCCCTGATCTTAGGTGTGCTCTACGACCTAACCCACGGCTTCGCGCTCGGCCTTGGGTTGTTCACCTTGATCGGGATCGGATTGCTGGCGAGTGTGGGCCGTCTGCGCGCCATAGCATGATCCTGGCGGCATCATGCAGAGACTGTCTCTGCCGTTCGTTAGAGCCGTTAGGCAGTCGCGTGCAGCGCCGGAGCTTGTTGCGCTGCTAACGCATCCAGCGTCTCGGGCACAAGCACCGGGAGTGCCGTTTCATCGCTACCCGGTGCAAGCGTGCCCACCACTAACATCGATTGAAAGATTTTGAGTTTAAGTGATATATCGAGGTGACTTTGCGCGGGCGCATCACCGGATTGTGCTGGGGTTCCGAGTCGCTCGATCAATGAACTCAGGAAATTCTTAATCGATCCGAGCACCTCGCCGATCTGCGGCGCACGCTCACCGAGCCCATTGGTGGAAGGTGCCACCGGTGCCGCGGTCGGTATAACCGATGGCTGCAGATCCTCAGTCACAGGCACCACCGGCTCGGCCACCGCACCTAGAGAGCTCGCGGCCGGTAATGACGGTGCTGCTGGAGTTGTGGGGAGTGCCGCAAGCGGTCGTGGGGTTCCGCTTTGTGTATAGGTTAGCTGCTCACGCGAACTCATGCGAAACCCGACGATTGCGAGCTGGGTCGCATCGATATTGAAGTCGGCTGCCGCCGCGAACGCGCTTTGAAGATCGCCGGCGAAGAATTCCTGGGCGATCGCTCCCGCTTGTTCAACGACGCTGCGGATCGCCCCCAACTCATCGGCACTCAGATCACCGTTCACGACGAACGACACCTTGGTGCTGCTTTGAGCCTGGAGCGTAAATTCCGTGAGTAACCTATCTCCCGCCTCCTGTTCGTTGGTATCGAGCGATATGGACTCGCGAGTTTTGATCTTCAGGCGCACCGTATCGCCGTCTTGGGTAGTAATGAACAGCGTTGTGCGATCCGAATGACTGAAGCTCAGCGCTGCAAAACCCTGCGGTTCCGTCGCCGGTTGCGCGGGTTGCGAGCCGTTCGGGACACACTCGGTGACCGAGCGCGCCTGGTGGTGGGCCGCATGTTCGCCTCGACGCGCACCCCTCCCGGCTTCGGCGCGGTCCATCCCCGTGCGCCTGTGTTCGCCCATAGAAGATTCGAAACCACCGGTGTCTGCCGGCATCCGAAAAAAAGCGAGCGCGCTTAAACCCGAAAATGCGAGGCTGTTGAGAGATTCCATATCGGATCCCGCCGAGTTGACTAGCGCGGTTGTCGGCCAGCGACGGGGAAAATTGAGCACCCCGCGATTAGGGGCCTCCCGAGCGCTGAAAACATCTCGTTTCGGTGGAGTGGAGGGCGCGCATGGGAACGCTCCCGTACGCGGTTGTTGCTAAGGTTATGCCGCGTCCTTCTTATCATCGGGGACAAACACAGCCTCCGCATCCGCGCCATTGGTCCAGATGAACTCCAGGAAGGCCTCGGCGATCTTCCAACCGTCCTTCGTTCGCGCGAACACCCAGCGGTAGCGCCCACCGGACATGTAAAACTCAGTGGGCTTTTGCGGATCGCTGATACCAACGAAGATTAAGTTACCGGTACCTGTGGCGCGGCTTCCTGCGACCTCGAAATCGAGATTAACCATGATGTGTTGCATCACATTGTAGACATGATCCATTGAGCCCTTGCACTTGTCATGGATGTCCTGCCGCCCGCGCATCACGCCGAAGCCGCCCGCGAATTCGAATACGGCATCCTCCGTAAAGGTTTCGGCCCACCTACCCCAGTCAAATGCATCTGCGCGTTTGTGATAGGTGTTGATTAATTTCTCAAGCGCCCGTTCGTCTTCGAACCGTTGCAGGCGACTTTCAAGGGTTTCATTGCTCACGAGATATCTCCGTTCGAATGCTTATCAAATTCATGCTTTTGTAAGTGATGATCCACACACTCGAGGCGGAAACGCGATTACTGAATGTTTCGTGCGTATTCGTCCAGGGCTTTTAAGACCACAACTTCATCACCGACAGGCAGGCGCAGAATGGCGCGCGCGACACCGGTATCGCGCGCCTTCGCCAAGGTCGTCGTGGACTGGATCTCGTCGGCTAGAAAGAAGAGTGACACCTCAAGTTTATCGGGGTTCCGTCCTAGCGTTTTCATCTGCGCGTGGATATCCGCGATGCTGCGCTTGGTTTCGTCCACATCGAACGTCAACGGCAGCCAACCGTCGCCATGCTGCGCGACCTGACTGCGTCCAAACGGCGTGTCGAGGGTACCCAAGACTACTGGCGGGCCCGCGCTGTGCAACGGCTTGGGGTATTGCCAGCTTTCGGTAAATTCGACGTACTTGCCGTTGAAACTCGCACGCTCGTTCGCCCAGAGAGTGCGCAACGCGCTAAGCCGCTCGCGCAGCTGTGGCCAGCGGTGATCGAATTTAACGCCGTGGTGGCCCATTTCCACGACATTCCATCCGGCACCGATGCCGAAAATAAAACGACCGTCGCTTAACCGATCGAGCGTGGCGACCTGCTTGGCGAGGCTAATCGGGTGGTATTGATTGATCAGGCACACACACGTCCCAAGCCGCAAGCGAGCCGTGACCGCGGCGGCCGCAGCCAAGGTCGTAAACGGATCGGACATGTGCCGGTATTCTTCCGGTAAGAAAAACTTGCCGTTGCCGGCTAGCGGCATTCCAGTGTGCGGATCCGCCGGCTCACCCGCCTGCGGCACTGGAATATGGGTGTGCTCAGGGACCCATAACGATTCAAAGCCACGTTCTTCGGCGGCGCGCGCGAGTCGATCGGCACGCATCGCGTATTCGGTATTGAACGAGAAAACGCCAACGTGCATTGCATTGATCCTGTCTGATTCTAGTAAGGCCTTCCTGTCCGCGACTAACGCGAAATTTTTCCGATCGATACCGCCCGCAATGCTCGAGTTGCCGCCTCGTCGAGCACCAGCCCTTCCGGATCAAACTCCGGATCGCCGGTAATCGCGACGCCGTACAGCGCTTGCGCGCCTGCGATACTTACATAGCCATCGCGTACATCGGCGAGGACGCGGCTAGGCTCTCGCGTTTTCGGATCGCCCCATCCGCCACCCCCATTGGTGATATAGCGCGAGACTGCTCCGGCGCGCGTATGCCACACCTGCTGTCGCGCGAAGTAGAAATAATCGCCATTGGGATCGAGTGCCATGGTGCTCGGATTCAGCACTCCCGCGATCGGGGTGGATTTCGCATAGACCGATCCGTCGACAGGCACTAATTTACCTGGGGCTGTTAGTACTTCGTCTTCTGGATCGAATAACCAGCACGCACCCGCTATACCCGTGCTGCCACCTTGCACCCCATTCCCGGTCCCCTTCTTCAACCGCAGGGGGCTACTGTAATGTTCGCCGCTGGTTTCCCAGAACGCATCCTTCAACACCCCGGCGCCCCCGCGGTTGTAACCAGCGCCACCCGAATCGGTCACATACTCCTTGCGTATTAAAAGTACCGGGGCATCTTGTTCCATCGCCTCGGTGGCGGGATCGAGGCCGTTGATCATGTACGGCACCGTGTAGGATTCGCCGTCGTGGTGTTTGTCGGCACCCCACGGTCCATGTTCACCGCCAACGATCCCGATGTTCTGCCAGGGCGTGCCGTCGGCGCGCACGCCATGCGCGTTGTGTACCGCGACACTGCCATAGTCGCCTCCGAAGGCGTCCGCGCCGATCACTTCACCAAGTTCGCGTAAGATGGCCGTGAGTAACGCTTGCGAGACTTCCCAGTACAGCATGATTGCGCCGTACGGCGGCAGCGCCGACATCACCGTGCCCGGTGGCACAACGATGTCGATCGGGCGATACGCGCCCGAGCTGAAGGGCGTGTGGCGATCAAGCAATAATTTAAACGCCGCGCCGACCGCGGTCTTCGCGTCCAGCGGACCCGCATTGATGCAGGTTCGTGCCTGCCGCGACGAGCCGCTGAGATCGACTTCGACACGGCCGCCGCGCTTGTTGATCGTGGCACGGACCATAATCGGTTCGTCGTCGCCGGCACCGTCCGCATCGAGCGGCTCTTCGGCGTGATAGATCCCGTCCGGCAGGCGCGCGATCGCGTCTGACATCGCTTCCGCCGAGGCATCGCAGCAATACCGCAGGGTGCCGCGGAACGCCGCCTCGCCATAGCGCTCGATACTTTCAAGGAGTAATTTTTCACCGAGCTTGAGCTGCTCGGCCATCGTCATGAAATCGGGCTGCAGGAAGCCCGCGAAGCGGGTGTTGTCGAACACCAGGCTAAATGTTGAGCGTACCGGCTTGTCGTTTTGGAACAGGAGCATTGGGCCGAGCACGAGACCGTTCTCGTAAACATTCGTCTTGATCCCGCTAAAGCCGCCTGGAGTGACTCCGCCCATATCGAGTTGATGCGCGCGCGCGTTGACGAACGCGATCGGTTTTCCTTGATAGAACACCGGGCGGATAAAGCAAGTGTCGTTCACATGCGTGCCGACACGATACGGATCGTTACACAGAAGCACATCGCCCGGTTTTAGATTTTCGACGCCGTATTCTTCAATCGTATTACGCACGGCGTCTTCCATGGTGCCCAGGAATACCAGCAGTGAGCTCGACACCGCCGGCATCGGGTAGTCCATATCCCGGGGGCCGGAGATCGTGATCGCAAAATCGTACCAGTCGCGAATGATCGGCGAGAACGCGCTAAACATCAGTCCGGTGCTCATGTGCGCGACCGTATAGCGCAGGCGATTCGACAACACCATCGCCGTGAAGCGATCGCACTGATAGATCTCCTCGAATTGCGCGGCAGTCGCGTCGCGCAGGCGTGCGGGCCGTGGTTCGAGTTTACCGGCTGAGTTTGGTTGTGTGCTCATCAAGGGATCCCTTAAGAGTTGCGCTGAATAATGATTTCGCCGAAGCGACCGACCCGCCCGATCTGATGCTGCGTGATATAGGTGGTCGATAATGCTTCGCGCACAATCGCCGGTCCTTTGATCTCGTCACCCGCGCGCAGATCGTCACGCCGATAAATTTGTGCGAGTTCTTCCGCGTCCGAGACGAACCGCAGTACGCTGGTACCGATCGATCGCAGCGGAGTCCCTTCACGCGCCGGCAGCACCGGGTAGGTTACCTTCTCCGTTTTAACAACCGCGCGTAAACGATAAGTCACCCCTTGCACCGGAATGGTGTCGAAGCGATTACCGTTGCGGGCGGCATACGCCGCGTGGAAGTTCGCGATCATCTCCTTGATGGTGGCTGCGGTAATCTCGCCGGAAGGCACCGGGACGAATGGCGTTTCCCAGGTCTGCCCCATCAACTGGCCGTCGAACGCGCGCAGGATCTCAACGTCTTGATGGGCACCTAACCGCAGCCGCAGCTTCGCTTCCATCGCGTCGTACATCCGCGCGATCTTCTCCACGCTGTCGGGGGTCAGGATCTGATACGCGCTCTGGCTGATCGCATAAGCCTGGTCCGCGCTTAACAATCCGAGCGCCGAGAACAGTCCCGGATGTGGCGGCACGATGACACTCTTCACATGCACCAGATCCGCCAAGGCCGGCAACACGAGCGGTCCCGCCGCCCCGAACGCCATCAAGGAATAATCGCGGGGATCGATTCCCTGCTTGATTGCGATATTGAAAATACCCTCAGCAATGTTATTGAGGCCGATGTCGTAGGCGTAACGCACTCGGCTCTCGAACGACAGCGGGGTGTCGAGATTTTCGAATGCCTTGCGCGAAAGTTTAACGTCGAGCTTCATTTTTCCGCCCGCGAAGCCGTCGGGATCGAGGATCCCCGCGAGCAGACAGATGTCGGTCATGGTCGGTTGTGTACCGCCCCGCCCGTAGCACGCCGGGCCGGGCGAGGCACCCGCGCTTTCGGGGCCAACCTTGATATCGCCGCTCGGGGTGATTGCAACGATGCTCCCGCCGCCCGCGCCGATGCTGGAGATGTCGTTCGACAGTGCGTTGACGATGAGATCGTGTTCGAGTTCAAACGTGGTGTTAACGAAAGGCTTGCCGTTCGTGACGAGACTGATGTCGCAGGACGTGCCACCGACATCCGCACACAGCAGATTTTGTTCAGCGATGGTCGCGCCGAAATGCGCACTGCCGACGGTGCCAGCCGCGGGGCCCGCGAACACGACTCGAAAGGGGGCTTCCATCGCATCCTTTGCCGGGATCAAATTCGCGGTGCAGTCAGCGAAATTCAACTGACCAGTAAAACCGATCCCTCGCAAACCGTAATCGAGACGCTGGGTGTAGGCCTCGTAGATAATTTTCATGAACACATCGACAAGCGTGGTCGAGGCGCGTGCATATTCTTTCGCGAGCGGCGAAATGTCACTCGACACCGAACAAGGGATCTCGCCCAGCTCTTCGCGCACCAGTTCGCGCAGCCGTAATTCGTGCACATTGTTGGTATACGCGTGCAACAGACAGATCGCGATCCCTTCCACATTGCAACGTTTGAGTACCTGCAATTGGCCGCGGGCTTGAGCCTCATCTAGATCGGTAAAGATACTGCCATCGGCCTTCAGCCGTTCGACCACCCCGCGACGCAGATAGCGCGGCACCAGCGGTCGCGCCGCGTCACCAAAGGTACGGCGCCAACTCGGATCGGTCAGCGCGGCGACCGGCCGCCAGGTGCGTCCGATATCCAAAATATCGCGGTGTCCCGCAGTGGTGAGAAATCCAATCTTCGGCAGCGAGCGCGTAATAATGGCATTAATTCCGTGGGTGCTCGCGTGGTTAAACACGGGCGACTCCTCGGCACCGAGTTCGGCGGCACCTTCGATCACGCTTTCTTCCACTTGCCCTACATTGGTTGAGACTTTGGCGGTGAGAATCCTGCCGTTCTTGACCGCGACAACATCCGTGAAGGTGCCGCCTACATCCACTGCCATCATGAGATTAGATCCTTGAATCTTTAGCCGAGTGAATCGGTGAGTAGGGTGACATAGCCGAGCCGAGTCCATTTTTCGCGGCTGTGTGAATGCAGGCAGGCCTGGCATTTAACCGCCGTGTACCAGCCACCTTCGGAAAGCACCGGGTAGCGCATCAATGCTTCGGCACCACAGGCATCACAATTTCCCGTGATAGGTTCGCGGGTCTGTACCGGTGCGACGTCAGTAGGGCGTGGGAACGAAAAATTGCTCATAAAATACTCTGGATTGGAACGGCTTGTAGCGCCAAGGGTTCCGTTCGAACACCACCTAGTCGTTCGGGACCTTAAATTCAGCTACGCGAGCTTCATCGTATGCCGCCCTCACTCGTTTGCCTAGGCATAGGATATTCGGTTTGCCCAACCCGTTTGACCCTGCGGCGAGATCTGCACTAAGGTGCTCCGAATACGGCAAATAGAGGCTTACGTCCATGGCGGAATTCGATACAGTTATTAAAGGCGGCATGGTGGTCGATGGCACGCGGACCCCACGCTATCGGGCGGATATCGGGATCAAAAACGGGCTGATCACCGAAATTGGCCACATCGATGAATACCGAGCACGCAAAGTTCTCGCCGCCGATGGCATGGTGGTCGCGCCTGGCTTCGTCGACTTGCACACACATTACGACGCGCAAGTATTCTGGGATCCCTACTGTTCGATTTCAAGCTGGCACGGCATCACCACTGTCGTGATCGGCAACTGCGGCTTTGGGTTTGCGCCCGTCGCGCCAGAAGCACGCGAACGCGCGATGCTATCGATGACCCGAGTCGAAGCGATACCGCTCGCTTCGATGAAAGCGGGGATGCCGTGGGATTGGGAATCGTTTCCCGAATATCTCGACAGCGTGGACCGCACTCCGAAAGCGATGAACATCGTGCCGTACGTGCCGATCAGCCCCATCCTCATCTCCGTACTCGGACTTGAAGATGCGAAGGCGGGACGGATGCCGACTGCGGCTGAACACACGGAGATGTGTCGAATCCTCAATGAGTCGCTCGATGCCGGTGGCTGCGGATGGTCAGCTCAACGCATGCCGCCCTCGGGGCCGGCCGGCGCCCAGCTTGATTTTGACGGCACTGCGATGCCAACCGATGTCATGCATAACGAGACTGCCATTGAGTTTGCGAAGGTGCTCCGTCGACGCAACGCCGGCCACATGCAAACGACTATGTTCTCGGGCAATCCCAAGGCCGATCAGGCCCATCTCGCCGAACTTTCCGAAATCAGCGGCCGTCCCCTGGTCTTCAATGTAATTCAACCGCAAGACAACGCACCGCACATCCATCGCAAGGTCATCGAATGGTTAGAGCGCTGCCGCGCCCGCGGTATCCGTGTCTATGGCCAGGGCCTGACCACCGACGCCGGCTATTCGTTCACGTTCGAAGACTGGAATCTGTTCGATGAATGTCCGGCCTGGCGCGAAGCCACTGTCGGCACCCGCGAAGAACGCCTCGCGAAGCTCGGTGATCCCGCCCGCCGACCGGCGCTGCGCGCGAAGGTCCCGGCCTTCGTGCTCGGGCCCTTCGAGGATATCGCGGTTACTGGACCAAAGACCCCGGAAACGCAGCAATGGTTGGACTACACGGTAGGACATGTCGCCGAGAAAACCGGTAAGCATCCGGTGGATGCGATGCTCGACATCGTCGTCGCCGATAAACTTGAAACGGAATTCTTTTCGATGCCACCCAACCAGCGGCTCGATCTGCTGAAGGAGGTCATCGACAACCCTTACATCTTATTTGGCGTGTCTGATGGTGGTGCACATACAAAGTTCCTCACTGCAGGACGGTACCCCACCGAAACGTTGATCAAGATCGTGCGCCAGCAAGGCTGGCTGACTCTTGAAGAAGCGCATTGGCGACTGTCCGCGTTACCTGCGCAACTCGCGGGCTGCGAAGATCGCGGAACCCTCAAAGTCGGTGCGCCCGCCGATATTGTGGTCTATGACTACGAGAATCTGGAAATACTGCCGGCCGAAGTCGCGCACGATTTGCCAGGCGGAGAATGGCGGCGAATCCAACGTGCGAAAGGCTATCGCTACGTGCTTATTAATGGGGTTGTGACGATCGAGAACGACGAACAGACCAACGTCTACCCCGGCGAGTTGCTGCGGCACGGCGTCGCGCAACGGCGAGTTGTTCCTAGCGCGGTTGCAGCCTAAAGCTCCGCTCCAGCCTTTAGTATCGAAGCGCCCGCGAAAAAGGGGACGGAGGGATTAAACTTTAATCCCTCCGTCCCCTTTTTCCTTTTGCATCGGCGCAGACGGGAATTGAAGGCGGCGGGCCTCGCACAAGCGACATCACGTACGCTCGGAGTCCCGCATTAATTTGGTTCAATCCGAGTTGAACCCTCGCTTGGGATCAACTCGAGGTCCAACCAGGGTCGCAACACTCCTGGCCATTGCGGTATCACTTTCTGCACTTCGTCATTGGCGGACGTGATAACTGCCTGCTTGGCGGCATCCACGAACACTTCGGCGACGTTCCCCTTCCGCAGTAGCGCTGCCATTTGGTTCGTTTCGGAATTCCAGACCAGACCAGCAGCTTCGGCAATTTCCGGGAGCGGCGTGAAGTGCGAGACAACGAAGAATAACGGACCTTCCTGCTGTAATTGATTAGCCGTGCGAAGCAACCGCATGGCCGTGTCGTAACGCTCGCCAAGCAGCGCCGTCATGCGCTGTTTCACCACCGGTTGTTCGAATAAATTCACTTCGTTGGGATCAAACCCGACCAGTGGTTTGAGCACTGCCCACATGAGTTGGCTTGACGAGGGCATGAGTACACTTGCCACACAACCGGTAAGTAGCGCGGCGACGATAAGGCAGTAAATTCGGAGGAGGGTTTTCGGCATCAGTGTAATGAGATTCTTGGAGCGAGAAACCCCGGCAGTCTACGCTAATTGCTCGCAGTGCTTTATGCTCGGTGCCCCGGACACTCGTCGAGTCAAGAAAAAAATAATGACGTTAAGATCTTTCGATTGGGTCGCGATCCACGCGACCCCCGCCTTTCGCGATTTGCATCGGCGCAAAGCACGCTTTCTCTGGGGCTTGATGGCGCTCGCAATTAGTTATTACTTTCTGTTGCCAATCGGCGCTGCGTATTTTAGTGCGTGGTATCGAATTAAAGTCTGGGGGCCGATAAACGTCGGCCTCGTGTTCGCGCTCTCACAATTCTTAATGGCCTGGGGTATCGCGTTATGGTATGCGCACGCGGCCAGTCGCTTTGATGTCATCGCCGCCGAAATCGCGCGTCAGACCCACGCGCCTGGGACCGAGGAATGAGCGCGTGGTCGGGTTTGCGCTGGTTACCGGCGACAGGTGCGCTGCTGTTGGTTGCACCACCGGTTGCGGCACAGACAGTGGCGCCGGAATGGCAGTTCCTGTCTTTCGCGGTGTTTGCCGCGATCATTGGGGTGACGATGATCGTGACCTATGTCGCCGCTAAACGAGTCAAGACCAGCGCCGATTTCTACGCCGCGAGTGGGGGCATAAAAGGCTTACAGAACGGCTGGGCGATCGCCGGTGATTATTTATCCGCCGCGTCGTTCCTTGGCATTGCCGGATTAATTTCGCTTTATGGCTACGACGGTTTTATGTACTCGGTCGGTTGGTTAGTGGCCTATATCACCGTGCTACTCGTGATCGCCGAGCCTTGTCGCAATATCGGCAAGTACACCATGGGCGATATTCTCGCGTTCCGTCACAACCCGCGGATCGTGCGTGTGTTCATGGCAGTGTCAACCATCACGGTCGCAACATTTTATTTAACCGCACAGATGGTCGGCGGCGGTGTTTTGGTAAAGACTTTGATTGGTATCGATTACGAATACTCAGTGATCGCGGTTGGCGTCTTGATGCTGTCGTATGTGCTATTCGGCGGGATGGTTGCGACAACGTACGTTCAAATCATTAAAGCGGTCTTGTTGGTGGTTGCCTCGCTGGTGATGGTGTGCCTGGTGTGGACGCAATATGGCTTCGCGGGACCAGACTATTTCCAGCGAGTGATCGAGGATCCGAAGATTCAAGCCCGGGTCGCCGCCCTGCTCGGCAACGCAGCGACGAACCTGACCGGCACCGAACTCGGACAACGCTTTCTGGAACCGGGGTTGTATCTCAAGAGCCCGATCGATCAGATCTCACTCGGAATGGCGCTCGTGCTGGGAACTGCGGGAATGCCCCACATTTTGATGCGTTTTTTCACGGTGCCCAGCGCGCAGGCCGCGCGCACGTCGGTGATCTGGGCGATGGGGATTATTGGGGGCTTCTATTTGCTCACCTTATTCCTGGGCACTGGCGCGGCGATGCTAGTCGGTCCGAGCGAGATTATTGCCGCCGATCGCGGCGGTAATATGGCAGCGCCCCTGCTCGCGCAGTACCTGGGTGGCGGTCCGGATTCCATGCTCGGGAATTTGTTGTTGTCGTTTGTCGCGGCGGTTGCGTTCGCCACCATCGTCGCCGTGGTCGCCGGGCTGGTACTCGCCGCCGCGTCCGCGATGAGCCATGACCTGTGGGTCGGCGTGATCAAGGGTGAGCAAGCGACCGATGCGGAAGAAACGCGCGCCGCGCGAATTTGTTCACTGATCGTCGGCGCGCTCGCAATCGCAATCGGGATCCTGGCCCAAGGCCAGAATGTGGCCCACCTGGTCGCGCTCGCCTTCGCGGTCGCGGCTTCCGCTAACTTTCCGGTGATTTTACTCACGCTGTATTGGAAGCGTTGCAACACCGCCGGTGTCGTCACCGGTCTTGTGGTGGGGACTTTTACCTCGATTGGCTTGGTGCTGGTGTCACCGAACATGCTTTATCCGGTGCAGCATAAAGCGACCCAACAAGCCATCATCGACACCAATACCCTTAAAACTTCACAGCTCATTACTGAGCTCGCCACGGTGCACGATCCACGCGAGCAAGACAGCCTGCGCCAGCAAATAACAGCCACCGACAAAGCGACAGCGGTAGCAGCCTTAGAGCTTGCGAAGGTGGGTGCTAAGACCGCCAGCCTCGTGGGACTGAAAGAACCGCTGTTCGAACTTCGCAATCCGGGCTTAATCTCCATCCCGCTCGGCTTTTTGGCGGTAATCCTAGGCTCGCTGTGTTATCGCGATCGGCGCTCTGAGGCGATGTGGGAGGAACTCTACGTGCGGTCCAATACAGGCATCGGTCGCACTATGGCGCGGCAGCATTGATCGCTGATTAGACACTACGCTTTGCGGTTTATGTCTACGGTCACCCACTACCTATCGAGGTGTGTGCCAATTTAAGCACTCAGGACTGTCCGAGCTCGATTTATTGGTAGGTGTGCCCATTGCGTTTTATCCATGCCGGGCGGTGCTGATTTTCTGGATCGTGATGCGTCCAATGAACAACACCGCCCTGCGGGTTCCATTCGTATTCACCGTTGAACTCAATCTGATCGCCAGCCTTGAGCGACGCAACGCGCGAAGCTAAGTCAATGTTGTGGGCGATCAAAACTGTATGCCCGGACGCAATTTCGACTATGAAGCGCTGGTGCCGGCTCCCTTGGTTGTCGTCGGGTAACAGTTTCACCACGTGGCCCTGGCTGTGAACCTGAACATTACTTTGCTGCTTTCTAAACGCCGACAGCAATGCGTTATCGACATTACTGGGGGCGCCGGCGGAGTCGTTGTTCGGCGCTGGATCTAGGCTACTTTCACCGCCCCCGAAATACCAGGCGAGTACGACGATTCCGATCAGAAGTAGTTTCTTCATGGGTTGAACTATTAGAAATCACTCAGCTGAGAGCGCTAGGGCGCGGTATCGCCCCGCGCCTCCGAATGAATTGCTCAAGCTGGGGGCAACCAAAACTTCTGTTGCGGTTCCAGCACGCCAAGCTGAACTGCGACATGCCGAAAATTCCAGAACGTGAATTCACGAACGATTTTGCGATCCTTATACGAATGGAATGTGATTCCGCGTGCGTGGGTGACTTTGCCCTTCGCCGGCAAGCCTAGGAAATCCGTGTTGTGCTTGGCCTTCCAAACCCAGTTCATCACCGCCCATTCGTCATAATCGTATTCCGCGCCGGCCAGCGCATCGGTACTCCAAGTCGCCCATAGCTCCGGGGAATAATTCGCTGGGATCTCGGTGCGGCGCACCCGGCGATGATCGGAGGCTAGGCCGCCGTCATAACGGATGATGTCAAATTGATGTACGCCGGCCGGAGAATCCGGGCCCGCGTCGACGAACGGCAAGAACGCCCGGTAGAGGTCTTCCTTGTTGTTGATGGTTTGAAACAAAGTCACGTCTTCGAACAAGAAGTCATCGGCGTAATAATGGACAATCTGTTCGGCGCCGCCGGTAAAAAACGTGTCGATCCAATCTTCACCGGTCGCCATATTCATGCGCCCCGTGCCTCTAAAACCACGAGTAACCGGTTCTTCCGCGAACGCGCTCGTGCCCAAACCTGCAAGCAACAGGGACGCGCCGGCCTTTTTCAAAAACTCGCGTCGATACGTCGATAGATCCGTATTGCGCATCTGTTCTAAATAACCTAAGTGCATACTATGTTCCAAAGTTTAGAATTGTTCGTTTTCGTCGCGACGTAGTGAAAGTCGGAGACGCGATTCAAGTTCTTCGGTCAGTACCAATCGCCACCACGGTATCGACCTTCCAGCAGCCCAGTACTACCATGCGCCGCTCCCGTAATTAAGCCCGGACAGCGACTCGGGCTTGATTCGGATTCAAGCACATCCGCCGCTCATCAGGTTAATTCTATGAATGTCAGTGACAACCCCCTCCTTATTACCGCGGGCTTCCCCGCCTACGATCGGATTGAGCCTGGACAGATTGAACCTGCGGTGACGGAGATCCTGCAACGCGCGCGTGAACTTCTGCAGGAGAGTGAGAACGCCGCGTCGGCGACCTGGCCGGCACTGATGGACCCATTGGAGAAAATCGACTTATTGCTCGAATATGGCTGGTCACCGATTGGCCACCTGCTGAGTGTCGCGAACTCCGACGAGCTACGCACCGCGCATGAAGCAAGCATGCCAAAAATAGTCGAATTCGGTTTGCAACTACGCCAGAGCGAGAAGATCTATCGAAAACTGCGGGAACTTCGCGATTCGCCGCAATGGCGACGGTTTTCCACGGCGCAGCAACGCATTGTGAAACGCCTGATGCAGGAGGCCGAGCTTTCGGGGATTACTCTGCAAGGGGACCCTCGCCTTCGCTTCAACCAGATTGAACAAACGTTGTCGCAACAGGCAACAAGTTTCTCCAATAACTTATTGGATGCGACCAAGGCGTACTTTCTCGATATCACCGACCCTGCGGCATCGGCAGGATTTCCGCCGAGTTTGAAACGTATCGCGGCTAGCTCGTGGTCGTTGGCGAATGCCGACCAGGTAGCCGCAAGCGATGAGCTAGGCCCCTGGCGGATTACCCTGGATGCGCCGTGCTTCGGTCCCTTCATGGAGCATTGCCGAGATCGCGAATTGCGCGAGACAGTCTACCGTGCGTACATCACGCGTGCTTCCGATGGCGCTACCGACAACACGCCGCTGCTCGTCGAAATTCTTAAACTAAGGCACGAGAAAGCGACGCTACTGGGCTTCAAAAGCTACGCCGAACTCAGCCTGTCGCAGAAAATGGCCGGCACTGTGAACGCGGTCGATCAACTGCACTCGCGACTCCTCGGTGCGGCGTTTACATCAGCCCAGGAAGAACTCGACGATCTCACGCACTACGCTCAGCAACAAGGCCAAGTCGGTGCGCTTGCCCATTGGGATATCGCGTACTGGGCTG
Organism: Gammaproteobacteria bacterium; assembly: GCA_009692265.1. GTDB lineage: Bacteria > Pseudomonadota > Gammaproteobacteria > CAIKBL01. The sequence continues at coordinate 42,109 of SHZM01000013.1, forward strand.
AGCGCTTACGCGAACAGCGCTTTTCGATGACCGATGAAGAACTGCGTCCGTACTTTTCACTGGACCGCGTGCTGAACGGACTTTTCGAACTGTGTTTTCGCCTGTTCAGCGTGTTGGTTCGTCCCGCCACTGGCAAAGCGCCGGTATGGCACGCCGATGTACGCTTCTACGAAATTTACGACGACAGCGGCCGCCAGATCGCGAGCTTCTATTTGGATCCGTACTCACGCCCGTTGAACAAACGCGGCGGTGCGTGGATGAATGATTGCATCGCACGCTCGGTCGGACCTCAGGGCGTTCGCTTGCCGGTCGCGCATCTCGTGTGCAACAGCACACCACCGACCGGTGACACGCCGTCGTTAATGACGTTCCGCGAAGTCGAAACCCTCTTCCATGAATTTGGCCATGGGCTCCAGCACATGCTGACCACGGTGGAGTTCCGCGACGCCGCGGGGATCGCCGGGATCGAATGGGACGCTGTTGAGCTCCCAAGTCAGTTTATGGAAAATTGGTGCCTGCATCGGCCCACGTTGACGAGCATGGCGATCCACTACCAAACCAGTGAACCCCTGCCCGAAGCGTACTATCGCAAGTTATGCGAAGCGAAAAACTATCGCGCGGCGTCCAACATGGTCAGGCAGCTGCAATTCGGAATGACCGACTTGGCGCTACACCAATCCTACGATCCGAATGGTGGCGAAACACCTTTTGAAATTGAACGACGGATCGCGGCGCGTACGAGCCCGCTACCACCGCTGCCCGAAAGCCGCTTTCTATGTGCTTTCGCGCACATCTTCGCGGGCGGCTACGCCGCGGGTTACTACAGCTATAAGTGGGCCGAAGTACTCAGCGCGGACGCGTATGCCGCGTTCGAGGACGTCGGCTTTGACAACGAAGACGGGATCGCGGCGATGGGCCGGCGCTTCCGCGACACGATCCTTGCGCAAGGCGGGAGTCGCCACCCGATGGAAATTTTCCAAGACTTTCGCGGGCGTGCCCCGAATCCGCAGGCGCTGTTGCGGCATAGTGGGCTGGTTCGGACCTAGCTGGTAGAGGCTAATAACCTAAATCGCGTGCTGCGCGTTCGAGGACAACCGGTACCGACCACGCCGTGCGCGCGAGCCGAATGTCGTTGCTGCGCCCGGCGGCGTACAACCCGGAAGCACTCATCCAAAACGCAACCGAGCGCATTGCATAGAGCGCGTTGTAGTAGCGGCAGGCCGCTTCGTCGATCACGAAACCGGTGGCGGCTTCATAGTCACGGAAAAATGCCTCGCGTTCGACGAGGTTCGAAAGCAGCGGCGTACCTTCCCGATTGAGATCGCTCAACACGTACGCGACGTCATACATCGGATCGCCCAATACCTGCAGCTCCCAGTCGAGCACAGCCGAGATCTGATCGTCATGGATCAGAAAATTGCCGGTACGGTAGGCACCGTGGACAAGGGTGACCCGATCCGTCGCCGGAATATTATCTTCGAGCCAGCAAATCAGATCGGTCAGGATGGGTTCCGGTGAATGCTCGGACAGCGCGATTAATTCGCGCCATTTCGAGATTTCGCGGCGCGCGAAGTCGGTTCCGGCAGCCGGCACACCGAGGAAATCGAGGCCGGCCGCGCGCCAATCCAAGGTGTGCATCGTCGCCAAGGTGGTCGTGAAACTTTTCGGTAAGGCACCGCGCTCGGCGGCGGCTTGGTAGTACGCGCGGCCATCCCGCCCCCAGGGATTCGGGCAGCTGCCGCGAACTTTCTCCATCACCAGAAAGGGCGCATCCAAAATCGCGGTATCGCGCTCAAACCAATACGGCTTCGGTGTTGGCAACGCCGTGTGCTCAAGGCACTGGAGTACACAAAACTGCTGCTCAAGATCCGACAGATGACGCAGCAAGGCGTTGCCTGGGTCGCGACGCAAGCAAAGCCCAAGATGCCGCGCCTCCCCCGCCGTACGATAGTCAAGATCAAATAACCAGGTTTCATGCGACCAGCCGACCGCGATCCGCTGCACATTCTGTAAGGTGAGGTCAGTCGCGTCCGGCAGGCGACTGCGCAGATACTCGATAATTCTCCCTTGCAGGATCGTCGAGTCGTCACGATCACTCACGCCGCATACTCCACTTGGCGATCGATGTTCGCGCGCAGGGTTTGGCGCACTCGAGCAAGTAACACTGTGAAGTGTTCAGCGCCCAGCGCGTTGCGACTAGAATAGAGTGCCTCGATTAGCCCACACACTGCCGCTTTATTTCGATCGCGGGTTAATCTCTCAAGCGAAGTTTGCATTTCCGCCGGGAGTGGCAAGTCGCGCGCTGTATGGTTCAAATCCGCGAGTAAGGCGTCTAGATCGGCGCGCTCCGCGGCTTGGTGTCGCGCCGCGACGCCGAGTTGTCGGCTGAGCTTCTGTAATACTACGCCGGCCATGAAGGCTTGGGTCTTCGGATACTCAGCGTCGATGGCGGGGCCGATCTCCTGTTTCAACGTTTGCGCGATTCGTTGCAACAATTCATCTTCGGTCATCGTTATGCTTCTCTCTAGTCAGGTCGCGTGTGGCTTCAAGCTTTTAGCCCACTCGCGCAGTTTGAATTTCTGAATCTTGCCACTTGGGGTACGCGGGAATTCGTCGAGCACCTCGAGGCGTTCGGGGAGATATTGTTTGATGAGCTTGGCATCGAGCAAGTAGTCGACCATGGTCTGGAAAGCAAAGATGCCGCCAGCGCGCAACGTAACGAAGGCGCAGCCACGTTCTCCTAGGCGATCGTCAGGCATTGCGACGATTGCCGCGTCGGCGATCGCGGGATGACGATAGAGCAGCTCCTCCACTTCGACGATTGGAATATTCTCGCCGCCGCGAATGATCAGATCCTTCGAGCGCCCGGTGATCCGAATGTAACCCTCGGCGTCCATGCGGGCGTTGTCACCGGTTTCCAGCCATTGCTCGGCATCGAGCCCGTACGCGTCTGGACGCTTAAGGTAACCCACGAACGTCGTCGCGCACCGCGACTGAAGCCGACCCTCAACACCGGGCGGTACCGGCACACCATGCTCGTCGACCACCCGAACTGCTTGATGCGGCAGCGCGCGTCCATCGGTGTCGATAATCTTCTCCGGTGGATCGCCGGGATACGTCGCGGTGACAATGCCGATCTCGGTCATCCCCCATGCACTCATGACGTGCAGGTTCGGATAGGTCGCGTGGGCTTCATGGACCAGCACGCGCGGGATTGGCGCGCCGGCGCACAGGAACAAACGAAGGCACGAGAAATCGTGCTTGCGTGCGGACGGTAGCTGCACGAGATCACGCAGAAACGGCGTTGAACCAAGAGTAATCGTGCAGCGCTCGTCCGCGATCAGCCGTGCGGCCGTCGCGGGCTCCCAGATATCCTGCAATACGCATTTGCAGCGGTGGTAAAGCGCCAAAATCACCGCATACATGAAGCCGGTTTGATGCGCGAGCGGCGAGCCCATGTAGATCTGATCATCGGCATTGAAGCTGAACAGTTCACTGGCGAGCAACGCTTTGCAGAGCAAGGTGTTCGCGGTGTGCATCACACCCTTCGGTTCACCCGTGGTTCCCGAGGTATACATGATTTCGGTCACGTCATTCGGGTCTGGACGGCGGGCGCGAAATGCGGCCACGTGATTAACGTGAGTTTCCCACATTGGATCTAACAAGCGTGCTTCGAACGCACTCTTCGGATCATCGCCGCCGATCACGAACACGTGTTTGAGACTCGGCAGTTCATGCTGTAACTGACTCGCCATCCGAGGGTAATCGAAGCCGCGAAATTCGCGCGGCACAATGAGCACCCGTGCTTCGGTCAGTCCGAGCATGAAACTTAGCTCGCGCTCGCGGAAGATCGGCATCAACGGATTGATCACCGCGCCAATCCGCACACACGCCGTATACACCGCGGCGTAATGCCACCAGTTCGGCAGTTGCACAGCGATCACGTCACCCGGCTTGATCCCGAGTTCGATGAACGCGCAGGCAATACGGATCGAGGTGTTCTGCAGTTCGCGATAGCTGAGACGAGTGGAGATCCCGGTCATGCTGTTGTGATCGACCACGGCCGTTACCGCAGGTGCTACCACGGCTGCTTCGTCCAACAAATCCGACACCAAACGATTCGGCCACAGGCCGCGGGTGGTGAGATCGGCAATCCTCGCAGCAGACAGGATGGGGGAGAAGTTCATCGGCGAAGAATCGACCGCATTTTGCTGGTCCAGTGTTTAGCCATTGTTGTAACTTTCAGAGCACGGTCCTTACTCGTCGGATCATCGCCCCTTCGAAGCTTCCCGCTGCCGCCGCGCCCAGCGGTGTATCGGCCACATGTCCTGGTCTTCGCCCCATGCGACCACACCACCGATATCCCAGCGAATGAGGCTGTTGATATCGATGAAGGTATGTCGGTTCAGAATAATTTTGCTCACTGGAACGCCCACTGCGTGAAGCTCACGACCCGCGGAATCGCGCGCCGTTAATTCGATCCGCGTAATCCAGCCGTGAACAGGGTCGCGTTCGACTCGGCGTTCACCACTGACCAAACTGATGGTCTTGCCGTCGCGTCGTAAGAACCCATAGGAGATAAAATCACCTTCGGGCCGCACGTTCGTCACGGCCAGGAAGCCGTTCGCGGCGTCGGCGGCGCCGGTCACATAGGCCGCTTGGCGGGGCCGATCTTCCGGTCGGAGACCCCAGGTGCGATCGCGCATGCCGATGCAATCGATGGCGATCTTCTCGCCGTGCAGGATTAGTTCACCCGTGACCCGACCGAACTGATCGAAATGATGCGCACTGCCGAAAGTCGACTCCACCGCAGTCAGCGATTCCGGCGGCATAACGCCTTCGAACGTTAATGTAGCCTTTAGTCGCTCGCCATCCTCAAAACCGAGCGCATAGCGCATACAGGGTTCGAGCACTCGGATAGACACCCCGGTCGGCAGACGGCAATCGGCAAGATCAAGGTCACGCGGTAATTGCTGCGCCGTGTAGTTCGCCGAGTAGAGCGCCTCCCACGGCAGATGCGCCTTGTCGTCCCACACCCAGGCTCCACCGGAAACTGTCCCGATGTTCGGTCGCACCAGGGTATAAAACCAGCCACCGAGTCGGCGCTCCGGGTGATGGAACGAAAACCACGACGTCTCCGTGGCCCACCAATCCTTGTCCATTACGTCGAAATGGCAGTGATCGTCGTTAGCGGTGAATTTTCGCTCGCTCATAATAGACCTGCGAAGATCAGCGTTGGTGGGTTAAGGGCATGCCCGGGACCGGGCTGCGCGCGTGGAGAACATAATTACTGGTAACGCTGCCGACGTAGACATCGCGCAAATCGCTGCCCCCGAAGCTCACGTTGGTGGGATTTCGCATCAGGCTCCCCGCGGGATCGGACAACACTGTCACGACTTCTCCGTTCGGGGTAATGGCAACGATCTTATTCGCCATCACCAGGGTCACCCACAGATTGCCGTCTTGATCAAAGGCACAACCATCGGTCGCGCCAAGCTGGCTGCGCAGATCGAGCGACAGCGGCCTACGGTCTTGCACCTCAAGGTTACTTAAGCCCAGTGACGGGCCGTAACGAGTAGGCGTGCCTAGCGAGCCGTCGGCGGCGATCGGGTACCTAATCACGTCGCAACCAGCCGTTTCGCACACAAAAAGATTTCTTTCGTCGAAATCCATCGCCAGACCATTCGCGAATTTGATCCCTTCGGCTAGCACGGTGACGGTGCTGTCTGGGTCAACGCGAAACACCAAACCGTCGTGCTGCCCCTGATAGGCGGCGTCGAGCGGTCCCCAGGTTGAATGCGAACACCAGATCCGACCACGGGTATCGATCAACGGATAGTTAGCGCCCCACATTTTTCGCCCTTGCAGCTCATCGCACAGAAGTTCGACGTTGCCCGTGGTGGGGTCCAGTCGTTGCAACGGGCCGTAACCGTCTTCAGGACCACCAAAATTCGCGATGAGGAGTCGGCCTGCGAGATCTAAAGTAATCCCGTTGGGGGCACCTGCGACCTTGCCGACATGGACGAGGCCATCAGGCTCGATCCGCGCGCAGGCACTGGCCTGGTCGGAGGCCCAGATCGCCCCGTCGCGACTGATCACCACATCTTCCGGGCGTTTTAGGCCAACCCCGATTTTTCGGCACGCGGCTAAATCAATTGCTGGCGAACTCATAAAATAAGACTCGATGTCTAATGAATTAGGTCATATTCCTCAAAGCGCGGCCGCGACATGTCATCGCGAAAGCGCTCAAAGGTAAAGGGCCACATTTCGGGGCTACCGGTTTTATCGAGATACCAACTTTTGCAGCCCGTGGCCCACACGGTATTGCCCATGGCACCGCGCAGCTCGGAAAGGAACGCATTAGTCGCCTCAAAGGTCGGTGCAATCGCGCGACAATCGCCACGCTGCAGGGGTGCCAGCAGCTGCTGGAGATAGTTTAGCTGCAGCTCGGAAATCAGGATTACCGAGAAATTGCCGATCGGGCTATACGGACCAACGAGCATGAAGAAGTTTGGAAATCCAGGTACCGACATTGAGCGATGAGTCAGATTGCTCTGCGCCCAGGTGTCATCCAGACGTTTCCCTTCAACGCCGAGCACCTGCATGGGTCGCATAAAGGCGTGGCCGTTAAAACCAGTCGCGTACACCAGCACATCGAGTTCGTGCAAATTGCCTTCGCGATCGCGCACGCCATGCGGCTCAATCCGTTCGATACCGCTCGTCACCAGTTCGGCATTCGGTCGCTGGATCGCCGGATAAAAAATGTCGGACATGATGAGACGCTTGCACCCGACCTTGTAGTCAGGGGTCAACTTCGCGCGGAGGACGGGATCATGGACATTATGTTCCAAGTTCTCGCGACATCCCGCTTCGAGCCGACTCATTTCCAGCGCATCACCGACCACCGCGCGTGAGATCGTGTTCTGGAAACGCTCGAGCCAAGTCGCGTAGAGCTTGGTCATTGAGTCCGGTTCCGCCCGGAACTGGGCTTTTTCTTCTTCGGTATAGGCGACGTTCGGCAACGGCAACACCCACTGCGCCGTGCGTTGGAACATGGTGACCTTGGCCGCGGTGTCGACAATCGCCGGTACGATCTGCATCGCGGTCGAGCCCGTGCCGATAATGCCGACTCGGCGACCCGCGAGCATTACGGATTCGTCCCAGCGTGCGCTGTGGAACGCGTCGCCAGTGAACTTATCGCGCCCTGGAATGTTCGGCAACACCGGGTGATGTAGAAAGCCGGTCGCGCAGAGCACGATATCGACCGTCTCCTCGTGCCCTCTTGCGGTTTTAATTCGCCATTCCCCGCCGCCATACACGGCACTGACGACTTCTTCGTTGAAACGAATCCTCGAATCTATTTCGTGCGTTACGGCGACCTGCTCGAAATAGGCGAGGATCTCTGGCCCCGGAGAGAAGCGCTGTGACCATTCGGGATTCGGCGCGAAGGAATAGCAGTAGTGGTGCGACGGTACATCGCAAGCGATGCCGGGGTAGCGATTTTCGCGCCAAGTCCCACCCGCCCGCGCGGCCTTTTCGTAGATGGTAAAAGCGATGCCGGCTTCGCGTAGCTTGATACCGGCGAGGATGCCGGACATACCCGCGCCAATGATTGCAGCGCGCAAGGGTCGTTTAGCCAACGTCGACGCCATGTTCGGGGGATCTCCTGGGTCGTTAAGGCGAAGAACACCACACAGCGTCTCGCTCGCGACCGGCTAGTGTCGGGAGACGCGGAGAAAATGCTCGATTGCGTAAATTGGCCGACATTTAGCGACAGGCTAAAGTAGATTCCGATGTCCCGATCGCAGAAGCTGAAGGTTCCTCCTTCCAGCAAACTCCCCGAATTCTTATTCGGCCGGGAGATGTCGACACCCGTGCGTTTGGCCTATGGACTGGCGCCGATGATCCAGTTCTTAGAGAACACCGGGCACGCCGTTGAGCCGCTCTTAGCCGCGACCGAGATCCCGCGGTTTGCACTCGAAGAGCCGAGTTATCGCATTTCATTAGAGCAGAAACTGAAATTCACTCGTCTGGTCTTGGCGCGGGTGAAGAGCGCGAGCGCGGCGCTCGAAATCGGTCGGCGATTCCATTTATCGATGTTCAGCGTGCTCGGCTTGACCGCGTCGTGCGCGCCGACCATCCGCGACTCCTTGCAGCTCTTGCTGACCTACCCCGAACTCGCGTGGGGACTCATTGAACTCGTGGTCTGGCGCGAAGGGGAGCACAAATACATCGCCTTTGAGCCAGGTCCAGTCGTCCGCGAACTAGGACCGTTTTTCGTCGAGCGCGATTCGATCGCGATTCTGAATCTGTTCCGAAATCTAGTCGGCACGCACTTAGTCGCCCATGCCGTAGCGTTCCGCCACCGAGCGCCTAAAGACAGCAGGCTTTATGACGCATTTTTTGGCTGTCCGGTCGAGTTTGGAGCAAAGATCAACGAGATGTCGTTCGAAAGTCGCGTGTGGGACACCCCGCCCCTGCAAGCTAACGCGATGTCGCGACGGTTTTTTGAAAATCAATGCCGCCGGCTGAGTGAGATGATGCAGGAGCCGTTTAAGTTTTCAGACATCGTCCGCAGCCGCCTGCGCTCGGCCACACCGATCCCTGCCTTACCGATGCTGGCGCGTGCGCTGCACATGACCGCGCGCACCCTACAACGTCGACTCGCGCTGGAGACAACCGATTTCTCCTCAGTCTTGCGCGAAGTTCGGATCCAACGCGCTACCGAGCTGATGCACCGTAGCCATCTGCATTTAGAGGAAGTCGCGTACCGCCTTGGCTTCCACGATCCGGACGCGTTCTCACGCGCATTCCGCACGTGGACCGGTTTGTCACCGACGGAGTTTCGGCGGCGCTGAGGGGGGGGCGCAATCGAATCTGTAGGTCGGTAATTCCAGTTCAGGTGTTAGGCTTCGCTGGCTGCAGGGTGAGCCACAACGCGCGCGCGATGATGCGTGGGTTTAAGAACTCCGCGAGACTGGAGATCCGTTTCGCAAAGAGAAACAGATGCCGTGCCGCCGCGACATCCCGCGTCGCGGCCTTGAACATCAGGCGTTCAATTAAATTAAACGCGTAGCGCTTAGAAAAATCCGCCACGATAAACGCATGCCCGCCGAGTTTCTGCTGATGGACCTTGGCGTAATCGCGCAACGCCGCTTCAACACCCGTGCCAGCTTTCAAGGCCGGTGCCGTCACGTCGACCAGCCATTCCGCCGACTGTAACGCCCAGCCGCAGCCGACCCCGAACAGCGGGTCCATCGATAGCGCCGCGTCGCCGATCAGTGCCATGCCGAGGGCGACCGGCGCGCGCGTCTGGTTTGGATAGTCCTTGACCTGGATGAACTCGCTGATCCGCACTGCTTTTTGCAGATCTGGCGAGTCCGGAAACGCTTGCATATAGCGTTCGAAATGGCCGGCTGGGTCTGCCTTGAAATTCGCAAAGTCAGCTTGCGGAGGCATCGCGGCGACGACGGTCACGCCATCATCGTTCGGAAAAATGTAGCCAACTTTGGCACCATCGATCCACATCTGCGACGTCGCGCCGTGGACCAGTGGGACCTCGCGATATTGCGCCATGATCAGGCTGCGCCGATTGGGTGACGATTTAATCCGAATCTTGGCGAGTTCGGCGAGGCGTGAATTGCGTCCGTCAGCCGCCACGACCAGGCGACTACGCAAGGTTCGGTCGCCCGCGGCGGCGTGGGTGACGATCCCGGTGACTCGCCCGTTTTCCACGATCAAGTCTTTCACCGAATGCCCCAGACACAGTTCAACTCCCGGGGTTGCGGCGGCGGTTTGGCAGAGCAATGGATCAAGTACCTGCCGTCTGAGGTTGAACCCGTGCTGCGAGGCACCATTGGCATCGTGCATTTCGGGCTCGAAAATCCAGCCCCAACGAGTCCAGATATTGGCGCTATTGCGCAGCCCACCGCGCGCCTCGAGTTGCTCAAGGACACCGAGCCTGGCGAGAGTAGGCGTCGCGGAGCCTTGGATAAAGTGGGTACAGAGCTGTTTATAGGCGTAGCTATCCGGGTTGCGCTCGACCAGGGCGACCCGAAGCCCGGCGCGCGCGAACAGCGTAGCGGCAGTGGTCCCCGCGAGCGCCGCGCCTACCACGATCACATCGAACACCTGGTTGTTCATCGCTGCCCCCTTTTGCCCCTTATACGCTCCTTCAAATACCGACGACAAGTCGCTAGGATTCGGTACGATCCACCCGCCGACGGAAGCCCGACCTTCATATGAATCTTATTGATCTGTTCCAAAACGAAACCGAGATCGTCACCGCCGAGGCCGAGGAATGCCTCTTCGAAGAAGGGGACCCCGGCGACATGTTCGGCGAAATGGCCTTGATCGATGACGCGCCGCGCAGCGCGACGGCGAGGGCGATAACCGCCGTCCGACTCATCCCCATCGACGAACGCCGCTTCAACTATCTAGCACAACAAACGCCCTACTGCCCTGCATGTCATGCGCGTGCTGGTACAACGGCTACGCGCGATGGACGATACGATTCAGTGATGAACGGGCAGACGAGGAGCTTGTAATGGCAATGCTGTTAGACGGTGTCCGCGTGCTCGATTTCACGCAGTACGTGGCGGGTTCAGGGATCACGCGATTGATGGCCGAACTGGGCGCCGAGATCATCAAAGTCGAAATCGCGCCTGTCGGCGATCCCGCGCGACTTATTCCGTTTATTCGAGATGGCCGCAGCGGGTATTTCGTGCAACAGAATCGGGGAAAACAGAGTCTGTGCGTCGACTTTAAGCATCCCGAGACATTAGAACTCCTGCGCGAACTGGTTCCGCACTGCGATGTGGTGGTGGAAAACTTCGGTCCCGGCGTGCTGGAGAAGCGTGGCCTCGATTATCCGCATCTGCGCGAATTGAATCCCAAAATCATCATGGCGTCGGTCTCGGCTTACGGTCGTGAGAGCCTGTTATCACACAAGACCGGCTATGACTGGATCATCCAAGCGTTCGCCGGCTTCATGCACATGACGGGTCCGGTAGACGGGCCCCCGCATCCGATCGGCCTCGCGCTGCTCGACGTGAATGCGTCGGTGCATGGCTTCGCCGCCGTCGGGTACGCGCTGTACCACCGCCTGCGGACCGGCGAAGGGCAGTACATGGATCTCTCCATGGTCGACACTGCCTTCCACATGCACGATTTGAACGTACACGGCCCGTCGGTCACGAACGGTGAATTCAAACCCCACCGCATGGGCATCCACCACCAACAGATTTTTCCGTTCGGCGTATTCAAGGGGCCAACGGGGTATCTCTGCGTAGCGGCGTTGCAGTTGCAGTGGAAAAATGTTTGCGAGTGCATTGGCCGGCTAGATCTTGTCAATGATGAACGCTACGACGACGGGCTGAAGCGCGCGACACGGCGCGACGAATTAATTCCGATCATAGAAGGCTGGATGGCCAGCCTGCCGACCAACGAAGCCGTCCTCGACGCCCTCGACCGGCATCGCGTGCCGGCCACCGCGGTGTTGAGCCCGGCCGACGCCAAGACTCATCCGTACTTTAGAGATCGTGGCACCCTGCGCACCGTGCCGGACCCTATCCTCGGTGAGATCGATATCCCCGGATTCCCGTTCCGTTTCTCCGCGCAACCCCAGCTGCCCGCCCTCCAAGCGCCGCTGCTCGGCGAACATAACGAAGAGATTTTGACTCGCGTGCTCGGTTACAGCATGGAACAGACCGCGGACTTGACACGACGTGGGGTGTTATTGCAGCGCCCGTGTTAAACGGTGCCGGTAATTCGCTTATGGGGCAACACCGTCGGCTGAGTTTCAAGTGAGTAAAGACCCTGCACCGATCGTGACCAGTGGTTATGTGCCCGGGTGCATCGGCCGTATTGCCGAACTTCACGCTCACTACTACTGCGCGCATGCTGGCTTCGGGGTGTACTTCGAAAGCAAGGTCGCGCGCGAACTCGGTGCATTTTGTGAGAACTACCTGCCGCAGAGAGATGGCTTGTGGCTGGTGATGCGCGACGGATCTATTGAGGGGTCACTCGCCATTGATGGCACCCACGCCGAAACCCAAGGCGCGCACCTACGCTGGTTTATCCTCTCTGATAGGTTGCGTGGAACCGGTTTTGGGAATCAGCTGCTTGCGCGTGCCCTCGAGTTCGCGCGCGACCAGGACTATCACCGGATCACTCTGTGGACCCTCCGTCGGCTGGAAGCTGCCCGACACCTGTATCTCAAGTTTGGTTTCACCCTCGTCGAGGAGATCATAGGACATCAGTGGGGTCACGAGGTGGTGGAACAGCGGTATGAATTGGTTAATCGATGATCCTTTTCATACGCTATCATCCGCGTCCCAGTAAGGGCTAAACCCCCATGCCCGCGATCGAATTCGACCCCACTAAGCGCGAGGTTCAGCAGAACCCCTATCCGCGCTACCAACAGCTGCGGGATCACGCTCCGGTCTACCGGATTGAGTCGTTAAACGCCTATGCGTTGACTCGTTACGACGATTGCAAGAATACCTTCCTGCATCCCGAACTGTATTCTGCGAAGGATTTCATTACCCAGGCTTTCGGTGATTTAGATCCGGTGCCCGAGGTGCCATCCCTGATCGCGATGGACCCGCCCGCGCACACGCCGCTACGCAAACTCGCGGGCCAGGGCTTTTTACCATCGGTGACGCGCGGGGTTGAACCGAAGATTCATTCCATCGTCAATGGCTTGCTCGATGAGATCGAGGCACGCGGTCGTGAATTCGATTTCGTCGGCGACTTCGCCGGGTTTGTACCCGTGAGCGTGACCGCCGAACTTATTGGCGTCGACCGCAGCCAGCGCGAGAATTTTAAAATTTGGACGTCCGATCTACTTAACGCGGCCAATCGCGCGAGCTTATCCGAGGCCGATGTCAGCCGAATTCGTGGCAGCGTCGCGCAACTGCGTGCGTATCTCGAAGGGGTGATCGCCGAGCGCACGCGGGCGCCGACTGATGATTTCATTTCGCAGCTGGTAAAGGCCGAAATCGACGGTGATATGTTGTCGACGATTCAAGTGTTGAGCGTCGCGATCCTCACCCACTTCGGTGGTTCGGAAACGCCGTCGCATCTAATTAGCAGCGCGTTGCTCGCGCTGTTCGAGAATCCGACGGCGCACGAGGAAGTTCGCGGCAATCCGTCACTCACCACGGAGCTGGTTGAGGAGACGTTGCGGTATTGGTCCCCGGTGAATCTCGTGTTTCAAACCGCGACCCAGGGCATCGAACTGCACGATTGCGTGATTCCAGGAGGCGCTTATGTGATGTCGTACATCAGCTCCGCCAATCGCGACGAGCGGCGCTTCGAAGATCCAGACCGCTTTGATCTTCACCGCGATGCCCATGGCCATCTGTCGTTTGCGCATGGGCCACACTACTGCCCCGGTGCCGCGCTCGGTAAGCGCATGGCGGCGATTGCGATCGGTGCTGTCCTCGCGCGCATGCCCAACCTTCAGCGCTTGGAACCTACGACGGAATGGTTGCCGTCGTTGTGGGTGCGTGGCGCGAAAACCCTGCGCGTGGCGTTTTAGATGTCAGCTGCGCCTATCTTGATTGTGCATGGCGGTAAGGTGCTCGACGGCCTGGGCGCACCAGCGCTGGCGGCCGATGTGGTGATCACCGGCGATCGGATTACCGAGGTGCGAGCTGGCGCTGCAGACCAGTACGATGCCGCGATCCGCCGCATCGATGCCACGGGACTGACTGTCATGCCAGGCCTTATCGATGCGCACTGCCACATCAGCTTCGATGAGCCGAACTCCAACGACGAGTTGTTCTTTCATCGCCGCGAAGGGCTTGCCGCGATCATCGCGGCGGTGAACGTGCAGAAGGTGCTCGCCGCCGGGGTTACCGGTTTCTTCGATGCGGATTGTCTGTTTGAGATCGGAGTCGATCTGCGCGACGCCATCGAAGCCGGGATCGTACGTGGTCCGCGCATGAGCACTGGCGGCAACGCGCTGCTCACGTCGGTCGGTGGCACCGCGGGGCGACTTATCCCGGACGAGGGTCGCCGCGGCTACGGCAAGGTCGTCAACTCGCGCGACGAAATCGTCCAGGAGATCCGACGCCAGATCAAACTCGGGGTCGATTGGATCAAGGTTCACGTTACTGGCCTCACCCTGCGTCAACGCGGCAAGGGCGAGGTTCAGGTCTGGAGTTACGACGAACTGCGCTAGGTGGTCGATACCGCGCACGAACTCGGAACGCCGGTCGTAGGCCATTGCCGCGGCGCGAGCAGTACGCGTGATGCCGCGCTCGCCGGCTTCGACATGATCTTGCATGCGACGTACATGGACGAGGCGGCACTTGCAGCGGTGATCGAACGAAAAGTGCCAATTGTTCCGACTTTCACCTTCCAGGCGAATCTCGCCGATTACGGCGAGACAATCGGCGCCTCACCCGAACTCCGCGCGTTGTTTCAAAAAGAAATCGCCGAGAGCGCGGTGATGCTACGCCGTGCCTACGACGCGGGTGTGCCGTTGTTGTGCGGCACTGAAAGCGGCTTTTGTTTGACCCCGTATGGTGATTGGCATTACCGCGAGCTCGAAGTTTTCGTACGCGATCTCGGCATGACGCCACTGCAGGCGATCACCTGCGCAACCAGCGAGAACGCCTTTGCGCTTCGCCTGCATGGTGACACCGGGACCATACAGGCGGGCAAGCTTGCTGATCTGATCGTGGTCGCTGGCGAGGTTGAACGCGACGTGACCGTGCTCGGCGAGCGCGGCGATATCCGACATGTGGTACGGGGTGGTGAAGTGATTCCGCCGCTCATCGAGACCATACGCCGGGATCCACCTGGCTGGCGTGTTTCACATTACGGAAAGCAGATCTTGAAGCGCGCGATGCTCGGCAATGAATTGTCTCCGCCAAGCGTCATTCATTCTTAAACACGCGAATGGACCTCCGCCACGCCGAGACTATCGATGTTCATGCCCACGCGGTGCTCGAAGAAACCATGGGCGCGGCCGGCGAGTACGGACCGGAACCTGGCCATGAAGCGGCGCCGCGCTTTCGAGTCGGTAGCTATGAGCTGCACGGTGTACGTTACCGCGGTAGCGCGTTCATGGATCCGCTGCTGCGACTCAAGGCGATGGACGCCGCGGGGCTCGACTATCAAGTGTTGTCGCCGAATCCGCTGACCTATTTTCATTTCATCGAGCCTGCGTCCGCGCGTACCTTTTGTCGCATTCATAATGATGCGCTAGCCGCGCAAATTCGACCGCATGGAGATCGCCTCAGCGCCTTCGCCGCAGTGCCGGTGCAGGATATTGGCTTTGCGGTCGAAGAGACTCAGCGCGCGGTCCAGGATCTCGGCATGTTGGGGCCGTATATCGGCAGTGACTTTGGTCGGCGACTGAACGATCCCGCGCTCGATCCGTTCTACTGTGCGCTGACCAGGTTGAATGTGCCGCTGTTCATCCACCCGGCACCGGTTGGGATCGATGGACCGTTGGGCGATCCGAATTTAAAACAATTTGATCTCGACATCATTATCGGTTTTGCCGCGCAGGAAACGATCGCGGTCGCGACGTTGATCTACGGCGGGGTGCTGGAACGCCATCCCGATCTCGATGTCTGTGTAAGTCATGGTGGCGGTGCCACGAGCTATGTGTTTGGGCGAATGGCGAGTGCCGCGAAAAAGCGGCCGTGGGCGAGCGCGAGCCTGCGGCAGGACGGCGCGTTCGAAACCCTCCTGCACCGTCTTTGGTTCGATATTCATGTGCACGCCGAGGATTCCTTGGAATTGCTGCGCGGTCGCGTGAATCAGCAGCGGCTGGTGTTCGGGACAAATTTCGCGGGCTGGGATCAACAAGCCGGCGATCTCCGCGCTCAAGCCCGACCGTATACCGACAATGCTAAGCGCCTGCTGCGGGCTGAATAATTTGGGAGAACACACCATGAACAACACCGAACTCGAATCCTTAACCGCCCGCGTGGATCGCCTCGAATCGCGCCAGGCAATCGCCGAATTAGTCACGGCGTACGCGATCGCCTGCGATGAGCACGACATGCCGACCTTGACCAGCCTGTTTACCGAAGACGCCTGCTTCGACTCACCGAGCGGTGCGATGGTCGCCAACGGGCGCGCGGCGATCACCGCGATGTTTGTCGAGGTCTTCAAGATCCGCGGCCCGGCTTTTCACTGGACCCACGACGTGGTCGCCAAGATCGATCCGCTGGATCCAAACCGCGCAACCGGTCGGGTACTCAGTCACGCCGAGACCACGCCCTCGAACGTGGTGAGCCTGGCCGCGATGCGTTACGACGACCAGTATCGTCGCGAGCAGGGAATCTGGCGCTTTAATAAGCGTGTCATCAACTTCCTTTATTACGTGCCGGTGACGGACTATGCCACTGCGTTGAGCCAACCGGAGCGCCTGACCATCCGCGGCGTCCGCATGCGAGCGGATTACCCGGAGTCGCTGCCCAGCTGGCAGCAGTTCGAGCGCGAACAGCTGAAGTCGGGAACGTAAATGAGCATCGACATGCGCGACGAAATGCGGAGTTTGACCAAGCGCGCTACAACACTTTCGTCAGGGCACCACCGATCAAGCCGACAGCGTGATGTCGATCCCAATCGAAGCGTACATTGATCCCGCGCGCTATCGCGCCGAAGTCGAGCGACTTTTTAAGCATCTACCGCTGGCGCTCGCGCTCAGCCTGGAGCTACCAGGGCCCGGAAGTTATCGCACGATGACCGTGCTCGGTGTGCCGGTGCTGCTGGTGCGCGGGCAGGACGGTGACGCGCGCGCTTTTCTCAATACCTGCCGGCATCGCGGTGCCCTGGTCTGCGCTTCCGAACGCGGCAGTGCGAAGGCCTTCACTTGCCCTTATCACGCATGGACTTACGATGTGTCGGGAAAACTCCTCAGTCGCTACTCGGCTGATACCTTCGGCGAAGTCGATCACGCCACACATGGGCTCGTCGCCTTGGCCTGTGTGGAGCGCGCAGGCTTGGTCTGGGTCTGTCTCACCCCAGGCGAGAACTTCGATATCGACCTCTGGTTAGGCGATTTCGCGGTCCAGCTTGGACCCTTAAAACTCGACCAATGGCACTTGTTCGAACAGCGCGAACTCACCGGTCCCGGCTGGAAAGTCGCGCTCGATGGTTATCTTGAGGCGTACCATCACAATTCACTGCACGGCAAAACGGTCGGCAAGTTCACAGTCGGTAATTTATTGGTGCTCGATACCTACGGCCCACACCAGCGTCTCACGTTTGGCAGGAAGTCACTCGGCGAGTTGCTGGAAGCCCCTGAAACCGACTGGGATCACAGCAAGCACATTCGCTTGATCCACAACTGCTTCCCGAATCTCTCCATCTCCGGCATCCTTGGCGACCACTGCCTCGTCAGTCAGATCTTCCCCGGCACCACGCCGGATGTCACAGTCACCCGTCAAACTGTGTTGGTGCATCAGAATCCGACTACCCCCGAGGCGCGGGCGGCATCCGAGATGTTTAGCGCAATGGTGTTACAAGCTGTACGAGACGAAGACTATGCGGTCGGACAAACGATACAATCGGGCCTGCTCGCCGGGGCGAACAAGGAATTTTTGTTCGGACGTAACGAACCTGCGGTCCAGAATTATCATCGCACCGTGGCGCGTTTCATGGCGCCCTCGAACTGCGACCCACAGACCAAATAATCCATGAGTAGAAAAATAGCGGAGGTAGATTTTGTTGACCTTTAACAGTCCAAGCACGATCGAGGAGGCAGTGGCATCGCTCAAAAGCGCGCCGCGCCTGCGCGTGCTCGCCGGCGGCACCGATCTGCTCGTGCAACTGCGAGTAGGCCGCTTGCAGGCCGATGGCATCGTCGATCTTAAAAAGATCCCGGAACTTCGAAAAATCACTTCCGAACGTGGCGGGTTTCGAATCGGTGCGGCGGTGAGTGGGGCTGAACTCGGTGAACACGCTGAACTTAAAAAAGCTTGGCCTGGTGTGGTCGAAGCCGCGCGGTTAATTGGTTCGACCCAAATCCAAGGTCGCGCCAGTCTCGGCGGCAATCTATGCAACGCCTCGCCTGCGGCGGATAGCGTGCCCGCGATGATTGCCGCTGGCGCTATCTGCACGATCGCCGGCCCCAACGGACGCCGTGAAGCAACGGTCGAATCCTTTATAACCGCGCCAGGCAAAACGATTCTGCAAGCCGGCGAGTTCGTCGTCGATTTCTTTCTCCCGGCAGTGGCGAAACAGGGTGGGGACGCCTACCTGCGTTTCATCCCGCGCACTGAAATGGATATCGCGGTAGTCGGCGCCGCGGTCAACCTTGAGGTTAATGCAGCGGGTGCAATCACCGCAGCTAGCGTGGCCCTAGGCGCGGTCGCGCCGCGACCCTTGTTAGTTGAAGCCGCGGGTAAAGCGCTCGTCGGTACCAAGCTCGAGGCGTCCGCGCTCGCCGCCTTGGCGGCAGCCGCCAGTGCGGCGTGTGCGCCAATCGATGATAAGCGCGGCACGATCGAATTCAGGACCCAGGTGGCAGGCGTGCTAGCGCGACGCGCAGCCGCAATTGCCTACGAGCGCGCGAGGAGCCGAGCATGAGCAAACATCATATTTCTACCACCATCAACGGCGAAGCAGTCGAGTTATTGTGCGAGACCGGGCAAACGCTCTTAGATGTGTTGCGCGATGAGCTAGGCCTCACCGGCACCAAGGAAGGCTGCGGCACCGGCGACTGCGGTGCCTGCAGTGTGCGGCTCGACGGACGCTTGGTGTGCTCGTGCCTCGTGCTAGGCGCCGAGCTCAACGGCCGAAGAGTAGACACGATCGAAGGCGTCGCACAGCAAAATCAATTACACCCGGTGCAGCAGGCGTTCTTGAACGAGGCCGCCCTGCAATGCGGGATCTGCACGCCAGGCTTGATCGTCGCGACCAAGGCGTTGCTGGAAAAAAATCCCGATCCCAGCGAACACGAGATCCGTTTTTGGTTGGCCGGCAATCTATGCCGGTGCACGGGTTACGACAAAATTGTACGCGCGGTCCAACAGGCCGCCATCGACATGAGGAATGCATAAGCCATGGGTAACGAAGGCAAACAAGAATTCAAATGGGTTGGCACACGACCGGTACGCCCGGATGGTGTCGACAAAGTCACCGGCGCGGCGGCCTATGGCGCGGACTACGCGCTGCCCGGCATGCTGGTCGGTCGCGTGCTGCGCAGCGTGCATGCCCACGCCCGCATCAAGTCGATCAACACCGTCCGTGCCATGGCGCTGCCTGGGGTGCTCGCTATCGTCACCGGGGCTGAGTTCCCCGATCTCCCCTCCGAAATCTCGCCGGGAGGCGAGGCCCCGATCAACTTCCGACACGTGTCGCAGAATGCGATCGCGCGCGGCAAGGCGCTGTACGAAGGCCATGCGCTTGGCGCGGTCGCGGCGACCACCGCCGAAATCGCGGAACAGGCACTCGCGCTGATCGATGTCGACTACGAAGTGCTACCGCACGTGATCGATGTGCGCGAGGCGATGAAGCCCGACGCGCCGTGTCTGCATGACGATCTTTTCACTGGCGGGATCCAGCCCAAACCCACGACGCCTTCGAATATCGCGGCACGTGTCGAGTTCGCCATCGGCAATATCGAAGAAGGATTCGCCGAGGCCGAAGTCGTCCTTGAGCGCGAATACACGACCCAACCTGTACACCAGGGTTATATCGAACCTCATGCCTGCGTGGCGAGCGTTGCTCCCGATGGCATGACCACGATTTGGTGCAGTAGCCAGGGCCAATTCATGATTCGCGAGTTCTGCGCCAAGCTGCTCAAACTCGAAAACTCGCAAATTCGTGTGATCCCGGCTGAGATCGGCGGCGGCTTCGGTGGCAAGACCACGGTGTATCTGGAACCGCTCGCAGTCGCGCTGTCGCGCAAAGCCGGGCGCCCCGTGAAGATGGTCATGAATCGCGAAGAAGTTTTCCGCGCCAGCGGCCCGACCTCGGGATCCCATCTACGGGTGAAACTCGGCGCGAAACGTGATGGCACTTTAACTGCGGGTGATATGACCCTCGCCTACCAAGCTGGCGCGTTCCCCGGCTCACCGGCGACGCCGGGCTGCATGGCGGGATTCGCGCCGTATAAATTCAAGCACGCGAAAGCGGTCGGCTACGACGTGGTTTCGAATCGCCCGAAGTGTGCTGCGTATCGTGCCCCCGGTGCCCCAATGGCGTCCTTCGCCGTCGAGTCCGCGTTGGATGAATTAGCGCTGACCTTGGGAATGGACCCGCTTGAACTGCGCTTAAAAAATGCCACGCATGAAGGCATCAACGTCATTTACGGACCGAAGTTTCCGGTGATCGGCTTTATCGATACCCTGGAAGCCGCGAAGGCCCATCCGCATTACAACGCGCCGTTGAAGCCGAATCAGGGTCGCGGTGTCGCGTGCGGCTTCTGGTTCAACCACGGCGGCCAATCGAGCGCCTCGATCCATCTCAATGCGGACGGTACCGCGGAAGTTATCACTGGCAACCCGGATATCGGCGGCTCCCGTGCCTCGATGGCAATGATGGCAGCGGAAGTACTCGGCATCGATCTCGCGAAAGTGAAACCATTGATCGGCGACACCGCCTCCGCTGGCTACTGTTTTCTCACCGGCGGTAGTCGGGTGACCTTTGCGACCGGCAAGGCCGTGTGCGAAGCCGCCAACGACACCGTCCGACAATTGCGCGAACGCGCCGCCAAGTTATGGAAGTGCACGCCGGAAGAAGTCATCTGGAAGGACGGCGTGGCGTTCCCAAGCCAGGGACAGACTGATACGCGAACCCAACTTTCACTCGCTGAGCTGGCGAAGTCCGCGGCCAAGACTGGCGGCCCGATCAACGGTAACGCTGCGCTGAACGTCAGCGGTGCCGGAGCGGGTTTCGGCGTCCATATCTGCGATGTCGAAGTCGATCCTGAAACCGGACGGGTCACGATTATTCGCTACACCGCGATCCAGGATGTCGGCCGTGCGATTCATCCGAGTTATGTCGAAGGGCAAATGCAGGGTGGTGCGGTACAGGGCATAGGCTGGGCGTTGAACGAAGAGTATGTCTACGACCTGCAAGGTCGTCTGCAGAATCCAGGCTTTCTGGATTACCGCATGCCGGTGGCGTCCGATCTGCCGATGATCGATACGGTGATGGTCGAAGTGCCGAACCCTTCGCATCCGTTCGGGGTGCGCGGCGTGGGTGAAGTCCCGATCGTGCCGCCCCTTGGCGCGGTCGCCAATGCGGTTGCGCGTGCCAGTGGCGTGCGCATGAACGACCTGCCGATCTCACCGCCGCGACTACTCGCCGCACTCACCAAGCGCTAAGGGAAACGTAATGGCGACGGTCGTGTTACAGCCAGCGTTTGCGCGGCGTTACACGGCCGGTGTCACCCGCCTGGAAGTCACTGCGCTAACCTACCAAGCGCTCGTCGATGAACTCGACGAGCGTTATCCTGGATTCGCCGACGCGGTGAATATCCCCATCGCTATCGCAATCGATGGCGAGATCCACAACGAACCATTACTGCAAACGATTGAACCAAGCAGCGAAGTGTTTTTCCTGCCGCCGCTGGAAGGGGGTTAAGAACGGTCGCCGCACCGGTGTCTCCGGCGGATGATGCATGCCGCATCACCCCTAGACCACGAAGAAATCCACCCCCGCCAGTCCATCGACCGCCGAGGCAAGCGTGGCAAACTGCACCGCTGCAACACCGCCTGAGCCGTCCCTGTCGTAGTACACGCCGCCCGAGGTGGTGTCGTAGACAATCCGGCCGTTGCCAGTGGCCGCGGCGGTCAAGCCAGCGCCGGCTTCAAACGAGGATGCCGCCAGCGCACCCACGGGTAAGGCCGTGAAGATGGCGTTATCCAGGTGGATAATATCCATCACCGTCACCCCAGCCCCACCAAAGTCCATGAGCCGGTCAACGTTGGTGGACCCTACCGAATCGTTGAATAAGAACACGTCGTGGTCCGCACCACCGATCAGCACGTCGCTGCCCAGCCCGCCATCGAGGGTGTCAGCCCCGACACCACCGTCGAGGCGATCGGCATCATCGCCGCCGTTCAAACTGTCATTACCGGTGCCCCCTTCCAGGCGATCCGAGCCGCTCGCACCATTGAGGGAATCTTGGCCCGCCGCACCCTTCAACACATCCGCGCCGGCACCGCCGTTCAAGGTGTCATCGCCAAGGCCACCGACGAGGTTCTCGGCGGCGACGGTGCCGGTGAGAATGTCGTTGCCGGTACCACCCTGCTGGGCAACGGTGCCGGTAAAGTCGCGGCCGAATATAACGTAGCTCGAACCCGAGTAGTCGCCGTTCGGGTCGGCACCGAAAGCCCCCACCACGAGGTCATCAAAGCCATCTCCGTTGACGTCGCCGGCGGCGCTGACGGCGATGCCGCTGAAGTCCTCCGCCGCGACTCCATCGAGACGAAAGCCGTTCGTGCCATTGAGAGTGCTGAGATTGATGGTCGCCGCAAAGCGGGCCGCCTTACCGAATACCACGTAGCTCGAACCCGAGAGGGCGCCGTTCGGGTCGGCACCGTAAGCCCCCACCACGAGGTCATCAAAGCCATCTCC
>SHZM01000070.1 GCA_009692265.1 Gammaproteobacteria bacterium
GGCCAAGTGGCGGTGCTTCGGTATTTTAGCCATCGGCAAATCATGCCGGATTTATCCTCACCTCAAACAGGCATTAAACCCTATGAAAATAGGCCTCGCTGCTTGAGCAACAACCTCTTTTTACCCACACTCAAACCGGAAGAGCCAAATTTTTAATTGCATCTCGGCCACCCGGCTGCCTAAGCAGCGATGAATACCGAAGCCAAAGGATAAGTGATCTCGCGCATTCTTGCGTTCAATGTTAAAGGCTTCCGGGTTCTCGAAAACGGCCTCGTCGCGATTGCCGGAGACATACCACATCACGACCCGATCGCCCTGGTGGATCCTCTTGCCCTGGAACTCGATGTCCTCGCGGGCCGTCCGGCGCATGTGGCTGGCGGGGGTCTGCCAGCGGATGATTTCAGAGGCCATATTCGTAATGAGCCCGGGATTCGCCTGTAACAGCTCGTATTGATCCGGGTTCTGATTCAGCGCCAGCAAGCCACCGGAGATGGAATTCCGGGTCGGATCGTTTCCGCCAACGATGAGTAACAGCATATTACCGAGAAATTCCATCGGAGTGCTTAACAGGTCGCGGGTGCCCGGGTGATGCGCCAACAACGAGATGAAATCGAATTTAGGTTCCGCCGCGGCACGTTCCTGCCAGAGTCGCGCGAAATACGCGAGACATTCGCCAAGCACTTGCTGGCGCTTGGCCATGTCGGTGACCGACCCCACTGTTTCAGAGGTAGTCGCGACATCGGACCACAGGGTTAAAAGGTGTCGATCTTCCCATGGAAAATCGAACAGGGTCGCCAACATCTGGGTGGTTAATTCCTTCGCCACCCGATCGACCCAGTTAAAAGTTTCGTTGCGCGGTAGTCCGTCGAGAATCACGCCGGCCCGCTCACGAATCAGCGCCTCCAACTCCTTCACCCGCGCCGCACCCACTGCCGGGATCACAGCCATTCGTTGTACATCGTGCTTGGGCGGATCCATCGAGATGAACATCGGCGTGATGAAGTCCGGCGGAGGATCGCCGATCACAATCGTGGGCTCCGACGAAAACACCTGGTAGTTTTTTTCCACCGCTACAATGTCGTGATACTTGGTGATCGACCAGTACGCGCCAAACGGACTTTCGCGGGTGTAATGGACCGGAGCTTCCTGGCGCAGGCGCCGGAAGTATTCGCCGTGAACATTGTGCTCGAAAAGTTCCGCACGACTGGGATCCAGGTTATCGAGCGGGAGGCCCCAGGGGTCTGGGAACGCGGTGTCGGTGGGTCCTTGCGTTGCCATCGAGGTCGACTACTCCTGGGTTGAATTGAGGCCAGGTTCTGAAAGAGAGTGCTGCATGCCAGCTTCCGCAAATTCCGAGACTGTCGCGCGGCACCAGCCACTAACCAATTGTGGCAGCTTCACTGCAGCTGGCCAATGTGCGCCGTGTGACAGATTGCATCGATTGCACGCGACGCTTATCTTCACGGTGTTATGAAAATTCGCTTTGCCGTCACCCCACCCGCCCTCGTCCTGCACGAAGATCTCTTTCCAGATTATCTGCATGCCTGCGAAGCATTGGGGTTCGATACCGTGTGGTTATCAGACGTGCCGCTGGGTCCCCTGGGCGATCCGCTGTTTAGTCTGGCGTTTGCGGCGGGTCAGACTCGGCACCTAAAGCTCGGCGCGAATGTAGTCCCGCTCGGCAGAAATCCCTTGTGGCTCGCGAAACAACTCGCGCAGTTGGACCGGCTCTCGCGCGGCCGGCTGCTGGTGTCTTTCGTCCCCGGCCTGGGCGCGCCGCAAGAACGTTCGGCCTTGGGGCATCCTACCGGGGATCGCGGTAAAGCTGTCGACGAAATGATGGGGCTGCTTCGACGATGGTGGGCGGGCGACACAGTAAGCGCGCGGTACGGCGAGTATTTATTTGACGAGATCGCGGTGCAGCCACTCCCGCAACAGCAACCCTTGGAAATCTGGCTCGGAGGGATCGGTCCTGCCGCGCTTGAACGGGTCGCCCGTCTTGCCGACGGTTGGCTGACGGCCAGCGCAACTCCTGCCGAAGCTGGCAAGGGCCGTCTCACGATCGAAGCTCGCGCCGCCGAACTCGGTCGCGCTATTGATCCCGGGCATTTCGGGATCAGCATCCCATACGCACAAGCACAACCGCAGGCGGCGGCGATCGCGGCCTTGGAGGCGCGACGGGCCGATCGCGATTTGTCTCAGATCCTGCCGCTCGGGCGTGATGCTCTAAAGTCTTTAATCCATTCGCACCTGGACGTGGGAATCAGCAAATTCGTGCTGCGCTCGCTCACTGATTCCCTCGGTTGGCGCGAAGATCTCGCCTGGCTCGCGGAGATCGTCCTGCCTCTACAAACCTGATCAAGGCCGTGCACTCACTAACCAGGTAGCGCTGATCAGCTGCACCCTTCCGGCCGTCACAAAAGACTCGAACGCTGCGCGTAGGGCGCGCAGTACCTCTGCCTGCATCGCTGCGGTCGCTTCATCGAAAGCCTGGGCTGGTGGCCCCATGCGCGTCATTTGTTCGACCGCGTCCTCGAGCGTGCCGAGATCAAGCATCACCTCGTTTGGCGTGATCTCGATATCGCGGAAACCCGCTCGCGTTAACACTTCGCGTAGGTAGCTCTCGTCGGCCAAACCAAACGGCCCGGGCGCATTCGGCGGTAGCGGCTCGGGGCGAGGCAGGATCTCAAATGCTGCCTTGACCGGGATCGCCATCCAGGGATTCAACTTCAGCGCGCGCCAGCAAATAAACTTCAGCCGGCCACTTCGCTTGAGCGCGGAGTGAAGATGTGCAAAAGCGCCGGTCGCATCCGGAAAAAACATCACCCCGAAACGCGAGGTGATGAGATCGTAGTCTCCTTGCTCAAGCGCCATGCTGCCGGCATCACCGTGCACAAAGCGCAAATTCGCGACGTTAGCAAAGCGTGCGCGCGCCACCTCGAGAATAATCGATGAAACGTCCAGGCCAAGCACGGCTCCAGTAGCGCCCACGGCCTCCGCCAAGGCCTTGGACGTCAAGCCACCGCCACAGCCGACATCAATGACCCGCTCACCCGGTAGCGCCGCCGCGTGCTCGACTAACCTCGCGGCAAGCGGCTGCAACATCCGCTCGACCCGTTCGATATTCGCGGCCCAGCGCCGCCCGCCGCCTTCGTTCCAATACCGGGCCTGCTCAGAATCCAGAGAGTTTTTTTCAGTCATGTCGTGGAATCCAAATGAAGGGGGGGGTTGCGAATTTCAGGTCTCGTCACACTGGGTACATCTTGACGAGATTTTTAGCGATCAAAATCCGTTGAATCTCGTTCGTCCCTTCACCGATACACATCAGCGGCGCGTCACGGTAATAGCGCTCGATATCGAACTCCGCGGAATAGCCGTACCCCCCATGAATACGCATCGCCTCCTGCGCACAGTACATCGCAGCTTCCGACGCAAAGAGCTTGGCCATGCCAGCTTCCAAATCGCAGCGTTCACCGCGTTCGTATTTTTCCGCAGCCTGGTTCGTTAACAGGCGCGCGGCCTCCACCTGGGTCGCCATCTCGCCGAGTTTTAATTGAATCGCTTGATGCTCACAGATCGGTTTGCCAAAGGTCTTGCGCTGCTGAGAATAGCGGATTGAATCCTTGAGCGCCGCGCTTGCGATACCGACGCCGCGCGCGGCGACATTGATGCGACCGAGTTCGAGACCTCCGACCGCATGGTGAAAGCCATGCCCTTCTTCCCCGCCAAGGATGCTGGTCGCTGGCAAGCGGAAATCGCTAAAGCTCAGACCAACGCTTTCCACCGCGCGATAACCGAGCTTTTTCAGCTTGTGATCAACCGTGAAGCCGGGTCCTTTCTCGGCGATGAACATCGTCATGCCCTTATGCGCGGGCTTGGCGGTTGGATCGGTTTTGGTAAGAATCGCGTACAGACTGCCGTACATGCCATTGGTGATCCACATCTTCGAGCCATTGAGCACGTAGTGATCACCGTCGCGCTTGGCGTGAGTTTTTATTCCCTGCAAGTCGGTGCCAGCGTCTGGCTCGGTTAGACACAGCGCACCACGTAGTTCACCCGTCGCCAGTTTCGGAAGATAGTGATCTTTTTGCGCAGGCGTGCCGAAACGATTGATCAAGGTGCCGAGCATCAGATGCGAATTAAGAATGCCGCCGATACTCATGAAAACCTCGGCAATCGCCGTAACGATTTTGGCGTAGGTCGTTGGCGGCAACCCAAGGCCACCGAATTCCTGCGAAATGGTTAAACCAAACATCCCAAGCTCTTTCATCTGCTCGACAAGATCAAATGGGTATTCGTCGGCTTGCTCGTATTGCTTGGTAACCGGACGCACTTCTTTTTCCAGCCAGTTGGTAATCGTGACAAGGATCTGAGCTTCATCTTCGCAGCTGAAGTGATCGGGTACTGAGGTCATAGGAAATTTCCTGATTGGATTTAAAGGGCTGGGTAGCCGCTTGCTAACACCGCCGTCAACCCACCGACTGGTATCACCGCGCCTGCGATGCTCGCAGTATTACATTTTAACCGTGCCACTGTTTGCTCCGTGTAGGTTTAGATCCTTAGTCCGGCCTGCTTCATCAGCGGCAGCACCTTCTCGCCGAAATATTTAAGCTCCTCGTAGTAATCCAGCCACGACAAGATGAAGCCTTCGATACCGAGATCGGCAAGTTCCTTCATCATGGTAACGACTTGCTCGGGCGTGCCAACCAGTGGAAAGCCACCCCACCCTGCGATAAAGCGCTCGCCAAATTGCTTGATCTGCTCGTTGAACGAACTGCTTTCCACGCCAAGCAAATTCATAATGTTGTGGGTTGCTTCCCAATCTCCTTCGTCGACGATGCGTTGATACAGTGCCCTGGCTTCCGCTTCGGTATCGCGGCAACACACTAACCCGTAACTCATGACCCCGACTTCGCGACCGTGCTTACGGGCGCGTTGATGAATATCGGTCACTAAGCCCCGCGCCTGCTCCTTCGTCGCGATTGTGACGAAATTGAAATCGACATGTTGCGCCGAGAACGCGCGGCCTTCTTCGGAGTTGCCGGCATTAATCAGCGCCGGATGCGGCTGCTGCACCGGTTTTGGCAGG
This sequence comes from Gammaproteobacteria bacterium, assembly GCA_009692265.1. Taxonomy (GTDB): domain Bacteria; phylum Pseudomonadota; class Gammaproteobacteria; genus CAIKBL01. The sequence goes on from SHZM01000070.1 coordinate 5,090, forward strand.
AGAAAACCTCCTTTAATTTTGAAATACTCGCCATCGTGATCGAAATCCTGCTCAGTCCACGCTCGCTTGATACAGGTAATCCAGTCCGCGGCCATGGTGTAGCAGATCTCGTGTGGCAGCTAGGCCGCACCGAACATTTCAATTTCAGGACGAAACCAGCCGCACACGATGTTCAGGCTGAAATGGCCCTTGGAAATCTGATCAATCGTCGCGCCCTGTTTCGCAGCCAGGAGTGGGTGCACAGTCGGCACATGCGAGGTGGCGTAGACCATGATCTGGTCGGTGTTACACGCCAACGCCGTGGCCCAGGTGTAGACCTCCATATTGTTCGCATTGAACATCATGGTGCCGCCGAAATGCTTCCAGCGACCGACGGGGACTAGCAATTCGAATCCAAGCTGATCGGCAAGCTTCGCAATCTTGACGTTGTGCTCATAGGTGGGCTCGAAGGTTGTCGTGGCGTGGGTGATTGTGCAGCCGTTGCTGCAGTTCATGCCGAATATCCCGAGCTTCATACGATTTCGGTTGTAGACCGGCACATGCTCGTGGCGCCAGCTGCGGACGTCGTCGGGATGCATCGTGGCGGTGGCTAGCAAAGTCATAGGCGGAGACGCTCACGGTAATAAAGAAAGAATTGGTACCGGTCGATTATTGTCGATCTCGGGATCCCTAGCTACCGGGGATCTTGTGTGAAGTTTGAAACTTACTTCACCTACTGCTCTAACCTCCAGCACACCCACATGGCGGCGCGGATCGCCATTGTGGCCGATTCGACAACTCCTCTTTCGAGTGCCTCCTCTCCCGCATGGGGAGAGGAGGGAAAATCTCGCGCTATTTCACCCGCGCCATAATCTCCTTCGCGAAGATCTCGACTGTCTTCTTGTTATCAATGATCGGTTGGATCGCAACCTGGTGAATGCCTGCCTTCTTCATGTCTTGGATCGACTCGACGATCTCCTCGGCGGTACCGGTCAACGTGGTCGCGCGGATAATCTTTTCGGTCACGATAGCCTCGTGTTCTTGCTTAAAGCCGAGCAGATAATCCGAGTACATCTTCAGATGCCGCGTTTCGATCGGGCCTTCGAGCACTTTGTAGATATCGCGAAAGCGCATGATGTCGGTGCGCAAATCGTTCGGCAGTGTCTGGGGATCGGGGTTAGAGAGCGCGAAAATATTCGTCGACGACGACACAAACGGGCCTACGGCCTGGCGTACTTCGGAAGTCTCCAGCGATTCACCCTTCTTGGTTATATGAAACGCGGTCATGCACAACGTGTAGATATCCGTAGGGTTGCGGCCAGCCCGTTCGGCACCGGCGCGTACATGGTCCATGACAAAATTTATCAAGGACGGGCTAACCGCGCCAAACAAAATCACGCCATCCGCAATCTCGCCTGCCATTTCCAGGCTCTTTGGTCCGCTCGCGGCGATATAGATCGGAATCTTGGTTTTAATGTTGTACCAATCGCTGTCGGGATTCAGAAACCGAATCTTGCGGTGGCGATCGCCTTCGCTGTAATCGGTGGTCTTGCCCTCATGCAGATCACGGCAGATCCGAATATGCTCGCGCATCGACTCCAATTTAGCGGCTGGCATGCCGAGCGTGCGGCGCGCCGTATTGCCGGTACCGATCCCGAGAATCGTACGGCCGGGGGCAAGTTCGTTGACAGTTGCGATGGAGTTGGCGGTGACCGGCGCGAGCCGCGACTCAGGATTAGTCACGCCGGTGCCGAGCGCAATCGTCTTGGTATTGACCGCACACAGCGACAAACTCGCATAAGGATCGCTGAATAGCATCTGTGAGTCATACAGCCAGGCGTGGGTAAAGCCGTGCTGCTCGGCAAACGCCACATCTTTGTGAATGTGGATTGCCGCCGGAAATACAAAACCGTAGTCCATCGTTGATTCCTCGTGAATTGCTTTGATGCCGTGTTCCGCTGGGGAGTGCGACGCTGAGTAAACGCGACGCGTTCATTCAATAGCCAAAAGCGACCCTAAATGACCTTATGTTTGCGACAAAACGCAGTCACAAGATCCGCAATCAACTTCGGATCCTCGAACATCGGATAGTGCCCGATGTTCTTTAAATGCATGACTTCGCTGTTCTTCAACAGGCGACCCGTTTCGTCGGTTAATTCCCGTGGCACCCAAAAATCGTCTTCGCCGCGGATCACCAACATCGGGCATTTCACGTCTTTGAGCTTGGCACGAACATCGTGCTGCGCCCATGCTTCGAGATCGCCGACAGCGCTGACCTGAGAGTTTCGGTGCTGCCAGCGCAACTCCTCGATCTTCGCCGCTGAGCATTTGCGATTTAGCGACTCGATCGCCGCGCGTTCCATTTGGTCCTGCCAACCCGGCGCCCAGGACGGGTGAATCATGCCTGACGGCAAGGGGAAAGTGGGGGTGCGCGCGCATGCTTCCATCGGAACACCCGCGGCCATTTCGCGCCAGTGGTGCGCGGCATAATCGAGGGTAACGTCGCCGCCGATCGAGCATCCGATAATTACAGGATTGTTCAGGCCCAGGGTCTGGACAAACGCATGCACGAACTCGGCATGCAGGTGGATGGTACGATGCTGCCGCCAGTTCACGGGGTACGAACGCGAGTGTCCCGGCAAGTCCAGCGCGTACGCATGGAAACCCTGCTTAGCGAACAACGGCAACACGTATTGGTACTCAAGTGAACTCGCGCCGGCGGTGTGGACACAGACAATCGGCTGACCGCCATCCCCGAGTTCGTCGTAAAACGTGCGGTTACCGTTAACTTTGACGTAATGCCCACGAATATCTTCTGGTGTAGCCATTTTTAAGTTCTCGGATTAACGCTTAGCAGCGGTGGCTTGGAGGGTGTAGGCGAGTTGGAACATCGCCTCGGTCATGCGGCCTGCTTCAAGCAGGTTGCCTTCAGTCGCAATCGAAACCGAGATTTCGCCGACTCGCTTGAGATCCGGATCGTCGGAGAAATCGCGTTTACCTGGGTAGGTTAGATCGGCCCAACGTCGTTTCCCGTTGATGAGATCTTTCCACGCTGCTTCCGAGCCCGTGAATTTGAACGTGAAGCCAAACGGCGGGACAGCGTTTTGATAATCGATCACTTTACCGCTGTAAATCTTGAGCCAAAGTCGTTCGGAATCGACTTCAAGGAGAACCGAGCCGTCGAACCAGCGGGTTTGTTCGACGAAACTTGAATTGTTGTTCAGTGCTTTGACGAATCGCGCTTGGAAGGCCGGTTTAGAAATAAAACTCATAGCTGCCTCGTTCTCGTCCCGGCCATGCGCAGTCTCGCGAGCGCGCAGGAAACGTTAGGACGAATCTCGATGGATAGGGTGCTTCACCACGGACGTCTCGTGTGCGGCGCCCAGGTCCGACAGGCGACCGAAAGCGCTCGTGGTTCCGGCATTGTCGCGCCGCGCGTTAAACCTTGGCAAGACAGAACATCTGGTGCAACTCAAGCGTGCTTCCCGAACTCTTTGGAGTTGCCGTGCGCCACCGTATTCCCCCAACCTTGACAGTGCGCGGAGCGCTGAGTTCTACTGGCTTGCCCCACGCACCGGACGTTTCACAAGCCCAGAAGGGAGGCCTTTCTATGTTTGATCAGTCCTGGATGAAACGCTGGCAGGACGCGGTGAATACCAATGGCCCGATGAGTCACATCGGTAAGCACCTCACCGCGGATATCTTGCTCGGCTTCGGCGATAAAAACTTCGTCATCTCGTTCCGTAATGGCAAGGTCGCGAGTTTTACCGACACGCTCGGCCCTGAAACTTGCTACCAGTTAGCGCTACGCGCCCCTGCCGGTAGCTGGGAAAAATTCTGTCAGAAAGTTCCACCCCCGATGTATAACGACATCTGGGCGATGGCGCATCCACTGCACGGTCGGCTCCAAATGGAAGGCGACCAAAAAGTGCTGTGGCAAAACATGCGCGCAATGTTCTGGGCGTTCGACCGCATGCGCGAAGTGTAAGGGAGACTCACAATGGCAAAAATAGAACCAATTACCGGGAAATACGTTTGGGTGCCGTATGAAGGCACTGAGTACAGGATGTATTTCGAAGAGGCCGGCAACCCGAATGGCATTCCAATGGTCTGCCTGCACACTGCTGGGACCGACGGCCGCGAGTGGCGTCATCAATTATGCGACGAGCGAATTGGCAAGAATTTTCGCACGATCGCGATCGATCTTCCGCGTCACGGTAAATCCATTCCACCCTATGAATGGTTTCAGGAAAACGAAGAATACAAGCTCACCGCGAAATTCTTTTCGGGGATCATCATGGCGTTCTGTAAGGCCATGGAGCTGAACAGACCCGTGATCATGGGTAGCTCGATGGGCGGTAACATCTGCCTGCACCTGGCTGAAAAGTACGAGAACGACGTGCGAGCCTTGATCGCGATCGAAGCCTGCGAATGGTCGCCGGGCTGGCATCTCGACTGGCTACGGCATGCGCATATTCACGGCGGCGAAGTCTGTGCTACCTCGATATTCGGCCTGATGGCGCCACAAAGCCCGGATAAATATCGCTGGGAAACCTGGTGGTATTACTCTCAGGGCGGGCCGGGGATTTTCAAAGGCGATCTCTATTTCTATAGCTTTGATCACGATTTCCGCGGCAAGACCGAGAAGCTCTCCGGAAAAGTCCCGGTGTATTACATGACTGGCGTCTACGACTTCGCCTGCACGCCTGAGATGACCGAAGAAACCGCGAAGAAGCACAAGAACTCGGAGTGCATCATCATGGAAGAAATCGGCCACTTCCCGATGAGCGAGAACCCGGAGGTGTTTAATCGTTATCTCTATCCGGTGCTGGATAAAATCGTCGCATTGAAATAGCGCTAACCACGTTCGGCAGCCCCACCAGGCGCAACCCCTGGTGGGGTTTACCCATAAACTTCTACCTACGGATCGCCTTCGCCATGACCGATCATTCCGAAACCATCGCTCAACTCCGAGATGCCGTTAAAAAGATCTGCGACGACTTCCCTGGTGAATATTGGCGCGCCAAGGATCGTGAGCGCCACTACCCCAGCGAGTTCGTCCAAGCGTTAACGGACATGGGCCTGCTCGCCGCGTTGATCCCGGAGGAATTTGGCGGCAGCGGTTTACCACTCGCGGTTGGCGCCGAGATTCTGAAAGCTATTCATGAATTTGGCGGCAACGCCGGCGCGTGTCATGCGCAGATGTATACGATGGGCACGGTGCTACGCCACGGCAATCCGTCTCAGAAAAACCAATACCTGCCCGGCATTGCGAGCGGTACCTTACGCTTGCAGGCCTTTGGCGTCACCGAGCCGACGGCCGGGAGCGATACCACGAACCTTTCGACCTTTGCCGCGCGGCAGGGCGATAAGTATGTCGTCAACGGACAAAAAGTCTGGACCTCGCGTGCCGAGCACTCGGATTTAATGCTGCTTCTCGCGCGAACCACACCGAAGGATCAGATCAAGAAACGCACTGAAGGGCTCTCGGTGTTTTTGCTCGACATGCGCGAGACCATCGGGCGTGGCATGACGATTAAGCCGATCCGCACGATGATCAATCACTCCACGACCGAAGTGTTTTTCGACAACATGGAGATCCCAGCGACGAGCCTGATCGGGGAAGAAGGACAGGGCTTACGCTACATCATGTCTGGGATGAACGCGGAGCGGATACTAGTCGCGTCCGAATGTATCGGTGACGCCCGCTGGTTCGTTAAAAAGGCCCGCGACTACGCGTGCGAACGGAAAGTGTTCGGTCGACCAATCGGTCAGAATCAAGGGATCCAGTTTCCAATCGCACGCGCCTTCGGTGAAATGGAAGCCGCGAATTTAATGACCGAACGCGCTGCGCAGTTATACGATCAAGGCAAGCCCTGCGGCACCCAGGCTAACCTTGCGAAGCTACTCGCGTCCGAAGCGTCCTGGCATGCGGCAGACACCTGTATGCAAACTTTCGGTGGCTTCGCGGTGGCCGAGGAATACGATATCGAACGCAAATTCCGCGAAACGCGGCTCTACCAAATAGCACCGATTTCGACCAATCTGATTTTATCCTACGTTGGCGAGCACGAGTTGGGGATGCCGCGATCGTATTGATTTCGGCGCGTCGGCGCGCCCTGAAAAGCACACTATTCGAAGACCTCGAACTACGAGAAATCCTATGTCTGCACTGCCTAAATTCAACGCCTATATCAATGGCAAATTTGAAGCCTCTACTTCAGGCCAGTATTTCGAGACGTTTAATCCCTATACGGCCAAAATATGGGCCGAAGTAGCGCACTGTACCGCTGACGATGCGAATCACGCCGTTCAAGCTGCATGGACCGCGTTTACGACCGGCGAGTGGCCTAAGCTGACGGCAACCGCGCGCGGTGCGCTGGTGCATAAACTCGGCGATCTCATCCGGGACAGTGCACGCGAGCTCGCCGAAATCGAAGTCCGTGACAACGGTAAGCTCATAAACGAGATGCTAGGTCAATGTAATTACATCCCGAACTGGTATTGGTATTACGGTGGTCTCGCCGACAAGATTGAAGGATCGGTGATCCCAATCGACAAGGCCGAGGTATTTAACTACACGCGACACGAACCCTTAGGAGTCGTTGCGTGCATTACGCCCTGGAACTCCCCGCTGCTGCTGCTTTCGTTCAAACTTGCCGCGGCGCTGGCCGCCGGCAACACGGTCGTGATCAAACCATCTGAGTTCACCTCGGTTTCCACGCTAAAGCTGATGGAATTGGTCGAGAAGGCCGGCTTTCCACCGGGCGTGGTCAATGTAATAACCGGCTTCGGCGCGGAGGTCGGCAGCGCGCTAGTCGAACATCCCAGGGTAGCCAAGGTTTGTTTTACCGGTGGGACCGAAAGCGGCGCGCTGGTCTATCAAGCGGCCGCGAAAGGCTTAAAAGGCTGCACTCTCGAACTCGGCGGCAAATCGCCCAACATAGTGTTCGACGACGCAGCGCTCGATGACGCAGTGAAAGGCGCGATTTCCGGCATTTTTGCCGCGACTGGACAAACCTGCATCGCGGGCTCGCGCCTGCTCGTGCAGGACAGCATTTACGACGAATTTGTTGGCAAGCTGGTCAACTTCGCGAAATCCGCGCGCATGGGTGATCCGATGGACCCCGGCACCCAGGTCGGGCCAGTCACAACCCCACCGCAGTACGAGAAGATTTTGAAATACATCGCTGTCGCCAAAGCCGAAGGCGCGCAGTGCCTGCTCGGCGGTGGACCTGCGAATACTCCGGAGTGCGGCGATTCAAAATGGTTCGTGCAACCGACCATCTTCGGTGGTGTGACCAATCAGATGCGGATCGCGCAAGAAGAAGTATTCGGTCCGGTGCTTTCGATTATCCGTTTTAAGACCGATGACGAAGCCATCGACATTGCCAACGATATTGCCTTCGGCCTCGCCGCCGGGGTGTGGACGCAATCGATCAAACGCGCGATTAAAGTGTCGAACGCCATCCGCGCTGGCACTATTTGGGTGAACACGTATCGCGCGGTCAGCTACATGTCACCGTTTGGTGGCTACAAGAAATCCGGTCTCGGTCGGGAAAATGGCATCGAAGGCATGCGTGAATTCCTGCAGACCAAGAGTGTGTGGATTTCGACCGCGGCCGATGTGCCGAATCCGTTTGTGATGCGCTGAAGTTTGAGACGGCCACTTTGAGCGCGCTCACCGGCACCTTAGTTGTCTCGCTTGAGCAGGCGGTCGCGGCCCCTTACGCAACCCGCCTGCTCGCCGAAGCAGGCGCGCGGGTAATCAAAATCGAGCGCGACGAAGGCGATTTCGCCCGCGCCTACGACACTGTGGTCAACGGCGAGTCCGCGTATTTTATTTGGCTCAATGCGGGCAAAGAATCGTTAGTGCTCGATGTTAAAAATCCGGCGGACTGCGAACTCTTGAGCGCGCTCCTGAAGAAGGCCGATGTGTTTATCCAGAACCTTCGACCCTGTGCCGTGGAACGCCTCGGCTTTAGTTTCGACGCCGTTGCCGCGCTAAATCCGCGCCTGGTGATGTGCAGCATTTCCGGGTATGGCAGCACCGGGCCGTTGGCCGAGATGAAGGCCTATGATTTCTTGGTGCAAGCGGAGACCGGATTGTGCTCGATCACAGGAACTCCAACCGAGGCGACGCGCTGCGGTGTATCCATTTGCGATATCTCGACCGGGCTGACCGCCTATGGCGAAATCATGCGCGCACTGCTGGAACGTACCAACACCGGGCGCGGGCAGCATCTCGAAATCTCGCTCTTCGACGTGATGAGCGAATGGATGGCAGTGCCACTCGCCTACTACAAGTACGGCGGGAAAATCTTGACAGGCACCGGGCTCGACCATACCCAGATCGCGCCTTACGGTGCGTACGAAACCGCGGACGGTGTGATCATCATCGCTGTACAGAATCATCGCGAATGGCTGAGCTTGTGCGAGACGCTTGGTCGACCAGCACTAGCCCATGATGAGCGCTTCAAAACGAATCCGCTGCGGGTGGCAAACCGCGCGGCGCTCAAAACCGAGCTTGAACTCTTTTTCACGCGACACACCAGGAGTGAACTGGCGGAAATTCTGGAACGCGGCAGTATTGCTTATGGGCGAATTAATTCAGTCAAGGATGTATGGAGCCATGCAGCGTTGAAGATCAAGGAGGTCACTTCCGCGGGAAATACCGCGACATTCGTGCGCCGCGTGTGCGACGAATCGACTATCCCGCGCACTGTTCCGGCAGTCGGCGCTCACACGACAGCGATCCGCCGCGAATTTATCGATGAATAGAGTCAAGTCCAATCAAACTAGGGGAGTTTACGTAATGAAACTAGAATCACTGGGTGCACTAATCTTGCTGGCCTGGGCATCGACCAGCGTCGCGGCCGATTCGGCATGGTATCCCTCCAAATGGGGAAAGGACGATCAACTCGGCGCGTTCAATATGAACGGCCCAGCACAAACGCTCGAAGCCGCGAAACTGATCAAGACCGGCAAGACCTATCGCCTCGGGATAGAGTCGAACGCACAGACACCGGCCTACCCGCCGCGGAATCTGCACGTCATCGTGCTCGTGCCAAATCAGCTCGACGGCAAGACCTTGGGCTCTAATCATATGACGTTCGCCGATGACATCATTAACGGCTGGGTCGGTGTGGGTACCCAGATCGACGGTCTCGGCCACGCCGGGGTTGATCAGCTCTACTACAACGGCGTTCACGGCAATGATTTTATCCGGCCCGATGGCCTCACGAAGTACGGTACCGAGGGGTTTCCCCCGATCGTAACCCGAGGGATCTTGATCGATCTCGCGATGTGCATGGTCAAGGAGCGGCTGGACGGCGGACTGGCCTATAACCAGACCGAAATCGAAGCCTGTGCGGCGAAAGAAGGCATCGAAATCAAGAAGGGCGACGTGGTGCTGTTCAACACCGGCTGGCTGGATCTCATCGGCAAGGATAATGCGCTGTTCATGAAAACAGAGCCCGGCCTTGGTGTCACTGGCGCGGAGTTTCTGGCGAGTAAAGAAGTCATGGCGGTCGGCGCCGATACCTGGGGTCTTGAAGTGCTCCCCAGCGAAAATAAGGACGAACTCTTTCACGTGCATCAAATTCTGCTCGCGAAGAACGGCGTTTATATATTGGAATACATCAATACCCATGAACTTGCAGCGGACAAGGCGTATGAATTCATGTTCGTGCTTGGACCAGCGCGCCTGACCGGGGCGGTTCAGATGATCATCAACCCGATCGCGATCCGATAGTCGGTCTAACAAGCGCTCGTTGGTGACAAGGGAGAAAGTAAGCGTGGCGACAACTTTAATCGACGGCCCATACTTCGAAGAATTCGAGATCGGCCAGACCTTTGTCGCGCCTTCAGTCACTGTGACTGAAGGCCACGCGGCGGTGTACGCGGCCTTGTTCGGCGATCGGATGCGACTCCCCCTCGATCGCCACTTGTCCAGAAAAGTTACCGGCGACGAACGCTGCCTGTGCCATCCGTATTTAGCGATGCATATGGCAGCGGGCCAGACTACTTACGCCTCCCAGCACGTGAAAGGCAATCTCTTCTACCGCAGCGTGTTGCTGCAACGGCCCGTATTCCTGGGGGATTCTCTCTATACCACCACCAAGGTCGTTGGGCTCAAACAAAATAAAGTTAAGGCGGGTCGCGCCGCGACGGGCATGGTGGCGCTGGAAATGACGACCTTGAATCAACGCGACGAGATCGTACTCCATTTTTGGCGGTGCCCGATGATCGCATGCAAAGATCCGGCAGCCGACACCGGCCGTAATGATGACTTTGATTGGATAAAAAACACGTTTTCGACTGAAGCCCTGGTAAATGCGTTACCGCGCGGCTGGGATCTGCGGCCACTGCACTGCGATCTCATCGGTTTGAAATCACCTGTGGTGGCAGCCGGCGACGAATTCGAAATCGCACCCAAGGATACCGTGACATGCGCACCCGAACTGGTTCGCATGTCGTTGAACATCGCCTATACCCACACCGATGAAACGCGCAGCTATCTAGGCCAGCGCCTGGTGTATGGTGGTCACACGATCTCCATCGCCCTCGCGCAAGTCGTGCGCGCCTTGCCGAACCTATTGCAGATGGTTGCTTGGCGACATTGCGATCATCTAGGACCGGTCTTGGAAGGCGATCTGATCAGCACGCAGTTTAAAGTGAACAGCTGCGAGCCAGTGCCGCCGGGCGGCGTGCTGTATGACCTCACGGTCGCGGCTTTTGCCCATCGGAAAGACGGGCATGGCGTGATGCAAAGCGAGAAAGTATTGGATTGGGGGCTGGTGGTGTGGGGCGCGTAGTTACTAAAAAACGATCGCCCGGTGTGAGCCGATTTCTCAGCTTATAAACTGAGTAATGTCTGTATCGATAAAGAGATGCGCATCGCCAAAAGTGTAGCCGTTGTATTGCTGCCCTTCGAAGGTTACAGGTCCACCGGCGTCTAGTTGCCAACTGCCACCACTGCTAGAAGTTACTTGATCGCCAGCATTGCCATTCACGTACAAGGTGTCGCTGGTATCCGAAAGCGCTAGAAGATCGCTAACCGCAAGGGTCAGCGCGTTATTGTGATCGCCGGTGAAATTTATGCGCTCAAGCCCGATGAAACGATCGTCCGCGATTCCGGTGAGATCCAGGTCGATCCCAAGCCCCGCAATGGCCAGCGAATCATCGCCGGCACCGCCATCTACGAGTAGATCATCTAAATCAAAGCGCAAGGTGTCCTGCCCACCGTCGCCGTGTAACTCGTCGCTGCCACCGGCTCCATCAAGTACATCGTCGCCGACAGCGCCGCTGAGAATATTAGCGTTGGCATTGCCGATAAGAATATTGTTGCTGGCGTTTCCAGTCCCTGTTAGGGCCGCGCTCCCATCCTCCAGCTTCAAGTGCTCTTGCTGCGCGCCCAAGGTGTAGTTAATTGCTGAGATCACGCTGTCGATCCCGGAGTCAATTACAGCAGCATCGATGTCGCCGACGTGATCGATGAAGTAAATATCGTCGCCGGCCTTGCCGTACAGCAGATCATCTCCGTCCCCGCCGACTAACAGATTACTGCCGGTATTGCCTGTCAGTTTATTGTTTGCCGCATTGCCGGTTCCCCCAATCCCGCTAGAGCCAAGCAACTCCAGATCCTCTTGTTCCAGACCCAGTTCGTAAGTCACCGTAGTGCGCACGGTGTCGTGGCCTGGATCAGGAATTGCGGTGTCGATGTCGCCGATATGGTCAATGATGTAAAGGTCGTTACCGTTACCACCGATCAGCGGGTCGTCTCCGCCGCCACCGTCCAGGATGTCGTGGCCGTCACCGCCAACCAAAATATTGCTCGCGGCGTTGCCGATCAACAGGTTATTCCCGTCATTGCCATTGCCATCCCGTGCCACGTTGCCGCCAGCCATCTCCAGGGTTTCCTGATGCTCACTCAAGGTGTAAGTCGCCAAGCTTGAAATCACGCGATCGGTGCCCGAATCATCGAGGGTTTTATCAATGTCGTCGAGATGATCGACGATATAGGAGAGGCGGCCCCATCTGTCTGAACACTGGATCAGAATTTATAAGTGGGTTCCGAGCGAGTGAGTGAACTGATCCTGGGTTCCCGTTTCTACGCTGCCGACCTGCAGGCCGGACTCAGCATGAGGTACGCCTCGTCCGGCGTGCGCGGGCTGCGCA
>SHZM01000071.1 GCA_009692265.1 Gammaproteobacteria bacterium
AATCTTCAAGGCACTCCGGTAGCAGCGTGCTTTGATTCCGAGAATCCCCTTCGATAAATCGCTTCATCGCTAACTCGCTCCCCACCACGATGAAGCTATGATCTCATAGTCAAGATCCGTTGCCGATCGTTTTCACACACCCTCGGCCATGAAGCGACGTCACCATTGGTCGTTTCCCAGCTTGTGCCTCGCTGCCGTCATCGCCAGCCTGCTGCCTGCAATGAACGTTCCGGCCTACGGCTTAGCGCGCGTCTTCGAGTACCGCTATACCTTGGCCGCGCACGTGATGAGCGCGATGCTGTTGGCTGATCTCGCCATTCGCCTTACGCGTATTAAGCTCCGTGAGCGCTTGCGGGTCCTACCCCGAGTTTTAGTACTCGCTTACTTGGGATGGGCCGTAACACTAACCGCCTCGACGAGCTTCGCCTGGCGAAGCTCGTTGACCTACTGGCACTGGAACACGGAGCTCTATCCGGCGCACTACGCGGCACACTACTACGCAGGCAAGGCCGCGCAACAGCTCGCCAAGTACGAACTTGCCATCGGTTACTTCGAGGGTGCGTTAAAATTCAACTGGGACCGCAATTTCGCGGTTTATCGTCGACTGGGCGATAGTCTGTACGAGCGCGGAGATCACTACGGCGCGAAAAAATACTGGGGAATTTACTACCGCAAGTTTCCCGACGAGATTACCGGGAGGCTACTACGTCGTTTCGAGACAATCGGATTATCACCACCGACTCAGTGACCCGCACTGCCAGCGCTCATCGGAACCTTCTTGACTAACGGCATGAGGAGCAGCGCGCTAAAAAAAATCATGCCCAGCAACTGAAACGTTTGGTTAGACGTCATGATATCGGCCTCCCGCCCTGCCAATTGCGAGAGTTGGCTCAGCGCCGCACGCTCGGAATCAGGCGAGAGATGTCGCGCATTGGCCGCTGTCATTTGCTGCCACGTGTTCATCAGGTGAACATTCGCAGAAGTCACTGAATCACGAAATGACGCGTAGCTTCGTCTTGTTGCACCAACGCGCGTTGCTGTGCGAGGTCCGCCTCCGCGACCCGAACAACGGCTTCCAGCGCATCGCGTTGCTGTGGCGGTACCGAGCCATCTTCAACTAAGCCAGTAAGGCGTTGCAGATCCTTGCGCGCACGCAGGACTGTCGCGGTGGCTGCCGTGGTCGCGGCCTGGGCTTGGGTTATTCGGGCGGCCTGAACTTGTTGTTCGGACTCCAATGTTCTTCGACGCATCACTCTCGAAAGGCCAAAAGGAGTTCAATACCCTCATTTAGCAAATAGAACACAAGCGCGCCGTGCTGCTAGCGTGGGAACAGGCGCTTCCACCCTATCAACAAAAATATACCAGCGAACTTGTCTCGCTGATGAACGCAACGAGCGAGTTCCAAACCAAAATCGTCCATGCCCTCAATGCCGCAAGCGGTCAAAAAAGCTTGACGAAGAGTGAACGTCGTAAAATTTCAGACCTGATCGTCGCGATGACGAAAGTGCTACTTCAGGTGAATGAAGACCCCAACTTGAAGGCGATCTACAACACATATAGTCGCTCTGATTACGATGCTAACGAGGATGCCGCGAAACAGAACCTGAAATCGATGTTCGAGGAAATCATAGGTGCCGATTGAGTCGATGATCTCGACCGCGATTCACCGGAAGAATTGTTCCGGCGCGCTCACACCCGAGCCAACGAGCAGCAGGCGGAATGGGAAGAACGGCAGAACAGGCAGAAAAAATCCACCAAACAAATTGCCAGCGAAGCGCGGCGAAAAACCGCCCTGATGCAAAGGGTCAATCAAGCGTACGAAAAGACTAACTTATTGCAGTTGCTGGAGGTGCAATTGGAGATCGAGCAGATCGATCACGCCACAATCGCGAATCTCGGCGACATCAGTTTAAAGCAGTACAACAAAATTCTGCGAGACCAAGTCTGTGAACTCGACACCGAAATTGTGCGGTTCGAAGACCACTTCCGACTGCAATTTGGAATCGTGACGTTCGCGCCCGTTGCGGTGAATACGATCTTGTCCGCGCTCGCGACTGAAATCGCCCAGGCCAGACGCACTGTTCGGAAACTCAAAAAAGATCTACAAGCAGTGCAGGATCCGGCGCGACTAAAACCCTGGCTAAAAACGCTGCAACGCGATTTTCGCAACGATGATCTCTTTTTTTTAAACTCGAGTTAGCTCCCGGCCTTATCTGCTTGAAACTAGATCGATATTTTGTGGGGATCCAGGGGCTGTCCCCGATTTCGTTTGGCTGGAGTCAATAACGACACATAACTCACCCCGTCCGCATTATTGCCGGTAACCGGCAGACCGCTTGCCTGCCACCCTGGTAAGCCTGCGCTCATCACGGTGACATTCGTGTAACCCGCGGCGATGAGCGCCTCGGCAGCGCGGCTGGACCGTGGACCTAGGTCCCCGCCGACAATCAACGCCTGGTCGCGCGAACACCCATGCGCCATGACCAGATCGAAGCTCGCGTTGGGATGCGCGGCCTCGGTCTTGGGATGGTAGAACTCAATCGGGACATTAATCACACGGCCGCGCGGATGGCCTTTGACGAACTCGGCGACGGTCCGCACATCGACATACGTGCTGGTGCCGTCCGGTGCGATCCGCAGCGCGACTTCCATCGGGGTGACGATAATGAGTGACATTTGAGTCACCGAGACTGGAAGGCGGTCACAAACGGCGGAATCATCTGACAGCGCGCCCGCTCGGGCTTCGGCTGCGCGCCATTGAGGGTATAGCGCACGGCCAAGTCGTTGCCGATGACGTCGGTTTGTTCCAGGTGAAAGTGCAGAATTCGGCCGGCGGGGGTGAGGGCAAACACGCACTCGAGGAGCCGCCGGGCGGGGATTTCGCCATGTTCCGGGTGGACCAGCAGGTCCGATCGTTGCGCTGAATTCATAGGCCGCTCGCGTGGTGACTTAAATCGCATTTTGCCCGATCCCGCTCTCCGGAGACAGCGTCATTAAGCCGCTAACCGCGCGCGCCACGATTTTTATTGATGGATTTCGCACGGATTGGTTGACAGCCCTAGCATGCATCGCATTAGATCTAGACTTACACCAGTTGGACTCTGGGCATGACCGCGATCACGCAGATAGAGATGGTCACAGGCGCTGTGAGATACGCGCCCGGCGAAGAGGTCCCGAATGTCGCGAAAAAACTCTTCGCGCTGCGCAACCAATGCACCGAATGTAACGTCTGCGAAATCGCGTGCGCGCTCGCGCACTCGCCCGACGGCACGGTCAACCCGCAGCTAGCGCGTTTGCGCATTGACCACGCGCCAGAAAAGCCCTCGAAAATAAACCCCCTCGGGATCGGCTTCATCGCCGAAATCTGCCATCACTGCGGCAACCCGCCGCCCTGTGCCGAGGTCTGCCCGACCGATGCCTTCTACTACGATCCCGAAACCCGCGCGGCTGTCATTGAACAGGACAACTGCATCCAGTGCATGGAATGCGTGCCGGGCTGCCCGTTCGACGTGGTCTTCGTCGCGCCGAGTGGCGAATTGCTCAAGTGCGATCTCTGCGGCGGCGAACCGGTGTGCGTAAAGGCCTGCTCGACCCGCCCGGAAATGTTGAACGAGGGCAAACAATACAATCGCCTACCCGTGCTGTTCTTCGAGGATCAACCCGAGTTCAATCGCATCAGCAAACAGATAATCGAGAAGCGCGATGAGATCGGCTTGATGCAGGCCATGCTCGAGCGTGGCGAAATCAGCAGTTCCGCCTAACATGTCTCGCGCAGATCTATTTTCAGCAATCAGCGTTCTGCGCATTCTCCGACACCGCTAGTTCACGCGTGCCGTAACGAAAACCCTCGAGGTTCAACAATGGAAAGCCGCTTACTAAGAGTTAACCTGACCACCGGTGAACTTAAATCCGAAGCCATTCCACACCAGCTCTTCGAGCGCTGGATCGGTGGCTCCGGCATCAACAATTGGTTGATGTGGGAACATTTCCTCACCCATGACATCAACTGCGATCCACGCGGTCCCGACAACATTTTTGTCTTCGGGGTCGGTCCGCTCGCGGGCACCGGTGCTGGCAGCGGCATCAAAGGGCGCATTACCTTTAAGAGCCCGTGTTACGGGATCTTCGGAGATTCCGCGGGCGGCGGGAAATTTCCGTACATGGTGCGCTTCAGCGGTTACGAATACATCGCGATCACTGGCCGTGCGCCAAAACCGGTCTATCTGCACATCTGCAATGAGGAGGCCATGCTGCTCGATGCGAGCCATCTATGGGGCAAGGACACGGCTGAGACCCACGCACTCCTGCAAAAGGAGCACGGCACGTGGCCGTCGAAAACCCATACCCTAACGATCAGCCAGGCCGGTGAAAATCAGGTCGGCATAGCCGGCGTGGTTTCCGATGCGCTGCGCATTCACGCGCGCTGTGGTGGCGGCGCGGTCATGGGCTCGAAAAACTTAAAGGCGATCGCGGTTCAGGGAAATGGCGGCCTGCCGGTCGCGCGGCCGAAGGACATGCTGTCCTGGTCCGACGACTTCCGCAAAAAACTCGATTCGAACGAAGCGGTGTATGGATTCAAGCGCCGCGGCACCTTGGGCGCGGTCGAGATGTATCAACATATCGGCAGCCATTTCTGGCGCAACAACCAAGGCAATATGTTCCGCGGCGACGAAATCCGCTCGGATAACTGGGTCAAGAAATACCAGAAGTATTCGGAAGTCTGTTCGTCTGATTGCTTCATCGCCTGCGACTCCAAGTACAAGATCGACGGCACCGAATCCGAAACGGCGAAAAAATACATTGGTGAGACCTTCCGTCGGCCCGAGTATTTAACCACCGGCAGCGCGGCCGGCGCACTCGATCTTCGCGATTGGTCCGAAGTCGCGCACTGGGGCAAGATCACCAACGACTATGGGATCGACAATCAGGATCTCTCCTGCTCCATAAGCTTCCTGATGGAACTTAAACAACGTGATCTGATTTCCGACCGTGATGTCGCTGAACTCTTCGGCCATGAACAGGAACTCCGCTGGGGCAATATGGAAGACGTCGAAGCCTGCGTCGAGAGCGTGGTGTTTCAGAAGAATACCTTCGGTCAATTGTTCCGTGATGGCCCCTACTTCGGTGCCCTGAAGTATTCCGAGATAAAGGGCCAGAACTTCATGAAATACGCCATGTACGGCAAGGGCGGTGCCAGCTTCACCGAGGAGATGCGGCCGTTCCCGACCTGGATGAACAACATGGCGGTCGCCTCACGCGGTGCCGATCACCTTAAAGGGATTGGGCTCATCGAAAAATTTCAGCGCAAGGATCTCTCGAAGAAATACTTTAACGGCCGTACTGAAGCCGCCGATCTCAGCACCCCGCTGCTGAAAGGCGCGTGTACGGCGCTGGTCGAAAACCAGGTTGCGCTGCTGAATTCTTACGGCGTGTGCCTGTTCCACTGGATGCTCGATCCGGGCGGCTATACCCCGCAGGATTATTATGGGAAAGCGTTCGCCGCGATCACCGGCATCGATCGCACCCCGGAGGAATTGATGCGCGATGGCGAGCGGATCTGCAATCTGGAAAAAGCGATCAATTCGCGTATCGGCCTGCGCCGCGAGCACGACACTGTCTGCGAGCGCTGGATGTGGGAACCGACCGAGGAAGGTATGTATCCAGGCAAGGTCGCCGCCGACATGTTTAATACCGTGCTCGACGAATACTACGAATGGCGTGGGTGGGAAAAGGATTCTGGTTTACAGACTCGCGCGAAGCTGACCGAACTCGGGCTAGACGATGTCGCTGAAGTGCTCGCGCAAGATCGCGCACTGGCTTAGATGATTACAGTTCACACCCAGTTCCACAGTCATTTCCGCGAAGTCGCGGCGACCGCACGAGATTCATTCGAGCTGGACGAACCGCTGGTATCAGAACTCGCGCAGCGCATCACCGACAAATACGGCGCGAAGATGAAGGCGCTGTTGATCGATCCCGATACTAACGAGCTTAACGAGCGCGGTACGATGTTCGTCGACACCAAGGGTCGCCGGATTTCGATTGAAGACACGCTCAACGATGGCGAGACCATTACGTTCTTGGTTGGGATTGCGGGGGGCTAACAAGCAACAGGTCAATCAATATATGTTGAATACCGGGGATCGCCGTTACGCCGAACCTGGCAGTCTGACGTTTCGATTGAACGACACAACCAGCTATCCACACGACTGCCACAGTCTCGTGAAATCGATTCGCGATAATCACGAACAAGCCGATTTTTGTTTATTCCCCTGCGAGCCGAACTGGGTATATCCGGTGTGCAATATGTACGGCATGGGGCCCCTCGCCACTCATGATCGAATTTTCGATACCCACTATTTGCAAACGGTGTTGCCGCAGTGGCAACGCATGCTCGATACCGAATTCACTGACGGCAAGGGATCGCTGATTGGGCTGCGCTCGTATTGGACCGGCCTCGAGGTGCCGTTCTATGCAGGCGAGGCCGGCTTTGCATTTTTTGCGAATGTATTTTCGCCGACCTTTGCGCGACGCCTGTGGGCCGTCGGTCGTAAAGAACTTTCGTTTTGTCTGGCACCGGATGCCGAGGGCAAGACGCGCTTGACGATCCCGCCGGAAGCGCTGTCGATGCTGGAGACGATCGACCCAGGCCATTACCGCCCCGGCATGCTCTTCGCGTATGCGGCGGTTGCAATGTGCGCGCGCGAATTCGGCGATGACGAGCTGGCCGACGCCGCGATCCGCTCGATGGATCAAGATTGTGGTCGCGTGATCGAAAATGGTGTCGCGCGCTATACCCAGGGATCGGGCTGGGCCAATATCTGGGCGATCGATGCACGCTTGATGCGTACTGGTGATTTCCGCAACGCGTTTGTGCGTGGACCAACCCAAGCGACGCTGCGTGGGCCGATCCTGAGTGAAGCTAAATATCCGGATGTCCTCGTCGCGAAAGCCACCAGCAATGGCGAGGACTTGGAACTGGTGCTGTATCCGGGCACAAGTCCAGGACCCCAATTACTAGGCATGGAACGATTGCAGCCGGGCATCAGCTATCAGGTGTCCGGCGTTGGTACGCAAATAACCGCCGATGCGAATGGGAAGGCGATAGTCACCGTCGATCTTCAAGGACGCACGTTGGTTCACTTCACGAAAATATAAGTAGGCAAAGAACTCGCGCCCACCGGGAAATAGGCTCCAAGTAATGAATCGAACAACAACCCGAGCCTCGCTGCTGGCGAACGTCGCCGAGATCAGCGAGCTACTTGCCCAACAATGTGACGCCGAAGAACTCGCGGCAACTTTGAGCATGACCTCCGTCGAAGCGTTGCAAGGCGCTGGAATTTTCAGCATGAAGCTGCCAGCGGCACTCGGTGGCAGCGAAGCCGATCCGGTGACCCAATTCGAAGTGATTGAAGCGCTCGCGGCAGCCAATCCCTCGGCTGGCTGGTGCACGATGGTCGGCGCGACGAGCCTCGGCATGCCCGGCGCATTTCTGCCTGAAGCTGGGATTGCGCGAATGTTCGAGAACGGTCGAATTCCGCGCGGTGCAATCGTCGTGATGCCGGGCGGCGAAGCGCGACCCACTGCGGGTGGGTATCAACTGACTGGGCGCTGGGCTTTCACCAGTGGGGTGCGCCACGCAGAGTGGATCGTTGCGTGCGCGCGGATCATGGGCGAGGCGACTGAGCAGATTCTGATCATGGTGGTTTTTCCGGCCAGCGAAATCACCATTCACGACAACTGGCAGGTGTCTGGGCTTAAAGGCACTGGCAGCTGCGATATTTCAGTGACCGACCGCTTCGTGCCCGACTGCATGACCTGGGACTTGCGCCACGCGCCGCCCCAACGTGGCGGGCCCCTGTATCGACTCGGCCTGCCAGCCTTCGTCGCGATGGAGCACGCCGGGTTTGCGCTCGGGGTCGCGCGTTGCTCGCTCAACACCCTGGTCAAAACCGCTATCGCGAAAAAACGTGGCTACGCCCCAGGCGCGACCACCCTCGCGATGCGCCCGCTCGTCCAACGCCTAATCGGCCACAGCGAGTTGCGGCTACGCGCGGCGCGGGCGCTTGCCCTCGAACTTAACGAAGAAGCCTGGCAGACGGTCGTGGCCGGGAAACTCCTGGACGGCCGTATGCAATCGGCGCTGCGCGGCATCGGCACCTATTGCACGGAAGTCGCGGCCGACGTGGTTACGCAAGCCTTCCGCCATACCGGTGGCAGTGCGATCTACAGCGGTCATGTCGCTCAACGTTGCCTACGCGATATCCAAGTCGCCGCGCAGCATCTGATCATAAGCGAATCCTCGTACGAGAATCTCGGCCAATTCATGCTCGGCTTCGAAGACGCCGATCCGATGCGTTGATCGACTTTCCAGTTCGTGATTGAAGGAGCCCCCTGATGGACCTAGGACTACTGTGTACTGGTGGCGGCATGCGGTTTGCGGAATTGGTCGACTTCGCGCGCGAAGCCGAAACGGCCGGCGCGGCGGCGTTCTATATGGCTGAAGTCTGGCGTAGCGGTTTTGTCCCGTTAACCGCCGTGGCCAGCGCGACCTCGCGCATGCGGCTTGGCACCTACGTGCTGAACGCCTATGGCCGCAGCCCGCTGGTAACCGGATTGTCGGCAATCGATTTCAATGAATATTGTGGCGGTCGGCTGGTGCTTGGGGTCGGGGGCGGCAACCGCCTCATCAACGAACAATGGCAGGGTATTCCACATGCGCGTGTGCTGACCAAGATGGCTGAGTACGTAACGTTGCTTCAGCGCATGGCGCGGACGCGGCTCGGCGAGCGGATCGATTTCGAAGGCAAGGTCCATCGGATGCATTGGGAACCAGCGATCGATCCGGGCCCCACCCCGTTCTCGATCTATCTCGCCGCGGTTTTTCCCGACATGCTGAAAGTCGCCGCGCGAGTGGCGGACGGGATCGCCTGCGGTGCGACGTTATCAGCGCCGTACCTGCGCGAGGTTATTCGTCCGCTGGTCGACCTCGCGGCGCGCACGGCCGGCCGCGATCCCGCAACCCTGCGCTGGAATTCCGTCGCTTTCATCGCGGTCGATGAGGATCGTGAACGCGCGCGGCGCGCCGCGCGGGTCGCGCTGTGTCACTTGTACGCCCCACTGCCGCATCCTTACTACGAATTCACGATGCGTGAACAAGGCTTCACGACGACAGTTGACGCGCTGTTGAAGCTTGCGCCCGCCGGTGCACTTGAAGCAGCGGCGGATTCCATCCCGGACGAAGTGATCGATCGCCTGGTGATCGCCGGCACCCCGGCCGAATGCTTCGCGCGCATCAAGGACTACGAAGGAGTAGTTGACGAATTGCTGCTGCTTAATGCGATGGGCGGCGATGTGCAAACCTCGCACACGCCGTTACTCGCACTTATTCGGGATTACATGAAGTAACCGACAGCGCATCGATTTTCTAACGGTTTGCTAAATGCCCCCGCCGCTTTGCGGCGACCCCCTTTTTCAACGGGGGTGTGTTGGGAGACGCGGATTAGGCTTTGTAAAGTTCGGGGTGTTTGTAGCGGGGATGCCAGCCGAACCCCTGCCAGGTCGTTATCGTCACCGGCACGATCCGGATCGTCCAACAGGGTTCGACATTGACCGAACCACGATATTCCTGCGCTTTCTCGCCGAGGTAGCGCGGGCCGGTATGGCTCTCACCCAGGGTATTCCAGATCGATTTCTCGCCGTTCTCGAGAGTCGGGCCGACCTTACGTTCGATGATCTCGGCACGACCTTCGCAGATTACCTTGCGAATGGGTGGGGTTGGTTCATCGACCACCAGTGACGCCCGAGGGTCGTCGGCCAGGTACTGGCACCACTCGGATTTCGCTCGCCCCACAACCCAGAAAGCATCTCCATCCCAGTGATACCACACGGGGACCACCGTCGGCCAACCGTCCGGCTTCAAGCACGCGAGCCGCGCGAGCCAGGGGCCGGCGAGGAACTCGTCGAGTTCCTGCTTGGATAACTTGCCGAATTTCGACCCGCGCCAATCAGTCATGCGGCTCTCCCTTTAATACATCTCAAAGTATTCGCGATGTTCCCAATCCGTGACGTGCTGCAGAAAACGATTAATCTCGTTTTGTTTCACCAGCAACATGTAATCAACAAAGGCATCGCCGAAACCCGCGCGGAACACCTGGCTGCCGGCTAACGCTACCGTCGCGTCCATCAGACTTTGTGGCAGTTTCGGTTTATTCGATTCGTACGGTGTCTCGTCCATCGGGCCGGGATCTAGTTGACGATCTACTCCGTCGAGACCTGCGACGATCTGTGAAGCCATGTATAAGTATGGATTCGCACACGGCTCACCGGTGCGATTCTCGATGTGTGAGGCGCGGTCTCCAGGGCCACCAAGCACGCGGATCATCGCGGCCCTATTCTCACTCGCCCAGGTCACGTGATCCGGCGCGAAGGAGTTAGGACGAAACCGCTTGTAGCCGTTGATCGTCGGCGTACTGAACACGCAGGCCGGCGCCGCATGGGCCAGCAGGCCAGCGACATACTGGCGACCGAGCAGCGACAACGGCGCGGTCGGCTCAATCATATTCGCGAACATGTTCTCGCCGGTTGCGAGCGAACAGATCGACTGATGAAGATGCCAGCCGCTGGAGAAAAAATTCGGTAGGGCAGGACGAGTCATGAACGTCGCGTGATAGCCATGGCGGCGACATAATTGTTTCACCGCGGTACGAAACAACACCATATGGTCCGCACTCATGACGCCCCGCGTTGGGTCAAACGTGAATTCGCATTGCCCTGGACCCCATTCGTCCTCCATCGTGCGCAGAGGGAGATCTAGAGCTTCAAGATTGTCGTGCAGCATCTGCAGGATCGGATCGATTTCGTCCTGTCGTTCTTCCGTGAGGTACTGAAACCCATGCGCGATGGCCGAGACCTTCGGCGGATCGGGCGGCCAGCCCGATTGCTCGGGCAACAGCATGCGATCTTCGAGCTTGCAAATGTAGAACTCGACTTCGAGCCCACCCACCCAGTCGAGACCGCGTTGGTGCAGCTTAGCCAGCGAACGCTTGAACAATGCCCGGGTGTCGAAGGGTACTGGTTCGCCGGTATTCAAATGCATCTCGGACAGAATCCAACCCGTGCGCTCGGCCCATGGGAGCACGCGAAACGTCAGCGGATCCGGCACCAGGATCGCATCCGGACCACCGCACAGCGAGGCAACACCGATCCCGCCGGCCTGTTTAGCAAAGAGCGGCGCGACCATGTTGTTGGTGGTGTCCATGAACAAAGTGGCGGTCTGAAAATCGACGCCATTGCGCAGCGCCAACAGAAAATCGTGGACCATCACATGCTTGCCGCGCACCAGGCCGTGCTGATCGCACCAGGCGATGCGAATGGTGCGTAATCGATGCTGCTCGATCAGCGCCTTGATTCTGGGGATGGCCGCGAGTTGTTCCTCGGACATCAAACCGTGCCGAGTGACGAAGTCGAGTTGGCCAACGCTGCCGTCTTGCAGAGTACTCATGCGATCCCCTAATCAGGTCTGCGATTGTGGAACGTGATTATGATGATTTCTGGTGCCCATTGCTCGCAGACTTAGCCTCCCCCGAGCCGCGCCGCCGCAATCGCCGTGCTGATCCGAGCAGGAGTGCTGATCTCATCGATCAGGAGTAACACCAGACGCGCGAGGTAGGCTTCGCCCTGTCCTGCCCCAGCCGCGTCGATGGCGTGGCAAAGCTGGGTATACAGTTCGTCGAGTTCAAGCGCGGTCACTGGAATTCTCCATTTTCAACACCAGATCGATCTCCTGTGCCGCGGCTTCGCGCCAACGCGCCAACACATGCCCGTCCGGACGCAATAGATAATACGCCTCGGGCTCCGCGTCGTAGAGAGCGAAGGCTGCGAGGTCGGTTTGGGCCTCACGCGTGAGAGTCCACCAAGCCAAAGGTGCGCGAGTCAACAGCGGTGCTCGTCGCTCGCTGCAAAAATGCAGCATGGTGTAACCACGCCCCACTAACTCGCTGATAAACCCAGGTCGAGTCTCGCCCGCCTGAGTCGCGGCGACCCAACATTCCGGTAATGGCGCGCCGGGGTGTGGGCCGGCGCGCCAGGTGCCTTGTTCGGGGCCATTGAGCACCGAGGTGGGATACCCGCTCGCCCCGGTCTGACGGGGATTAATCAAGGAACCCAACCACGCGTGCCGTGGCGAAAGCGCCAGCACCCCGTCACGCATCAGGCGAAACCCCGCCGTGGGCGGTGCCATGAATTCGGTACTCTTCGTCGCGTAACGCAAATTCTCATGGGTGGCGAACACGCGCTCGGACGAGTAGCTGTCGAGCAGCGTCGCCGCCGCCCCTTGCACCACCATCGCGAGTTTCCACGCGAGATTATTCGCGTCCTCAATTCCCGAATTCAAACCGCGCACGCCAAAAATGGGCACAAGGTGCGCCGCGTCGCCAGCGAACAGCACGCGACCGTGCCGATAGGCCTCCAAGGTCAGCGCGTTGGCGCGGTACAGGCTGATCCAGACCAGTTTCCATTCCCCAGTTTCGCCGGTCATGCGCAAATGACTCGTAATCCTTGGGATAACGCTCGCGGGTTTCACCGCGATCTCGGGGTCCTCGTCATCACGCAATTGGTAATCGAGCCGCCATATATCTCGCGGCTGTTTATGCATGAGCAAGGTTGAACCCGGATTCGACGGTGGATCGAACCAGGCCCGGCGTTCCGCCGGTGCGGCACTTTTGAGCTCGATATCGACGATGACGTAAGCGCCTTCATAGTGCGTGCCTTGCATGCGCAGACCCAGCGCGTTTCGAACGCTGCTGCGGGCGCCGTCGCAGGCGACCAGCCAATCGGTGTTCATCGCGTAGCCGCCCTGATCGCTTTCGATATCTAAACGCACCGACTCGGCGGTGCAGATGATCGCCGTCGCCTTTGACTGCCAGCGGAGATCGATCAAATCACTCTGACGCGCCGCGGCTTCGACTAAGAATTTTTCCGTGTAACACTGTTGAAGATTCAGCATCGGCGGAAATTTTTGCTGCCGATCGTGCGGCATTTCCAGGCGAAACACTTCGCGTTCACGGTGATACGAGCGGCCGCCAGTCTAGGCAAGGCCCGCCTCGACGAAGGTTTGCGCAAGCCCGAAGGTGTCTAGGATTTCCAGGCTGCGTCGCGAAATACACACCGCCCGACTGCCGATGCACACGCTGTCATCCGCTTCGATCACCACCGATCGCACGCCTTGGCGCGCCAGGCCCAACGCCACGCACAGGCCTACAGCGCCCGCGCCGACGATCACAACCGGGTGAGGCCGCACCTCGATGCCGTTGGCAACTGAGGGGAACGGTGACCGATAGCGCGGCTGCTCGAAGTACGTCGTCCACGCTATGTCCATCCGCGGATCCTCAGGGGACTGGCACGGATCGTAGCGGGTGCGCAAAGCTCAGCTCGTGACGATCGGGATCGGAGAGATGGAAATAGCGTTCTCCCCACGGGGCGTCGCGCGGCGGGGCTTCCGGTTGAAAACCGTGCGCGATGGCATTGGCGTAAAAGGTGTCGACATCATCGACGTAAAAAATAACCCGTCCCCACCAGCTCCATTGTCGCGTGGCCGGTACGGCGATCAAATTCAAATAGTTCGAGCCGAAGGCAAAAGACGTGAACTCGGCGTGTTCGTCACCGTGACGAATCGCAAACCCCAGCGTGCGATAGAATTGAACCGCCCGCGCCATATCGTGGGTGGCAAGCGTGATCGCACTTAGCCGTTCGACTTTCACGCCGCTAGCTTAAGCGTGCCGCCAACCACACGCCAATGTCGCGGATCTGTGGCGGGCACACCGAATGTTCCATCGGATAGGTTTTGTATTCGACGGGATAGCCCCATTCGTTCAGCACCTCCGCGCTCTGCCGCCCTATTTTTTCAGCGACCATTTGATCGTACTGACCGTGATGGACCGCGATCGGCAGTTTCGCGTTAATCGGATGCGGCACGATACTTTTGCGCGTCGCGAAATAAGTCGACAGAGCAAGCAACCCGGCAAGGCGATGCGGATAGGTGAGCGCCAGCTGAAATCCAACCGCACCACCTTGTGAAAATCCAGCTAACACGATTTTCTCGCTGGAAATCCCGCGTGCCATTTCGCGTGCGATCAACTCCCCCACCGCGAGAGCCGACTTCACCAGTTGTGTTTCGTCCGGTTTGCGCTCTAAATTCATTTCGAAGATGTCGTACCACGCCGGCATTCGCATGCCGTTATTGATCGTTACCGGAATTTGAGGTGCGTGCGGAAATACAAACCGCACGGCGAGAGCTTTTGGCAGCGCCAGGTCCGGCACGATCGGTTCGAAATCATGTCCACTCGCACCGAGGCCGTGGAGCCAGATCACCGCGGCGGTCGCCGGTTGGGTCGGTTCTATCTCAACGCAAGGAAGATAGCTAGGCATGGCATGAGACTCGATTTGGATTTGACTCGTTGGTTCCGTCGTCTCAAGACGCCGCCATGATCCCGCCATCGACCGGAATGACGACGCCGGTGATGTAATTCGCGGCGCGCGACGCCAGGAAAGTTGCGATCCCCACCGCATCGTCTGCGGTGCCCATCCGTTTCAGCGGTATGTTGTTGACGATCGTGTCGCCCATGCGCGCGACCATGGGCGCCATCATGTCGGTCAGGAACGGGCCTGGCGCGATCCCGTTCACGGTAATGTGTCGGCTCGCTAAATAGGCCGCCAAGATTTTCGTCAAGTGGTGAACCGCGGCCTTCGACGCCGCATACGAATAATTCTCGAAGATCGAGGTATGCATGCCGTCTATCGAGCCCACATTAATGACCCGCGCCGGATTTTCCGCACTCGCCGCCTTCTCGATTAATGGTAATAACTTCTGGGTCAGGAAAAAAACCGACTTCGCGTTCAAGTCCATCACCTTGTCCCAGCCGGATTCGGGAAACTCATCGATAGTCGATCCCCACGTCGCACCGGCATTGTTCACGAGAATGTCGAGCTTCGCTTCGCGTGCGGCCAGCAGCCCCGCCACTCGCTCAATCTCACTCATCTGCACGAGATCCGCTGGCAAGGAAATGCAGGACCCGAGCGTTGACAGCTCGGCCGCAGCCGCATCACACACCGCCTGCTTGCGCGAGGTGATATACACCCGTGCGCCAGCTTCGACATAGCCACGGGCAATCATCAAGCCGATGCCACGCGATCCGCCGGTGATCAGCGCCGTCTTGCCCGCGACCGAAAAAAGTGTATTCATCCTGTAGCCCTAATCGATTAATGAGGTGACGACGAGATCGGCAAGGCGTTGTAGACGTTCCATGTGATAAGTCTCTTCGAGCAAGCCGCTCGACAGAAACGAGAAGCTCAGGTCTTCGGCAGGGTCTACCCAAAAACATGTCGATCCCGCGCCCCAACCGCAAAACGTGGTGGGGCTGGATAAATTACTCATCGGGCCCGGCTGGACGCCGTGACCGCGAACAAAAAATCCTATTCCGATATTCGCAGGGTACGGCGACCACCCACGGGTATCGCGCGTGTAACTGAAAAGTTCATTCGGTTTGGCGCCGGTATGGTTTTGCGCGCAGTAGCGCAACGTGCGAGGCGACAAGATCCGCGTACCGTCCAACTCGCCGCCGCGCGCGAGCATTTGCGCAAAGCGATGCAGATCGTCGATCGTCGTCAGGTAACCGCCCGCCGGGATCTCGGCACCGTCGAGCATCAATACATGGCCGATTCCCGTGACATCGGCCGGGTAAAACATGCCGGGCTCGGTGTATTTCGCGACGATTGGGCAGAGCCGATTCAGTAATTCAGGCCGAGTACCCAAACAGGTATCGTGCATCCCCAGCGGTTCAAACAAGTCTTCGCGCAGAATCTGGGTAAAAGATCGCTTGCCGCCATCGACTGTGCGCACCATGTGTGCCATGACCGAATGCGCCGCGATGATCGAATAATTCACCTTGGTCCCCGGTGCGGCTTCCGGTCGCTGCTGACCGATGTAGTCAGCCAGGCGTTCGATACTGATCAGGGTCTCGACCGGCACACTGGGGATCGCCGACAGAATGCCGCTGGTGTGGGTAAGCAGTTGGAACAAGGTAATCTCGCGCAGCCCTCGACTGCGGAACGCCGGCAGAATGTCGCCGACCTGTTGCGCGAGGTGCAGATCGCCGCGCTCGATGCGGTTCAACACCAGCGCATTCGTGAACTGCTTGCCGACCGAGAACGAGACAAAGACAGCGTCGGCCGCGAGGTGTCGGCCGCTCGCACGATCGGCGAAGCCTGTCACGATTCGCAATGCCACCTCCCCGCGGCGCGCAACGATTAACGCGGCACCGTCGTAGAGATCCGCAGCGATGTCGGTTTCGATCCGGTGCTTGACCCGTTGTAAACGGCTGGCGTCGAACCCGAGCGAAAATAAAGTTTTGGCGTCCATCGAGCCTCCTATTTTGGGTCTTCCGGACTTAGTGTGGGTAAAACTTGATCATTTTTCGGTCAAAGCTTAGGCAACATGCAGGTGAGGGTCTTCAATCGAAGGTATTCTTCGTCACGCAGTCCGTAGGCGCGACGCTGCAACACACGGATTTTATTGTTCA
>SHZM01000072.1 GCA_009692265.1 Gammaproteobacteria bacterium
TGCAGTAGCTCGAATTGAATTAATTCCCCTTAATTCGCAATTATTAATAAATAAATTCACAGCAGTAAACCTGCGGCGGAATGTATTAAGCAAATCAATTTCCCCCGCGTTTTCGGTCAGAATCCCGCATTTTTCCTCGCCGAGAGTCATCTTCAAGCCCTTGTATGTGCAGGGGTATATCGGCTTGTACGGTGAAATGGGGTAGGTGATACATACCCCCCGTTGATTTAATGGCGCGCCCAGAGAGACTCGAACTCCCGACCACCTGGTTCGAAGCCAGGTACTCTATCCAACTGAGCTATGGGCGCGTCCGGGTATTGTGCCGGTCGTGGTGCTTGGGCCGCAACCGCTGTGGTCGGCGGACTCGAGGGTAGCCGAGGGCCGGGCAAGTTGCGACAATGCGCGGCCCTTAGGGGTGGCGAAACCGTACGTGCGGGCAGGGGCGCGCGGGTTCGGCGTATTGCCTAAGCGACTGTCCGGCTCCGCCTTTCGGATCGACTCTCGGCATTTCGATTTTCCAGCGAATTGCGTTTCCGCGGCGCCGGTAACGGCGTTTGTGGCGAAGCATTTTTTTCGGAGGAGAGTGTAGGTGCGTATTGGAATTCCGCAGGAGATCCATGCCGGTGAACGGCGGGTCGCGACGACGCCGGAGGTGGCGTCGAAGTTAATCAAGCTCGGGTTTAGCGTGTCGTTGCAGAAAGGCGCTGGGATCGCGGCCGATTTTAGCGACGAGGCGTACCGCGAGTTCGGAGTCGAAATCGTGGACGATCCGCGCAGCCTTTGGGCGAGTGCCGATATAGTCCTTAAGGTGCGGGCACCCGAACAGCGTCCAGAACTTGCCTGCCACGAGATCGATTTACTGCGCGAAGGCGCGCTTCTGATTTCCTTTCTATGGCCGGCGCAGAATCCCGATTTAATGGAGCGCTTAGCCGCGCGCCGTGTTACCGCGCTCGCGATGGACAGCGTGCCACGGATTTCGCGCGCGCAGAAACTCGATGCGCTTTCGTCGATGGCGAATATCGCGGGGTATCGGGCTGTAATTGAAGCCGCACAGCATTTCGGTCGATTCTTTACTGGACAGGTCACTGCGGCAGGGAAGGTACCTCCGGCGAAAGTTTTTGTGATCGGGGCGGGGGTTGCCGGTTTGGCGGCGATTGGTGCGGCGAATGGGTTGGGCGCGATCGTGCGCGCGATGGATACGCGGCCGGAAGTGAAAGATCAGGTGAAAAGCCTCGGTGCCGACTTCGTCGAAGTGAATTACGAAGAGGAAGGCGGCGGAGTTGGTGGCTACGCGAAGGTGATGAGCGAGGGCTATCAAAAGGCGCAGCGCGACACCACCGCGAAGCAGTGCATGGAAGTCGATATCGTGATTACCACCGCGCTCATTCCAGGCAAACCTGCGCCGAAGTTGATCAGCGCCGGCATGGTCGAGGCGATGCAGGATGGCAGCGTGATCGTGGATCTTGCGGCTGAACAAGGCGGCAACTGCGAACTTACGGTGCCCGGCCAGGTGGTGATGCGGCATGGCGTCACGATTGTCGGATACACGGATATGCCAAGCCGCATGGCGCGTCAGTCAAGCCAGCTCTATTCAACCAACCTGTTGCGTGTGCTCGAAGAGCTGTGTGTGAATAAGGATGGGATTGCGATCGTCAACATGGACGACGAAATGATCCGCGGCGCGACAGTGGTCAAAGAGGGCATGATCACCTGGCCGTCGCCCGCGCCGAAATTATCCGGGGCACCGCCCGTAGTAAATGGCGCGGCACCGGTCTTCACGCCACCTGCGCCGAAGAAACCTCTAATCCCCGCCGCGATTAGCAATGCACTCCTCTTTGCAGTGCTGGGGGCGGCGCTGTTCGCGTTGGGCAATGTCGCACCGGCGGCGTTCATGTCGCACTTCATGGTCTTCGTGCTCGCGTGCTTCGTCGGCTACATGGTGATTTGGAACGTGACTCCCGCGCTGCATACACCGTTGATGAGCGTGACGAACGCGATCAGCAGCATCATTGCGATCGGCGCGTTGATTCAGGTCGCGGCGCCCAGCGTAATAATGAAGCTCCTCGCCGGGGTGGCGTTGGCGCTGACCACAGTCAACATGGCCGGCGGCTTCGCGGTCACTCAGCGCATGCTGCGCATGTTTCGGCGCTCGGAGTAAGACATGAACGAAGGCTTAGTCACAGTTTCTTACATCATCGCGACGATTCTTTTTGTCTTGAGTCTCGGTGGCTTGAGCACGCCGGAGACTGCACGACGTGGCAATTACTATGGCATTGCCGGCATGGCGCTCGCGATCCTTGCCACTATCTTGGGGCCAAAAGTCGACTCACTTTGGCCGGTGATCATCGCGATGAGCGTCGGCGGAACGATCGGGCTTTACGCCGCGTACAAGGTGCAGATGACCGAGATGCCGGAACTCGTGGCATTGATGCACAGTCTTGTCGGCTTGGCAGCGGTGCTGATTGGGTACGCCACGTACGTCGATAGTTCGGTTGAGTTGAAGGGCGTGGAGAAAGCCATCCACGAGATCGAAATTTATCTCGGCATTTTGATCGGCGCGGTGACCTTCTCGGGCTCGGTGATCGCGTTCGGCAAGCTTTCTGGCCGGATCAGTGGCAAGCCGTTGCTGTTACCGGGCCGCCACTTGCTCAATCTTGCCGGGCTACTTGGTGTGATCTTCGTCGCCAAGCTGTTTTTGAACGTGGATTCGGGACTCAGCGGTACGTTCCTCTTGATGATCATGACTGGTATCGCACTCGCTTTCGGTATTCACATGGTGATGGCGATCGGCGGCGCGGATATGCCAGTGGTGGTGTCGATGTTGAACAGCTACTCGGGCTGGGCCGCGTCGGCCACTGGTTTCATGTTCGGCAACGATCTGCTGATTGTGATTGGCGCACTGGTCGGATCTTCTGGCGCGATCCTTTCTTACATTATGTGCCGCGCGATGAATCGCCATTTCCTCAGTGTGATCGCCGGCGGTTTCGGCACCGCGGGCGGAACTGTCGTGAGTTCCGGCGGTGGTCCGCAGGGTGAAGTCCTGCCGATTGCCGCGGAAGAAACCGCCGAGTTGCTGCGCAATGCGTCGAAGGTGATCATCGTGCCGGGCTACGGCATGGCGGTAGCTCAAGCGCAGCACACGGTGTTTGAGATCACGAAGCTGCTGCGCGAACGGAAAATCGACGTGCATTTCGCGATTCACCCGGTGGCTGGTCGCATGCCGGGGCATATGAATGTGCTGCTCGCGGAAGCAAAAGTTCCTTACGACATCGTCGCCGAGATGGACGAGATCAACCACGAATTCCCGCAGACCGACGTGGTGATGGTGATCGGTGCGAACGACATCGTGAACCCCGCCGCACAGGAAGATCCTGGTAGTCCAATCGCCGGCATGCCCGTGCTTGAAGTGTGGAAGGCGAAAACCTCGATCGTGATGAAACGTTCGATGGCGTCCGGTTACGCAGGGGTCGACAATCCGCTATTCTACAAAGAGAACAATCGGATGCTGTTCGGGGACGCGAAGAAGATGTTGGACGAGGTGCTGTCGGTGTTGCGGAGCGGCTAGCCCGGGAAAATCTTTATACTTTCCCTGTGCTCAATGCACGCTGGCGGCTTCCGAACCGACTCCGGTCTGCGAGCGGATGAATTGATCGCGAAACCCGGCGCGCTCGCGTGCTGCACGCGCACTGCGGTCTAACAGAGATCCAGCGATACTTCCGCCGAAGGCAATCACTAACGCGAAGATCCCAGGATACTTATGGGGGAACAGCGGCGTCGCGTGACCAAGCACTTCCACCCACACGGTTGGACCGAAGACGATGCCGCCAACGGCAGTGGCAAGGCCTAAATAGCCGCCAATCAATGCCCCACGCGTCGTCAGGTCTTTCCAATACATGGCGAGGAACAGCAGCGGAAAATTGACGCTCGCACCGATCGTGAACGCCAACATGACCATGTACGCGACGTTCTGATTTTCGAATACGAGCCCAAGCGCGACGGCAATTGCACCGAGGACAAGCGCGGAGAATTTTGAAACTCTGACGACGTCGTGTTCGCTTGCCTGGGGACGAATGACATTGGCATACAGATCATGCGAAATCGCGGAGGCTCCGGATAACGTCAGGCCCGAGACCACCGCCAGGATCGTCGCGAAACATACCGCCGAAATAAAACCGAGGAACACATTGCCCCCGACAGCATGCGAGAGATGGATGGCAGCCATGTTGCCACCCCCAACGAGGAGCTTAGTGGCGGGATCGAAATAGCCCGTCTCGGCGGTGACGAGTGCGACCGCGCCAAAGCCGAGGATGAAAATCAGGATATAGAAATAGCCAATGAAGCTGGCCGCGAAGAAAACCGAGCGACGTGCCTCGACTGCGTCGCGGACCGTAAAAAAGCGCATCAAAATATGGGGTAAGCCCGCCGTGCCGAACACCAGCGTCGTGGCGAGCGAGATCACCGAAAGCGGATCCGAGATGAGATGGCCGGGCGCTAGCATCGCGTCACCAAAAGTGTGGTGACTCATCGCGGTGCGTAGAATCGTGTCGAACGAGAAACCCAGTCGCGCATAAACTAAAAACGCCAGTAAACTGCCGCCCGCGAGCAGTAGCGAGGCTTTGATAATCTGCACCCACGTCGTTGCGATCATTCCCCCGAAGCTGACGTAGAGCACCATCAGCGCGCCGATGGTGCACACTGCCACCTCATAATCGACATGAAATAACACTTCGATCAATTTTCCCGCTCCAACCATTTGTCCGATCAGGTACAGGACCACCGCGACAAGCGAGCCGGTCGCGGCGAGGCAGCGCAGGGGAGTTGCTTGTAGTCGCAACGACACCGCATCTGAAAACGTGTACTTGCCGAGGTTCTTCAGGCGCTCTGCAAGCAGGAACAACACGATCGGCCAGCCGGCGACACCGCCAATGACATAGATTAAGCCGTCGAAACCGTGCGAAAAGATCAAGCCCGTGACCCCCAGAAAGGTCGCCGCCGACATGAAATCGCCGGCGATTGCGAGGCCGTTCTGAAAGCCTGTGATGCGGCCGCCTGCGGCGTAGAAATCCTTGGTCGTACGCGTACGCCGCGCGGCCCAAAAAGTCACCCCCAAGGTCACCAGGACAAACCCTAGGAACATCATGATCGCGATAATGTTCATCTGGTACAGACCTTAACGGTGTTCGAAGCGCGACCTCGCGTCGTCGACGATGGTGCGGTTTAGTCGATCGAAAACGCGATTGGCCCTGACGATATATAGCCCGGTTAGCCCGATGCTCAGCAGTAAGACCGCGAGGGCCGCGAGCAATCCGATAGAGATGGTGGTGCCCTCATACAAGGCCCGCGCAAATAGAGCGGGTGCGAAGGCAATGACGGAAACGAAGCTGTAGTAGCCCGTTAAGACCAAGGCGACCAGGGACCATGCGAAGCGGCTGCGGCTGCGTTGCAGGGCATGAAAGCGCGGATCCTCGTCGATGAGTCGGTAGAGCCGGTGCATTTGACGCCTACGCGGGCCCACAACGGACCCGCGATCGTTTTACACTTTCTTCAGTGTTGGGCCGCTTCTTCGGCACCAAGGCCAGTTTGCGACCGGACAAACTGATCGTCGAATTCGGCGATCTCGCGTTTGGCCCGGTCACTAGTATCTAATTTCGAGACGATGATCATCGTCAGGAACGAAGTGGTGATTGTAAACAGTGCTGGATATTTGTAGGGAAAGATCGCCTCCGCGTGCCCGAGGATTTCTTTCCACATAGTAGGTCCTAATACCAACAGCACGATTCCCATTACCAAGGCGACCGAGCCGCCGACGACCGCACCAGTGGTCGTCAGGCCGCGCCAATACATTGATAAGAATAGCAGTGGGAAGAATACTGAGGAGCTGACGGTGAACGGGATCACGATCATGTAGGCGATGTTTTGATCCTTGAAGGCGATGCCGAGCACGATGCCAATGACACCGATCACGACAGCCGCAATCCGCGACACCTTAACGACCTCCCGGTCAGTGGCCTTGCCATGACGGAAGACGTTCGCATACAGATCGTGCGAGATCGCGGAGGCCCCCGCGATCGTTAAACCTGCGACAACGGCGACAATGGTCGCGAACGCGACGGCTGCGATATAGCCTAAGAAATAGTCTCCGCCCATCGCTTCCGAGAGATGGATTGCGGCCATGTTCGGTCCGCCGATAATTGCGCCGTTCGCGTCCAGGAATCGCGGATCCTTCATCACAAAAGCGATAGCGCCATAACCGATCACAAACGTCAGCAAGTAGAAGTAGCCGATGAAACTCGCGGCGTAAAACACCGATTTACGCGCTTCCCTCGCGTTCGGGACGGTGAAGAAACGCATCAAGACATGCGGCATCGCCGCACCACCGAACAGCAGCATGATGCCGCACGAGATGGCAGAGATCGGATCTGGCAGCAAACCACCAGGTTGCATCACCGCTTCCTTGCTCGGATGAATCGACGCCGCCGCCGCATACAGCGCATCCGGCGACCAATTGAAACGCGCGAGCACCGCGAATGTGATGAACGAGGCGCCCGACAACAGTAATACCGCTTTCACAAGCTGCACATAAGTCGTCGCGATCATTCCGCCGAAAGCCACATAGAGCACGATCAGCACGCCGATGATCATCTCGGCCGTGGCGTAAGGTAGCCCGAAAAGATTCGAGATTAATGTCCCGGCTCCGACTAGCTGCACAATCAGATAACCGATCACGAACACTAGACTCGAGACCGCGACGAGGGTGCGGATCTGCACCCGGTCGAAGCGCAGGGACACGATGTCCGCGATGGTGTACTTGCCGAGATTCCGGAGACGATCGGCCATCAGGAACATCATCAAGGGCCAGGCCCCGAACGGCACGACGGAATAAATCAAACCATCAAAGCCGGTGGTATAAATCAGCGCGGCGATCCCCATCAAGGCGGCGGACGAGCACCAGTCACCGGTAATCGCGAGGCCGTTCTGAAAGCCGGAGATCCGCCCGCCGGCGGCGAGAAAATCGCTGGTGTTCTTAGTGCGAAACGCCGCCCAGACGGTGATCCCGAGCGAAACCGCGACAAATACCAGGAACATGGAGATGGCGATGACATTGAGTTTAGGTGGCGCTGCCGCGGCTTGGGCCAATGCGGCCAAGGGCGTGGCGAGCAACAGGAGGGATGAGGCGCGGAGTATTTTCATGGCTTCTCCCCCGCGGCACGGCGCGCGTCGGCGACAATGGCGTCCTTCAAAGTGTCGAATTCGTTGTTGGCGCGATAGATGTACACGCCGACCAGCACGATGAAAAGAATGGTTTGGAGGAAGCCAATCACGATTCCCCACGTGGTGGCGTAGCCTTCGCCGATGGGCGTTCCCCAAAATCGCGCATAGCCGTGCTCAGGGTAGAACGCGGTGGCGCAGATGTACCAGAAGTCGTTGGCGAGCATGATTCCAACCATGAGCCAGGTGAAGTTTCGGCGCTTGCTCTCTAATTCGCGAAAGCGCGGGTCTTCTTTGATCTTTTGATAAATGTGTTTCACTTCTAGCCCCAGAGCTTTTTCGACGCGAGGGCCGCGCCTTCGGCCAGCGCTTCGAATTTCTTCCACACGACAGAGGCGGCGACCATTTCCCAACCGGCAAACGTCCCAAAACCGCAATCCGCGCCGGCAATCACACGCTCGCGATCACCCACCACGCCTACGGCTTCAAGAATGCGGTTGCATACCACTTGCGGGTGCTCGATGTAATTAACCGTCGAATCGATCACCCCCGGAATTAAAATTTTGTCCTTCTTCAGAGGATGTTTCTTCAGCGCGGCGTATTCATGTTGATGACGCGGGTTGGCGAATTCGACCGAGAACGCACCCACGTTCGCTTCCATGATGATCGGGAAGATGTCTTCCAACGGCACATCACAATCGTGCGGGCCGTCGTAATTACCCCAGCACACATGCAAACGGATGCGGTCGGCCGGAATGTTCACGCAGGCTTCATTGATCGCCGCAATATGCACTTCGACGGCTTTTTGGAATTGTTTCAAGGTGCCGTTCTGGAACATGCCATGCCATTCCATCGCGAGATCCGGGCAGTCCAATTGAAGCACGTAGCCACGCTGATGGATGAGTTCGTATTCCTTCTGAAGTTCGCGCGCGACGGCGTGGACATAGGTTTCGTGGGAATCGTAGGCCCCGTTGTTACGCATAGTCGTACACACTATGCCCGGTGACGCCGCAGTCATGAAAGACTCAGTGTACTTGCCGGCATGGGGCCTAAGGGCCGCGTCAAACAGGTCGCACTCACGGCTAGCGGGTGCCAGATCTTTGTATTTCACTGGGCTGGTCGCCGCTGGGGCATCAAATACTTTCGACATCACCATGCCGCGGTTGATCCAGATCTGGCGGAAGTCGGGGTAATCCGCGAAGTCTTTGAAGGGATCCCGCTGGCTGATACCGCCAAAGCCTTCGAGGCGTTGACCGACATAGGTCTGAAAGCCTACCCGGGGTTGTTCACCGTCATTAATTACATCCACCCCACTGGCGAGCTGTTGGGCCACGACATGCTCGACCCCGACGCGAGCCAGGCGGTCTAGCTCGGCGCGGTCGATAGGGCGTCTGTCTTCATCAGCAATTAAGAGATCAGAAAGCGCGCGCGCGCGTGGGAGGCTGCCGACATGGGTGGTCAAGACTCGTTTGTCGCTACGTTTCATTTGGCCGTTCTCACCCCCTGGCTCGCGTGTAACCATTTTGACTGAATATCGACGATTGAGAACTCGCGGCTTAGGCCGATGAAAGTGCTCCTAGAATATCACCCACAAAATCCAGCGCAAAATCTTTAATTTTACCGAATTTGTCAGAAAAAAATTCTGGAACAGTTTCCATGAAAAAATTTGGTATTGTTCGGTAGAAGATCTTTATTTTATCAGCTATTTCTTTAATTAATTTTATAATTACTGGTAAAAATGCAAATAACATAAGTGCTAATCCCATAAGTACGTGGAAGTACTCCTAGGCGGTGACGCAGGGACTCGAAAGAGCCAGCCTTGCAGGTTCGCGCGTAGTGTACACCGTACTCGACTTCGCGCACTGATTTGAAATTGTCTGTTTAGGTGCAACCAGGTCGCCGGCCGAATCCCGACCGGTCGACAGCAAGGGCTGCGGCTCGGCAAAACGTTTTCGAGAATCAGCTTCTCGCCTGTTCATCCCGATGTATAGAAGAACGGACGGGCCGACCTCAGCAATTCCTCCGGTACGCTTGGGGTGCCCTGCCCTGATATCGAAGGGACTATGAGCGGCCTTCACTGGGCACCGTCCGGTCATCAGCTCTATCGCATTACGGCCATCACCCCCTTACGCTACAGATCCCACGACCTGTGGCGACCACATGACCACTCACGCCAAAATACAATTGAAACTGATCATTGCCACGGCGTTTTGGGCACTAACCCCCATCATCGCGCGGCTGCTGGCGGATTACACCGCGCCTTATGCGCTCGCCTTTGGTCGCTTCCTGATCGCCGCCTGCGCGCTGCACATCTTCATTCGGGTGCAGGGGAAGTCTCCGCGCCTTACCACGCGGCACTTAATTGCTTTTGCGATACTTGGATTTAGCGGAATCTGTTTACACAGTATCCTCGTCTTCATGGGGGTTGAAACCACGCAGGCGAATCGCGCGAACGTGATCTTCGCGACGATCCCGATCATGGTGGCGCTGATCGACGCGGTCTTCCTCGGACGTCGCTACCGGGCCGGTGCGGTCGTAGGTATCCTGCTTGGCATCATCGGCACCGCCGTGGTCGTCAGCGACGGGGTTCTCTCAAGTCTGCTCGGAGCGATCGGAATGGGCGAATGGTTGATCCTCGCGAGCGCCGCGAGTTGGGCCTGGTACTCGGTCGCGGGCCGCACGTTGCTGACGATGTACTCGCCACTGGAAGTAACCTACTTCGCAACGCTATTCGGCACCGTCATGCTCGCGCCGTTCGTCGCGCTCGATTGGGAAGTAGTGCCGAGGCTGCTGCACGATCCCGCCGCGCTTGCGATGATCATATTTCTTGGCATCGTGAATTCGGCGATCGGATTTCTGTGGTACTACGAGGCGGTCCAGAAAATTGGCGCGGTGACAACCTCCGCGTATATCAATCTGGTGCCCATCTTCGGGGTGTTATTGTCAGCGCTCATTTTAGGCGAGGTGCCGAGCCCGGGCTTGCTCATCGGCGGAAGCTTGGTGATCCTCGCCTTGGTGCTGATCAATCGGTTCGACAGGCCGCTGCAAGCCTGATCCGTAGTTTAATTGGGACGCGATGCGACGAAAATGTAGGGCCTACGGATCCGAACCCGTGTTGAGCAAAGCCGGTTGCGGCGCTGTCGGCACCACGCAACCCGTCTCGCAGCACTGCCCCGGCTGCGCCGCAAGTAGGCGCTCGGAGCCCTGCGCTACCAAGCCACGATCAATTAATTGACTCACGAGTCGTTGCCGCGCCGGGATCGGATAGCGCCGATAGATTTCGCGCTTCATCGCCTCCGGCGAACCACCACCGTGAAGACTGATTACCGACATCCAACCGCCGGCGTCCGAGGCCGTTAAATCTTCAATGAACCGCGCGACCTGTGCCCGCTTTTCGTAGGGAATGTCGGGACGCCCTGCCAACACCGTCGCGAGTTCGGCGCGGGTCTCAGGATTGTGATCCTCTTCGGGGTTCGGCAGCGCGACGATTAGGCCACCCGACAGTTGATGTGCGAGCCGGTGCATGTCGTAAATCTGAGTTGCGAGCAACAACTTGCCGATATTCGCGAACACGGCTTCGGGCTCAATGTTTCCTGCCGGATCTTTTTCGGCATAGACCGATGACGCTATGCCGCAGGCATAGATCCCTTCGACGAGCTTAATGAGTTCCACCATGGTGTCGCGCAAATGCGCGGGCAGCTTAGCGGCGAGCCCGTTCGCGTCCAGCATCAGCGCGCCGGCACCGATCAACAAATCGCCGAAGCCCGCGCGTGCGCCGATGCAGGTATGTCGGTGATGATTCGCGTAAGACTTCGTTAGGAACTCCGAGTGCTCGGTCTCTCCGCACAGAAACACACGGTCCCAGGGCACGAATACTCGGTCGAATAAACACACGCCGGTGGTTTGCCCGTATTTTCCGCTGAACAACGCCTTCGCAACACCGGGCCGGCCAGCGGGGCGCGCGACAATCGTCAGGCCCGGTGCATCGATCGGCACGGCGCACGCCA
Source organism: Gammaproteobacteria bacterium (assembly GCA_009692265.1). Taxonomy (GTDB): domain Bacteria; phylum Pseudomonadota; class Gammaproteobacteria; genus CAIKBL01. The sequence goes on from SHZM01000072.1 coordinate 11,217, forward strand.
CTGCAAATGCCTTATCGGCTGGTGTCATCGCGCGTCCAGGCACGACCAGTAGTTCGTGTACATACGGTGCCGCGGTGACAATCGCCTTGGTGCCGGAAATGACAATTCCGTCAGCACACCGCTCGACCACATGAACGTGGGTGTCTGGAACCGCCTGCTCGTGCGGTCGCAGGCTACGGTCGCCCTTGGCGTCCGTCATCGCGATACCGACGGTCAAGTCTTCAGCTTGGACGTGCGCAAGGTAGGTCGCGAAGCGCGCGTGATATTCACCGTCGCGATCTTGGTCGAGGCGATAAGTCAGTTGATGGAGTGCGTTCAGTCCGTCCATCGATAAATAGCGCATCGCGCAACCGGTTTCCTGACACACGAGCCGGACGTACTCGAGTTTCGCTAGGAGATCGCTGCTGGTGTAATTGAGCGCGAGAAAGCGATTAACCGTTTGTTCCGGTGTATCGCCAGCAACCACCGACAGCGCGCGATAGCGCGGATCCAAGGCATAGTCGTAGGTGATCGCGAGTGCGTTAATGCCGGGCCGCAGACGCGGTTCGTCGGCGACGCAGGTGATCCGATCGCCGTCGACAAAGACGCGCGGCGCGTAGCGTCGCAAACTTTCCCGGTATTCCTCGCCAGTCATTAACATTGAATCATTCTCCCTCGCGCATATGGTGCTTGGGGTGCACCGGGCGCATGCAAGCATTCGCGACTAGGGCAATCAACAGCAGTGCGGCCATTAAATACATGGTTTGGTTATAGAGACTCGGCGTTGGGTCAACGGTGCCGGTCGGCGCGATTTCCATGAGCTTCGCGATCGTGACGGTTTTTGCTTTGACCAGGGCGTCTAATTGCTGAGTGCTGGCACCGAAGGTGGTTTCGAACAGTGCAGGCTCAATGCGCGCGACCAGATCTCCGATAGCACGGCCGACCGCATTCTCGCGCAACGAAGTGATTGCGAGCGGTCCGAGTACCCCCGCCGTGCTCCACGCGGTGAGTAAGCGCCCGTGAATGCCGCCCACATAGCGAGTGCCGAACATATCGGCGAGGTAGGCCGGGATCGTCGCGAAGCCGCCGCCGTACATCGTGAAGATCAGGAGTGTTGCCCCGTAGAACATCACTAGCCACGAAACCTCCGGTGTTGCACTGACTTGCAGCGCGACGTACGGAATCGAACAATACAGCGCAATGCCGAGACTGAAGAATATCCAATAGGTTAAACGACGCCCGAGATAATCCGAAGCGCTCGCCCAAATGAATCTACCGAGCATATTGAACAGGCTGATCATCAAGACATAGGTTGCGGCGAACTCGGCGTCGACGATCCCGGGCAGACTGGAGCCGAAAATCTCTGTGATCATGGTTTGCGCGACCGCGAGTACACCGATGCCGGCGGTGACGTTGAAACACAGCACGATCCACAGCTGATAGAATTGCGGGGTTTTTAAGGCTTCGTCAATGTCGACTTCGTGCTGAGTGATCATCTTGCCGTGACCATCGTTCTCCGGCGGTGGCTCCCAACCGGCGGGTTTCCAACCGGCTGCCGGCACGCGATACGCGAATGCCGCGCACAGCATAATCACGAAATAGATCGCGCCTAACGTAAAGAACGTCTCCGCAACGCCCGCGGAACCAGTGGCGACGAGATAGACGCCTTCACGCCCCGGTTCGATCATCGCCGCGAGATCGTTGGCACCAACAACGACCACTTCGCGCAGCTCTCCGCCCACTTCGACGAGCCTGCGGCCGCCTTTGGTGACAAGCTCGAGTTGCTCGACGGGACCGAGGTAATCGGCGGCGCGGTAATAGAATTTGATCAACCCGCCGATCAGCGGTTTGGCTAACATCGCGCCTCCGCCGAAACCCATGATCGCGATACCAGTGGCCATACCCCGGCGATCAGGGAACCAGCGAATCAAGGTGCTCACGGGTGAGACATAGCCTAAGCCAAGGCCGCAGCCGCCGATGACGCCATAGCCGAGATACAACAGCCAGAGCTGTCCCGTGAGTATCCCCGTCCCGCCGAGCACGAACCCGCCAGACCAACAACAGGTCGAGACCACTCCGACCATGCGCGGCCCGACCTGTTCGAGCCATTTGCCGGTGAGCGCCGCCGATAATCCGAGAAAGACAATGGCGACCGTAAAAATCCACACCACGCTTTTCAGGCTCCAGTCATCGGCGGCGCTGGTTACCACCCCCAGCCGTTTGATCAACGCCGGGTTGAATAAACTCCAGGCGTAGACGGAACCAATGCATAGATGGATCCCGAGCGCGGCCGGGGCAATTAGCCAACGATTAAAGTTCGGCGGGGCGATAATGCGATCTTTGGAGAGGAGACGGGACATGGAGTTTGTGTGGCTCGCGAGCTATTAGTTAGCAGGAGACTCACGAAACAGCTTATGGTTGTCAAGCAAGTCGCGATGCGCAGAAGAGGCCCGTTACCGGATCGAATGGCCGTGTGCCTGCGAGGAACCCAAGCGAGTTGGTGGAGATGATTAAAATGCCTGAGTGTTTTCGAAGGATTCACCCGCGATGAATGGCGCGACATTAGTGCTGACCGAGGATCGCGGCGAAATCCGGGTATTGAGCCTTAATCGGCCGGCAGCTTTAAATGCCTTGAGCCGCGCGATGGCCAACGCAATAGTTGCCGCGTTACGCCAAGCGCACAGTGATCCAGCGGTCGCAGCGGTAGTGCTCACGGGCGTCGGTGAACGGGCGTTTTGTGCTGGCGTTGATCTCAAGGAAGCGCAAGCGTTGACTGTAGCGGAGGTCCCGGCGTGGTTTACAGAGATCAGCGAGTGTTATCGCCAGATTTTATTAGTGGATAAACCAGTAGTAGTTGCGCTCAACGGAGTCGCCGCAGGCGGTGGCTACCAAATGGCGCTCGTCGCAGATTGGCGGATCGGCCATCCGCGTACCCGCGTGACCCAACCGGAGATCAACGCCGGGCTGCCTAGCATCATGGGCGCATACCTCATGCGGTTTTATTTGCCGCTCAGCCTTAATCAAGAGTTATCGTTTTCGGGGCGCATACTTCATGCCGAGGAATGCCGTCGTCTCGGCTTATTGAATGAGATTGTGCCAGCGCTTGAGTTAACTGAAACTGCTTACGCCCAGGCGCGAGCACTCGCGGCTAAATCTCGGGTTGCGTTCGTCGCTACTAAGGCGCGCTTCCGAGAGGAGGTACTTGCCGGATTTGAAAGCGCTCGCGCGGCGGCGATAGCAGGCATGCAAGCCGCGTACGCGGCAGGCGAGCCGCAGCGCCGGATGGCAGAATTTCTCACGAAGCGTTAAATCTTAATTTCCTGCGCGCGAGTTCTGAATCCAATCGAAGGGTAAAGCGTTTTAGTTTTCGGCTCTCCGAAGTAAGCTTTAGGCGCTCTGGAGGATTGCCTTGATCAAACGAACTCAGGAGAGGCTGATGACTCGACAAACGATAGGGGGGGCGCTAACCCTGGCCGAAGGCACGATCCTGCCTCTTTCGAAGGGAATGCGTGCCGGTGATTTTGTTTTCCTCTCGGGGCAATTAGGCTTGACTGGTCAGGGACGGCTAGCTGGCCCAGGGATCGAAGTTCAAACCCGTCAATGCGTCAAAAATATTGAAGCCCTGTTGGCTGAAGCTGGCTGCAACCTTGAGCATGTAGTCAAAATTACCGTGTGGTTAGTGGATCGTGCGGATTTCGCTCACTTCAACCAAGTGTATGCCGAGTACTTCGGCCACCAGCCGCCGGTTCGTTCCACCGTCGTGTCGGGTTTAGTATTACCTGGCGCACTCGTGGAAATTGAAGCTGTCGCCTACGCGCCATGAGGTATCGAGAGGACGTGGACGGGATCGCCAAACCCCGCGCCTCCGTAAAACCCTGGCGTGCGCTGGGGCGGCGATGTGTCATCGCCCGCCCCGGCAATTCTCAACCGGTCTGCTACGTACGCGTTTCTCAGTAATTCAGAATAATTAATCCCTACACTCGTGCTTGGTGGATGTCGACTAAGCCGGCCTTGATCGCGATAAGGCACAATTGGACATTGGTGGTCGCTTCTAGTTTTTTTGCGCATGCTGTTGCGATGAGTCTGAATCGTCTTCTCGGTCAAGCCGGAGCTTTGCGCGATTTGTTTGACCGAAAGGCCGCGCGCAATATCGCCCAGGACTTCGACTTCCTTGGTCGTGAGGCGTTTAATTTTTTCAAGGGGTCCCGCGCCACTGAAATTAGTCGCTAGATTCACAGCGATTTGTGGGCTGACCGCGAGTTCACCCCCAGCGACTCTGCGTACCGCGTCACTGATTTCTTTCGCGCTTGCGCGTTTCGAAATGAACCCCATACCGCCGATTTCCAGCAATGCCACCGGGTGGTAATCAGAATCGTGCATCGACAGGCCGATGATCTGCAGTCCGGGTTTGCGTTCAAGTAGCTGTTTGGCGACGCCTATCCCGTCTTCTTGGTCGAGTTCCATATCGAGTAATACGATATCGATGTCGTGTTGGTCGATTAGATGTAATGCAGTTGAACCGAAATTCGCGATAGCGACTACTTTGATGTTGCCGTCCGTGGTGAGCCGCTGGGCAAGAATTTCTGCCACGAATTTATGATCGTCGACGACCATTACCTGGTATGGAGAGCGTAGTGGGCGAGCGTACATTGCTAGGTTCCTTGGTATATTTTTTAACTGGGCCTAGTGCTTCGGATCAAATATTTGGGAAATATTCAGATCGCGATGGGTGAACTCTACCAAGCCTCTTTTCGGCTTGTAATCCCAAATTTACAATTGTGGGTCTTCCGGACTTAGTGTGGGTAAAACTTGATCATTTTTCGGTCAAAGCTTAGGCAACATGCAGGTGAGGGTCTTCAATCGAAGGTATTCTTCGTCACGCAGTCCGTAGGCGCGACGCTGCAACACACGGATTTTATTGTTCAACC
>SHZM01000014.1 GCA_009692265.1 Gammaproteobacteria bacterium
TTGCAATGAGTGACAATGCGGCTGCCGAGCACCTTAACAAGGCCCGGGAAATTCTTTTTAAATCTATTCCTAATCGACCGAAAGCAGCCGCCTAAGCCCAGACTCAACTTCAACCCTTCAGACTCATACCTCGATTGGAATGTACTGAATACCCCGACCTCACGAATTCGCTCCGCGGCCCAAGGCTATGTGGAGTTTCAAGGTACAGCCGAATTGATAGACGGCGACCCGATACTCTCACCCTTATCTGGACAAACCTGTGTTTGGTACCGCTATTCCGTTGCCCGCAAGGAACGCGCCGGCGGTCAAGATGACCCCGGCTCAACCCGCTGGAATACTCTTTCCCGCGGCATCAGCGAGCACTTATTCCGACTCCGCGATGACACCGGCTTCTGCGTGGTCGATCCGGATGCCGCAATCGTGACGCCTTCTGTTCGTCATTGCTAGTACGGCAATACGATGCAACCTCCGAGAATCAAAGAACCGAGCCGCTGGGCACGCTGGTTAATGGCAGCGGGTTCCGGGAATAGCTATCGCTACATCGAAGAACTGATTGCTGCCGGAAACCCGCTCTTCGCCCTTGGCCAATTTCACACCCATGGTGGTGCTAACACTTCCGCTGATTCAGGGAGCGATATCGCCGCTTTGTTGAGCGCTTGGAAGCAGGACGGCGCCGAACTAAAGCGCCGATTCGATACGAACCAAGATGAAGCGATCGACCTACCCGAATGGGAATTCGCACGCGGCGAAGCGCGTGTGGAAGTGAATCGCCGTAGGCAACCGGGCGCGCCGCCACCAGCGGTAGAGGTCCTGGGCAATACGTTAGACCCTGATCGCCCCTATCTGATATCAGCTGCCGCGCATGGAAAGCTAGTTGCTCAATTCGGCGGAATAGCTTTGGTATTTATTGCAATAAGCGCCGTCGCGGCAGTAATTTTGAGCTGGGGTGCGCTGGTTCGCGCGACCGGTTAGCGCTCTCTCATTCCGGGAATCCGCGCCGCGCTCCTTAGGCGAGACTAGACTCGGCGTATGATTCAGTTTACAAATCGTTACCATGAACCCCTATCTTTTTCTTCTAATCGCGTTCCTAGCAGCTGCTCCATACGGAGTCGGCGCCGCCGAAACCGCCTTTGTCATCGATAAACTGCTCGTCGGTGTCCATCAGGAAGAGGATCTCACAAGCGCGATCATGAAAGTTCTTCCGACAGGGACTAAATTGGAGGTTGTCGCGCGGAAAGGCGAAATCGCGAAAATCAAGGACCCTGACGGCGTCACCGGCTGGGTCGATGCGGCGTACCTGATGAAAAGCGCGCCCGCGGCGGATTTACTTGAACAGCTTAAGCTCGATAAGCAGGCACTCGCGGATCGCGTCAGGGCACTCGAAAGCAGCAAGGCAACGCCTGGTGGGCCGCCCGCTGCTGTTGACGCACTCACTAATGAAAATACTGAATTAAAAAGCCAGTTATCAGCACAAAAACTAAAGAACAGCGAACTCGAAACAACCTTGGCGGATTTACGCAAAAACGCCCCAACAACCCCAGGCGGCGGTACAGTTGCCGCCGAACTGCAAACGGCAAACCTCGAACTCAAGGAAAAACTGGAGCAAGCACAAGAAGCAATCGAAGCCTTGCGTGCGCAACAGCCGAGTTCCAGCCCGCTCGACAGAATTCGTGCCGCGAGTTCAGGAACCTTAAATGCGTTGTTGGTATTGGGAATAATGCTCTGCATGGGGTTCGGCGGCGGCCTGTACTTGATGGATTACTTGAACCGACGACGGCACGGCGGCTTCCGGGTCTAATCACGCGTTAATTTACGGGTGCTATCCGCGCGCGGCGGGCGCCTTGCACCAGAGCTTAGCGATACCCCTCGACCCCCACCGTTTGCGGCAAGCGCTTTTCCCGCCCCAAAGGTTTACTTTTGAGCTCTTTTCACAAGGCAGCATGATCCCCCAGAATTAAGCCCCGTTCGTTGTAGAAGCTGGGCGCCATGGAAGATTCTGTGTCTAAGTTCCCCTTCGATTTTTGGGCGCAGCTGGCGAAGGACGATCCCAGCGCTTTTGAAGAAGCTCGACGTTTGATGATCGAGAGCCTCATCGAGGCTTCGCCACCTTCCAAGCAGGGCCGGTTACGCGGCCTGCAGTGGCGGATTGAGCAGGTTCGACGTCGCGCCGCCACCCCGCTAGGCGCTTGCGTGAAGTTATCTAACTTGATGTGGGAGCAAGTAACCGGAGACGACGGACTGATCGAACACCTATCAGACCTTACGGAAGGCCGATCCAAATTGAAGAGCCATAAGCTGGCGGCAGTTATTCCACTACACCCGAAAGGTTAGGCGACATTTTGAGCAGCGCTCTTGAATTAGCTTGGCGAGCCCACTAAGATTCCCGCCCCTTAGATTTGCCCCCAGGCGCGCCCATGAAAGCTGACATCCATCCCGCCTACCATGACATTACGGTGACGTGCAGTTGTGGTAATTCTTTTCAGACCCGTTCGACCTTGAAATCAGATTCTATAGGCCTGGATGTGTGCTCCGCCTGTCATCCCTTTTATACCGGCCAGCAGAAAATCGTAGATACCGCTGGCCGAGTCGATAAATTCCGCCGTCGATACGGAGTCGAGCGCGCGTAATCTCAAAATCTCTCGCGTGGGAACTAATTCGTAGCCGTGGGGTCTACTCGCATACGTTCATTGAACGTTCCTGCCATCCACCCCTCCCAGGCAGGATTGGTCGCCGCGCTTCCCCAGCCGACGATTCAAAATGGCCCCGGTTCCTTTAATCCCCCTACGTGTTGAAACCGGGGCCCTCTTTTAAGGGGGACCCCTATGAATTCGCTGAAGGCGCGCTGGCAGCGTTGCAACCGAAATCAAAATGCTCATTTACCCGCTGTAAACTGCGCCTTTTTAGCTCGGTTGTGTCTTGCCGTCATCACCTTGATCGAATTTATAGAGATGCCCTCAACTTCTCTTCTAATCGCGCGTGTAACCACTCAGCGACTTCCGAAATTCCTAGCTTTTTTGCAGCCGAGACGGTGAGCACTTCGTTCTGCAACCCCAATGCGTTCACTGATTTCTGCATATTCCGCGTCGCCCAGAGTGAGTCCTGACGAGTCAATTTATCCGATTTATTAAGCGCGACTAGCACGGGTAATTTCGCCTCTTCGCTCCATTGGAGAAGACGGTTTTCTTCTTCTTTCAGTGGGGCGCGCGCGTCCACTACAAGTAACAGTCCCGCCAAGGCGAGCCGTTGTTCTAGAACCTGCGAGATCATTACCTCCCATTGCGCGCGTAATTCACGATGGACCGCGGCATAGCCAAAACCCGGTAGGTCCAATAAACGGCGGTTCTCGCCCAAGTCGAATACAACGATAAGTTGAGTTCTACCGGGCGTTCGACTGGTACGCGCCAGCCCTCGTTGATCACATAAAGCGTTAAGCAGAGTCGACTTGCCCACATTAGATCGACCCGCAACAGCAATCTCGGCACCGGTATCAGGCGGCAAATCGGAAATTGCTGGCACGCTTTTCATAAAGCGAGCGCGCCGCAGGTACTCGGGAAGTTTCGTGGAGGTGTTCATGTCGGATTAACGCCTTATCGAGTACTGGTATTACGAGCGCAATAAAGTCCTCGGACCTATCTCGCCGCTGTATAGTACTAATTCACCTAGCCCCGCAGGGATCTATGTTCCGCACGCACCTACGTTTTTGATGGTTATAATGCGCACGGATTTTTGGAGTGAAGTTGGCGATGAATCGATTTAAAAAGAAATTTTTGATGACGCTGTTGACCACGGCTGCGCTCATGTCGGTATGCCTAAGTCCGCACGCTAACGATGGTCGCACGAAAGCCTTGCCGTGCACCGCTTGTCACGGTCCTGATGGAAACAGCACCCTGAATCGGGAGTGGCCAAATCTTGCAGGCCAGCACGTCGACTATATGGTTGCCCAGCTCCAAGCGTACAAAACGGGTGTGCGGAAAAACCCGAACATGAATGGTATGGCTGCGGCGTTGAGCGACCAAGACATGCTCGAGATAGCCGAGTTCTTTTCCGGGCAAGCGCTGAACATCGCCTCTACCGACCCTACTCAGTCAGCCGCGGGTGGTGCCCTTTATCGTGGCGGGAACAAACAAACAGATGTGCCGGCGTGTATGGCGTGCCACTCACCGAACGGCGCCGGGAACCCTGGCGCAGGCTATCCGGCATTGCGGGGGCAGCACGCGAAGTACACAGTCCTGCAGTTACAAGCGTACCGATCACAGGACCGCACGACGGACGCGAAGGAGATTATGCGCACCATTGCCAGTCGGATGAGTACCGAAGAAATTGAAAACGTCGCCAAATTCATTGAAGGCCTACACTAAAGGCCTACGGAAACCGTCATGACCCGTGTACTAATAGCGTCTCTCCTAGTTGTAATCGCAGCGTGCGCTCACGGCGCGGACGAATTTCGTGAAGGCGAGCATTATCAACTAGTGGCGAAGCCACTGTCGGTCAAATCTCCCGATAAAATCGAAGTGGTAGAGCTGTTTTGGTATGGCTGTCCCCACTGCTTCCATTTTGAGCCGTTGCTCAAAGCATGGCTAAAAACGAAACCTGGCGATGTTGAGTTTCGTCGTATACCGGCACTGTTCGCCGAGAATTGGGTACCTCATGCCCGGGCTTTTTTCGCCGCCGAAGCACTCGGCGCGTTAGAAGAATTTCATTCCCCATTGTTTAGGGCGATTCACGAAGACGATAAGAAAATCATGGACGAAGAAAGCTTGATCGCCTTCGCAGCCAGCGTTGGTGTTTCGTCGTCCAGCTTTAGCGAGGCTTATGCAGGCTTCGCTATCGACGGGAAAGTGAAACAGGCGATGGCGTATACGCGGGATTCCGGGATAACTGGCGTGCCGTCGGTGATAGTCAATGGGAAATATCGAACCGGCGCGCAAATGGCTGGTGGCCAGGATAAAGTCATGGACGTGGTCGATTTTCTAATCGAGAAAGAGCGGGCGAAATAGGTTTCAGAGATCAATCGCGCGTTCACAGCGTTCGGTTGGCACGCCGGCTTGCTACAAGGCGGAACCGGCGGTTCCCAATGTCACGGTAAACTGGCGCGCCCGGCGGGAGTCGAACCCACGACCTCAGGCTTCGGAGGCCTGCACTCTATCCAGCTGAGCTACGGGCGCGATGTCCGTAGATTCAATTCTAGTCAAATGAGAGCGGTACGCCTACCACTCGACGGCGGCGAGACGCCGCCAATTTCGACGACTTTTACGATGCCTTTCCGACTTCGCCGTCTCTGCTGTAAGGTGTGGGCCGGACTTGGATGCGAGTCGAAACTGCCAAACTCTTGTGCTGAGCGGCTCTAAGTGCTTACAGTTACTTAAAATCAAAGACATAAGGATTCCCAATGGCCAAGCCCAACTACGCCTTCGCTAAGCGGCAGCGTGATATGGCGAAGAAGCAGAAGAAGGAAGAAAAACGCCAGCGCAAAGCTGGAGCTCCGGAGCAATCCGCAGACGGTAACGAAGACCTGCCGGTCGCCGACGAAATTCCGACCCAGGAGTAACGCCGTATTCGGGCACGCTTGATTCCTGACTTATTGATGTCGCCGTGGAGAAAACTTACGCACCAAGTTTCTCAGTAAACTCGGCGCAATCCGCGCGCCAGCGTAGCGCAGGGTGGTGTATAGCGCGGTGATATGCGCAACATCGGAACCTAGGTCTGGTCGCGTCAGCACGACCCTTTGTGCATAACTCAGCGGACCCTCGTGCGGTGCACGAAGCAATTGAACGTGGGCAAGTTTGCGACAAAACTCCGCATAGGCGCGAACTACCGGATCCGTTGAGTTGCGCGATTTCAGGGTAACGCGCGCTAGCCCACCGAGGATTAAAGCGACCTCTCCAGTAAGTCCAAATAGTAAGTCGCCAGCCTCCACGTCCTCCCAACCGAGTTCCGCCAGAAAATCCTGTTGGCGCTGCGTTGAATAGCCTAAAACCCACTGCGCCCATTCAAAGTTAACTGCTTCCCACCACGCCGCCGCGCCGCGCCATGCTCTGAACACCGAGCCATTCCGATCGAGGATTCTCAGTGGCGAGCGCATATCCGCGAACGATTCAATCCCGAGCGATAAACGCGAGGGCGCCACCACCGAGGTTGGATCCACGCGCACCCAACCTTCGTGCGGCAAATAAACTTCCGCCCAGGCATGGGCATCGCGTTGACGAATCAATAAGTAATCGCTGACTGGGTTGTACTCACCCCCTTGGTAACCAGTGACTACGCGGGCAGGGATTCCGGCCGCGCGCATCAGGACGGTGAAACTCGCCGCGAAATGCTCGCAAAATCCGGCGCGAGTTTCGAATAAAAACTGATCAACCGAGTCTCCCGGCAACGCGGGAGGGAGCAAAGTGTAGGCAAACCCCTGTGTTTTGAAGTAAGCGAGGCCGCGCAATACTACGGCGCGTGGACTTTGCGCCTCTTTAACCCAACGTTGCGCAAGCGCGACCGCTCGTGGATGACGTTGGCGCGGTAAGGCCAACGCCGCGTCGTTCGTCGGCGGTGAGATCGCGCCAGTGGTACTTCGTCGCGGACCGCAGCTCGTAGCGTACCCGACGCTTAACCGTCGTGTTGCTGCGTAGCGACTGATCCGCGTACAGACGCATCATTCGACCGGTGCTGGTCACCGCATCAAGGCCAAGCAACCAGCGCTCGCCGGTTGCTTCCAGCAAAATCGTGTAGCGAAATTCTGGGCCTTGTGGCGTGATCGGGTGCGGTACACCGAGCCCAATATCGCCGGCGCGCCAGGTTCGCCCATCTGTTTCCCATAACACCGGACCACGCCAGTAACGCTCGGCGGCCGTGGGAGTTGGACCAGCGAACTTAGCGCGAAAGGCGATCTCGTCCGAGGTTCCCAATGATGTAATTTGTCCCAAGGTCATGCTGTCGCTCAAGCCAGTGACAGCGCTGAAGGCATTCTGCGGCAGGCCCCATAGCGGTCCCGGCAGTCGCGGAAACAACAGGAACGCTACGAGCATGATGGGCAGGGCTTGCATCAGCATGAGCGACGCCAGTCGTATGCAGGCGATGTCACTGAATGCCGGCAGCGGACTATTGAATCTGATGATCCCGGCAGTAACCACGATCACGACTACCAACATCGAGACCGCCGTCAAAATGCTTTGGGTATAAAAGAAATTCGTCACTACCAGGAAGTAACTTAAAAAGTTGACGATATAAAAATCGCGTTCGCGTTCTAGTTCTAAGACTTTCAGCCCAATTAAAGCGGTTAGCAGGGCAATTCCAGCATCGCGACCGATCTGGCCGCGATAGCTGATATAAATCGCGACAAAAGCAGCTAACGCAAGCACCTGTTTGACGACCCACAGGGTACGATTCGCGCGGATCGGCAATGGCAAAACACCGTAGGCGCCGAGTAGTCGCCAGAGCGCGAACGCGCCGAAGCAGGCCAGGATCCCTAAATTAAAGCGCCCCGCATGCGGGGCGAGTGCGAGGCCCAGGCCGGCTATCGACCACAGGAGATGACGCGTCTGAATTGATGCCACCGTCATGCGTCGAACAAGGCTAAGGCGCGCAGCAATACAGCAAGTTGTTTAGTTCCGCGCGCGGCCGGATAGCTCACCGTAGGCAGCTCCAAGCCCACGCACCCTCCGGACCTAGCGGATGACCTCATGTGGATGGTGCGATTACGGGCGGGCGAGTGTGGTCGCTTCGAACTCGAGAAGCGGATGCTGCACAAAAACCGCGCGCTGGTTTGGATCAAACTGGCGGTATCGGCACTGTGGCCCGGGCAGGTGCCGTGCATGACTCATATCGCGACCATTGAAGATATCTCGTCCCGCAAAGCGAACGAGCAGGCCTTACGCGAGGCGAACGAGCGTTTGTCGTTGGCCCAAACCGCCGCCCAGTTCGGCACCTGGGAATACGATTTCGCCACGAGCATTGCCGAGTGCGATGCGTATGTCCGCGCAGTGTTCGGGCTGCCGGGCACAGGGGTAATCACCCAAGCAGATTTTTTGCGGCGGACTTATCCGGCTGATCGTGCAGCGGTCCTCGCCAGCATCCAGGCTGCGTTAACGGACGCGAACGACGGTAACTTTGCCGTCGAGCAGCGTGTGCTCCGCGACGGCGACTGCTGGATCGCGGCAACCGGCAAGATCTATCAGAGTCATACCGGGCCTCGCTTGATTGGGATTCTCCAGGACATCACCGCGCGCAAACGAACGGAATTTGCCCAGTTACGAGACGCGGCGATTCTGCAGGCCTATTTCGACAACGCCAACCTCATCGCGTGGGTGAAGGACTCCGACCATCGCTATGTTTATTTGAACGCGCGTTATCTGGCGCGCTTCGACGATCGCGACTACCTCGGCAAGACCAAATCCGATCTTTGGCCTGCGGATTACGCGGCACGTTTTCAGCAGGATCATGAGGATTTACTCGCCGATGAACAACCTCGTGAGCGGCTAGATGAGGTGCCCGATAATCGCGGGAAAAGTAAATTCTGGCTCTGTCACGAATTTGTGTTTCGCGACGCCGCAGGTGCTCGCTACGTCGGTGGCACCGGCATCGAATCGACCGCTCGAATAAAAGCGGAGCAGTCACAGCGCACTAGCGAGGCGCGCTTGCGAGCCTTTCTCGACAACAGTAACTTCATGGCCTGGATCAAGGACGCTGACGGTCGCTATGTCTTCGCAAATGAGACGTTCATGCAGCGCAACGGTGTGGTGGTGAGCGATAGTTCGCAGATTTCGGATTTTGATCTTTGGCCCGCGGAGGTCGTGAAAAGATTTCATCTAATAGATCGACAAGTAATCGATCAGCAGCGCGCAATGGAGTATGTCGACGACCACGGCGCGCCAAATGGCGCGCACAATTGGTGGCTGAAACACAAATTCCCTTTAACTGACCAGGACGGAAAACAATATGTAGGCGCGCTTGCGATCGATATTACCGAGCGGACAGAGCTGCGCATCGCGCGTGACGAATTGCGCCAGTTGTCGCGTGGCTTGCAGGTCGTGCAAGAAGAGGAACGCAAACGCATCGCGCGCGAAATTCATGACGAGTTTGGTGGCACTTTGTCCATGATTAAAGGGTCTCTTTATCGCATTGAGAAAGAAGTAGCCACTTCACCCGCGAGGTTCCCCGCGATCTTGGAACAGCTCCGCGCGATGATTGACGCGCTGCTGCTCGCCTCGGACACCCTCGTCCATCGGCTACGACCGCCCAGTCTCGATCATCTAGGATTAGACGTAACCTTGCGGCGCCTCATCAAGACTTTTTTGCGAAGCGCACGGCCTCGAATGTTTGGTCGATCTGCCCGACCCCTTCCCGACCCTTCCCGAGGAATATGCAGTCAGCCTGTATCGTATTGCACAAGAGGCGTTGACCAATGTACAGAAACACGCGTTCGCAACTCGGATTGAAGTTGAGCTCGTGGTGGATGATCGGGAACTTGTGTTGGAGGTGCGCGATAACGGCTGCGGGTTCGCGCCAAAGGCATCGACCCGTAAAGGTTTTGGCCTGACCGGCAGTCGCGAGCGCGCCGGCTTAATCGGCGGTGAACTGACCATCACTCCCCGCGACAGTGGCGGCACCTGCCTGCACATCTCCCTCCCTTCGCCTCTTAGAAGCGATATCTTTGTGGAGGGTTAATCGCTAACCCTCAATCGCCGGCGATCGTCATCTCGGCGACTAAAATGGAACCGGTAGCTATGCTGCTGCGCAGTTCGCGATCCGTCCCAGTGGCCACAATCGCGCGGAACATCTCGCGTAGAGTGCCGGCGATCGTAATTTCTTCGACCGGATAGGCCACTGCGCCGCGTTCCACCCAGAATCCGCTGGCACCGCGCGAATAGTCGCCGGTGAGTAAGTTCACACCGAAGCCCATTAAATCCGTGACGATGAGCCCTGTATCCATTTGGCGAACGAGGGAGTCGTGGTCGGCACCTTGATCGCTAACTACAAGGTTATGAATTCCACCGGCGTTGCCGGTTGGCGGAAGCTTCAAACGTCGCGCGCTGTAGCCGTCGAGAACATAACCGGTTAACACGCCCTGGTCGATTAAGCGTCGCGCGATAGTTGCCGCGCCTTCACTATCGAACGGTGCCGAACCGAGCCCTCGCAATAAATGCGGATCTTCGTCGATGTTCAGGAAGGACGGCAAAATCTGCGTGCCGGCGGCATCGCGTAGAAATGACGCTTCGCGGTAGAGATTGCCTCCGGAAATCGCCGCGACCAAGTGGCCGATGAGGCCGGTCGCGATGCGCGCTTCGAACAGCACTGGCGCCTTGCGCGTGGTGAGTT
This sequence comes from Gammaproteobacteria bacterium, assembly GCA_009692265.1. Lineage (GTDB taxonomy): Bacteria > Pseudomonadota > Gammaproteobacteria > CAIKBL01. Next base: position 10,306 of record SHZM01000014.1, read on the forward strand.
TGCGAGCACCGAGTTTCGCCACAGCCCGCGCACTCGCGGTTTGGCCGAGCGTGACGGGATCTTCCAACGCGCCGGCGTTGCGTGCAGTGCTATACCAGTAGCCGCGCTGCATCGCGCCGTCGCGCCTTCCAACAACGGTGCAATTCAGCCCGTGTCGGGTCGCGATGTAGCTGCCAACAAATCCTTGAGTGTCGGCGTAGGCGTGGAGGCCGCGATACAGACTCAACCCCGCATCGTCAACTTGGTCCACTTCGCGCTCGGCATTTCGTGCAGCCTCTTCGCAGGCGAGCGCTATTTTGGTAGCTTCATCAATCGCGATCGACCATGGATGATCCAGATCGAGCTGCGGGATCTCGGTGGCCAGATGGCTCGGCGCAATTAACCCGGCATACGGATCGGACTCGGCGAAGCGCGCGATCCGGGCGGCGGCCGCGAGGGTTTCGGCCAACGATTCGGGGCTGAAATCCGTAGTACTCGCCGAGCCTTTTTGAAAGCCTTGATAGACCGTGACCCCGAGTGACTTATCGCGATGATGCTCCAGGGTTTCTAGCGCCTGATTGCGGACACTGAGTGAAAAGCCTTCACCGGCGTTAATACCAACCGCGGCGGTGAGTCCGAGGCGGCGCGCGTGCGCAATTACCCCTGAAGCGATCTCAACCGCAACTCCTTCCCCAAACAGTTGATTGCTCACGGTGATGTTCCTTCAGGACAGTGGTGTTGGCATTGTAGCGGATTCAGGATCATGCGCTCTGTGATCGTCGTCGTCGGCTCGTTAGAATCGTCGGATGTCCATGACCCGCGCGTTAGAACGCCTCAACACCGATCAGCAACAAGCAGTGACTACCGCAGCCGCGCAGGCGCTGGTGCTGGCGGGTGCCGGCAGTGGTAAAACGCGCGTGCTGGTGCATCGGATCGCCTGGTGCCTCGAACAAGGACTCGCGGCACCCACGGGAATCCTCGCTGTCACGTTTACGAACAAGGCGGCGGCGGAAATGCGCGGGCGCATTGAAGCCCTGCTCAATCGACCTCTCGGCGGCATGTGGGTCGGGACCTTCCACGGGATCGCACATCGTTTGCTGCGCGCGCATTGGCGCGAGGCGCGGCTGTCCGAACAGTTTCAGATCATCGATGCCGACGATCAGCAGAAAATGCTGCGGCGGGTGATTCGTGGTCTCGATCTCGACGAAGAGCAGTGGCAGGCGAAGGAAGCTCAGTGGTTTATCAGTGCGCGCAAGGACGAAGGCCTGCGTCCGGACAAGCTCCACGACGGCGATGATCCCGGCATGAAAACCATGATCCACATTTACCGCAGCTACCAGGAGGCCTGCGAACGCGCGAGCCTGGTGGATTTCGGTGAGTTACTGCTGCGCGCCTACGAACTGTGGCGCGATACCCCAGGCCTGCTCCGACACTATCGCGAACGATTCTTTCACGTGCTGGTCGATGAATTTCAGGACACTAACGCGTTGCAGTATTCGTGGTTGCGATTGCTGGTTGGGGAGTCCGCGAATTTCTTCGCGGTCGGCGACGACGATCAGTCGATTTATAGCTGGCGCGGCGCACAGGTCGAAAACATGCAGCGCTTTCGCCGCGACTACCCCCAGCACGCTTTGATCCGGCTCGAGCAGAATTATCGCTCGACCGGCACCATTCTGGATGCCGCGAACGCCTTGATCTCGAACAACACCGCGCGCCTGGGCAAAAAGCTCTGGACCAACGGACAACGTGGTGAAGCGATCAAGCTTTATGCGGCGTACAACGATATCGATGAAGCACGCTACTGTGTCGATCGCATTCGGCTATGGCACGACGATGGCGATCGCTTCGCCGAGTCGGCGATTCTGTATCGAACCAGCGCGCAATCGCGGGTCATGGAAGATGCGCTGCGCCAGGCCGAGATGCCTTACCGGGTGCATGGCGGTTTCAAGTTCTATGAGCGCGCCGAAGTTAAAGATGCATTGGCCTACCTGCGCCTCATGCACAACCGACAAGATGACCCCGCGTTTGAACGGATCATCAACACCCCGACCCGCGGGATAGGTAATCGTACAGTGGACGAGATCCGCAATACCGCGCGGCTTGAACGCCTGAGCTTGTGGGAGGCGGCCGTGCGCCTGATCGCCGCCCGCGAATTGGGGGCGCGCGCGGCCGGCATGTTAGGCAGCTTCCTGCGCTTAATTGACCTTGCCGCCGAACAGTTACAGGGGCTCGCGCTTGATTCGATGCTCGATACGGTGATCGAGCACAGTGGGTTAGTCGAGCATTACCGCAAGGAAAAAGGCGATCGTGGCTTGGATCGGATCGACAATCTCGCCGAACTCGTGAGCGCGGCACGCGATTTTGTGCCAGACGAAAACACTGAAGAGTTGCCCTTGGTGGCGGCGTTTTTAAGCCACGCGGCATTGGAAGCTGGCGAAGGTCAGGGCAGCGAGTTCGATGATTGCGTGCAATTGATGACCCTGCACGCCGCTAAAGGACTCGAATTCACGAATGTGCTGATCGTGGGAGTTGAAGAAGGCCTGTTCCCGCATTCGCGCTCGATCAGTGATCCCAATCAACTCGAAGAAGAACGCCGACTGTGCTACGTCGGCGTGACGCGTGCACGGCAGCGCCTGGTAATGTCGTTCGCCGAATCTCGTCGCCTTCACGGCAGTGATTATTACCCGCAACCCTCCCGCTTCTTGCGCGAATTTCCGAGTGAACTCATTGAGGAGATCCGGGTCGGCGGTGCTCCGACTGTGCAGGCGGTCCGGGAAACTGAAGCGAACGGGTTACGGCTAGGACAACGTGTATTACACCGCACGTTTGGCGAAGGGATCGTGCTGCATTTAGAAGGGCGCGGCGCGCACACCCGGGTGCAGGTAAACTTTCCGGGCGGGGTTAAGTGGTTGGTTGCGGCTTATGCAGCGTTAGAGGCGATGTAGCGGCCGCGACCCCGCAGGGTCGCTTGCGCTTGGTTCGCACGCAGCTTACTGGCTGTTCGAAACCATGAAATCGACAGCAGCCTTGATATCCTCATCGGAGAAATCCGGTCGGCCGCCTTTGGGTGGCATTAAACCGGCTTCACCCATGAAGCCGTTGACGGAATGGTCGTAGAGCATCTCGATCCCTTTCGCGATACGCGGTGCCCACGCTGCAGCGTCCCCAAATTTCGGTGCGCCCGCAGCCCCTGGAGTGTGGCAGGCGAAACACACCGCATCGAAAACTTCTTTACCTTTCCCCGTGTCGGCGACGGCGGGTTCCGCAGCGGCCGGCGCCGGCGGTGCAGCCGCGGTGCTTCCGCCTTGCGCCGCCGTGACCATGTAATCCACCGCGGCTTTTACTTCGTCGTCCGTCATATCGACTCCGCCGCCCTTGGGCGGCATCAGGCCTGCACTGCCTTGAAAGCCTTCGACCGCGTGTTTGTATAAAGTCTCGACACCGAGCGCTATGCGGGGTGCCCACGCTTCGGGGTCACCACGTTTTGGCGCGCTGGCGATGCCCTGGGCATGACAGGCAAAACAAACTTTGTTGTAGGCTGCCTCGCCTGGACTGGCGGCAGTCGCAGGGACGGCCGCAGCCGCGGGGTCAGCAGGCGGGGCAGAACCCGCGAGGGTGAGTGTTTCTCCGCTGGTATTTGCGGCGCCGACTGGCGCGATCCGACTATCGAGATCACTGGCGTCATAGATGCCTGTACCAGTGACGAACTCGTGGTACACGTGTCGGGCCAGGAAGGTAATGGTGATGCCGATAACCGTCAGCAGCAGCACCAGAGCGAAATTTCGCACAAATAGCGCGTCCTGTTGCGCGTTGTCGTGGCTCGAACTCATGTAAAAACATCCTCATGCTAACGCCGCGACTAGCGGCGAACGACGTTCAAATTCAGCGGGAACCGCGCATAACCCCACCCCTGCGCGATCGGGCGGCATTATAGCGACTTTGCACTGTCACACTAGGGACGCGCTAGGGCCTAGCGACGAGCGCCTTGATTTCGAATCATAATGCGCGCAGCCGCATGCCCTTCACCCATAATTTTGAAAAGGACCACAGCTTGAATACTGCAAGCGATGCAGCCGAGCGCATGATCGAAGACGAACCCTACTACGAACCGGCCGGCGGCGAGATTGAGGTGTTTACCGCCGCCTATCGAAACCAATTACCGGTGTTACTTAAAGGTCCGACTGGCTGCGGCAAAACCCGATTTATTCATTACATGAGTTGGGTTTTGCATCGACCGTTAGTCACCGTGGCTTGCCACGACGACCTTACGGCCGCCGATCTCGTTGGTCGCTACCTCGTGCGAGGCGGCGAAACTCAATGGCTAGATGGCCCGCTGACCCATGCGGTGCGCACGGGTGCGATCTGTTATTTGGATGAGATCGTTGAAGCGCGCAAGGACACTTCGGTGGTCATCCACCCGCTCTGCGACGACCGCCGGATTCTGCCGATCGACAAGCTCGGACAGTTGCTGCGGGTGCCAGCAGAATTCTGCCTGGTGGTGTCGTACAACCCGGGGTATCAGAGCGTGCTGAAGGATCTGAAGCAAAGCACCCGGCAACGCTTTGTGGCCCTAGAATTCAATTATCCAGACACCGAACACGAACAGAAAATCGTCGCGACCGAAAGCGGCGTTGAGGCGGAGACGGCGCGACGCTTGGTCAAATTCGGCATCCATACTCGTAACCTCAAAGGCAGTGGTTTGGACGAGGGCGCGAGTACTCGCTTGTTAGTCAATGCCGCGAAATTGATTACCAACGGTATCGCACCGCCGCTCGCTTGCGATACGGCGGTCGGTCATGCGTTAACTGACGATCCGGAAATTTTGCACGCCATACATGAATTGGCCGCGGCAGTGTTTTAGGGAACTCTCGCGGCAGTGGACGGCGCGCGCCAAAATTTATTTAATCTAATCCGGGTCCAAAAAGATCTCGAGAAGATCTCCGGTCAAATTCTCGCACGCCTGCCACGGGCAGGCGATCTCGTCGCTGATATCGCGGATCTCGAACGCGATACACAGGACTTCATCTACCACTGGACCGAAGTCATAGCGCTGTCGAACGAAGAGCTGGCGGCACATTTCATCGCGAAAGCACCGCTAGCCTTTAGGTTTCTCGAGGAAGCCGCGGTCGAGGGGTGGATTATCAAAGCGATGGACGCTTTTGATAATCGAGGTCTTGGTTTCGCTATTGAAATTTTCGATGATCTCCAGGGCTACGTCGACGCCCATCAACAACACCAAACCGGCTGCCGCTTTGATCAAGTCGCGGGCTTGTTACGCTATTTAGTCCGCGGACTCGGCGGGCGCGCGTTGCAGCTCGCGTGCGAGCCAATGGCCTACACTGATACCGAGCGAATCTGCTTACCACCGACCCTCGGGGCGTTTCCCGAGCGCGACGAAAACGCCCGACTCTACAAATGCACCGCGGCGTTTTTATGGGCACAGAATCGCTATGGGACGTGGCGCTACCGCGTGCTTGAGCAGGCCATTCGACAGCTGGACGCGGCCACTACCTGGCCGATCTATCAACGACTCGAAACAGTACGCCTCACTGCCTGCATTTCCCGCGATCTGCCGGGTCTAGCGCGCGAAATGGCAACCATAGCGCATGCCGATGAAGCGGCGCGGGAGAGCTGGGAGCGCTTCACTGCGCAAGCCTTCGATCTTTGCGCCATTGACGCGGGCGCCGAGCACTGCCTCCAACGGGTCGTGGATTTCATTGGGAAACCCTTACCGCCACCGTTGCAGTACCAGGGCGAAATGTTACCCGCCAAAGTGCGCGAAGTGCTGTTCAAACGCGTCCCGCGCGAGAAAGCGGCCTTGCAGCAGGCGCTCGCAAGCCTGCAACAGGAACTCGGCAACGAGCAATCCCAAGATCCGGAATCTGGTCCGACGGGGGACGCGGCGAACCGATTTTCGATCTCGACGACGGAAAGTCCGGGGGGTGCGGCAGATTTCGAGAGCCTCGAATTTAACGATCGAGCTGTCCCAACTGGACCGGAACTGGAGGCGCTGTTGGCGTCGATTCTGCAAGATCTCGGCGAGGTGGAGGACGATTACTTGAATGCCGGGACGTTGGGAGACAGCTATCCGGCGAGTGCCGAGCTTGGTCAGGGTCCGGGCATGGAGTTGGGGGAATTCGATCACGGTAGCCGCGTTGAGCTGTACCCGGAATGGGATTACACCCGACAACGCTTTCGCGAAGCGTTCTGCGCGCTGACTGAACAAGACGTGCCCTTTGGCAACGAAGACTTCGTGGTGCAAACGCGGGCCAAATATCAGGGCTTATCGAAATCCATTCAACGGGTGTTCGAGGCGATCTTGAGTGAGGCGCAACGCCAGAAGAAACAAGCCCACGGCGATGAACTCGATCTCGACGCCCTCGTCGAAGCCCATGTTGATCGCCTCCAAGGGCGGGAGATGAGTGATCGGCTGTACACCCATTTCCGTAAATCCGGCCGCAGTGTCGCGGTGATGTTCATGGTCGACATGAGTGGCTCGACCAAGGGCTGGGTTAATGAAGCCGAACGTGAGTCGCTGGTGCTGCTATGCGAAGCGGTCGCGACCTTGGGGGATCAGTATGCAATCTACGGCTTTTCTGGGCGTACGAATAAGCGTTGCGAAGTGTATCGAATCAAAACGTTCGACGAGGGATACAGCAGCAATGTACGGCGACGGATCAGCGGCATGGCCCCGAAAGCCTATACCCGGATGGGGGTTGCGATCCGTCATCTGGGGAAATTACTGAGCGCCGTCCCCGCGCGGACAAAACTCCTTATTACGCTGTCCGACGGGAAACCCGAGGACTACGGCAGCTACCGCGGGCGCTATGGAATCGAAGATACGCGTCACGCGCTACTAGAAGTAAAGCGCAGCGGAATCCATCCGTTTTGCATCACGATCGATAAAGAGGCGCAATCCTATTTGCCGCACATGTACGGCGCGTCGAATTTCACGGTCGTCGATGAGGTGCATAAATTGCCCTACAAAATCGCCGACATTTATCGTCGGCTGACGACCTAAATAGTAGAGCGAAAATAGGCACCATTCGACACCGGCTCGGAATGAGGCACTCATAAAGTGACGGATATTTGCCGTCAATTATTTTGTCCCTCTGAACAAATCAAAAATTCGGTGCAGAGGTACCGGCTATTTATCTCCCAGTGGTCCGCGTTGAAGTCGGGTGCGCGCAGCGGCACCAATTTCCCCCGGCCGCGTGGTCTGGGCGCCGAGCGAGCGGGTGTAGTAATTACGCTGGTTCGCTCGCAAAACTTGCTGTAGCGCGCCTTTAAATTCATCAACCCACAATTCTGGCGCGAGCAGAATTTGCGGCAGCAAAATATGCTCGACTAATTCGTGGTGGGGCGAATCGCGCAGTGTTTCGAGCAGCGCACCACTGGAGAGATCCGGGCTTTCGCGTAAATGCTCGAGAATCGTGACCAGCAGCGCGAGGCCGGGATCGGAGGTTACATCCAGCGCCGGAAACTCCGCGGCCCAGCGCGCGAGTTTTGGCTCATGAATGAGTAACGCAATCGCGCGCCCCAACACCGGCTGTACGTTGTGAGCCGAGGCACGCGGACGACTGTTTGGCGTGCGCGATGTCGGCGCGGGGCGTCCAGCGAACGGTACTTCGACCCGCGTCTGCGCCAGCTCGGCCAACCGCTCCAACAATAACTGCCGGAAAGTGCCTGTTGGTACTTTGTGTATCAGGGGTTTGGCGAGCGCCACGAAGGCTGCGCGACCTTCTAATGAATCGAGTTTCGCCGGTGTCGCGAGCTGGGTGAACAAATGCGCTGACAGATCAATCGTGCGCGCGTTATCGCGGAACGGCTCTGGGCCTGCTTCGCGCACCAGACTGTCGGGATCATGACCTTGCGGCAAAAAAAGGAAACCGGCCCGACGCCCGTCTTGCATCAAGGGTAGAGCGACTTCCAAGGCGCGCCAGCTTGCGCGTTGCCCGGCGCTATCTCCGTCGAAGCAGAAAATGACTTCGGAGACCACGCGAAACAACTGCTCCAAATGTTCGGCGCTGGTCGCGGTACCGAGTGTTGCGACAGCGTTATCAACGCCGTGTTGGGCGAGAGCGACGACGTCCATATAGCCTTCGACGATCAGAATCCGCTCGACCTTGGCATTCTGTTTGAGCACGTGATGCAGGCCGTAAAGCTCTCGCCGCTTGTGAAAAATGGGGGTTTCGGGCGAATTGAGATATTTCGGTTCGCCTTGATCGATCACCCGACCACCGAAGGCGATGCACCGGCCGCGTCGATCGACGATCGGAAAAATGATGCGATCCCGAAACCGGTCGTAGTACCCGCCGCCGTCACGCTCGATGGTCAGCCCGACCAGGGCGAGCAACTTCTTACGCTCCGGGCTGGAGCCGAGTTCCTCGACCAACGTGTCCCACGCCTCGGGCGCGAAGCCAATCCCGAAGCGACGGGCGATATCACCTGAAAGGCCGCGTCGCTTGAGGTAATCGACTGCGCGCGCGCGCGCTGGGTGATGACGCAGCAGCCGCGCATAGATTTGTTGGGCGTCGGCCATCATCGAGTAGAACGGCGCGAAATCCTCATGTGGAAGATCGAAACCGCCTTCGTATTCAACTTGCAGTCCAAGCCGCGCTGATAAATCTTCGACGGCTTCAGTAAAGCTTAAGTTGTCGTGGTTCATCACGAAGCCGATCGCCGAACCATGCGCGCCGCACCCGAAACAGTGATAGAACTGCTTCTCGGCACTGACAGTAAAGGAAGGGGTTTTCTCGGTGTGGAACGGGCATAGGCCCTGGAAATCGCGGCCGGTCTTTTTCAACACAACCGTGTGACCCACGATTTCGGCGATATCGACCCGGTTAAGGAGTCGATCGATAAACGATTTGGAAATTCGGCCGGCCATCTGAATGTCCCCGCGCGCCGCGCGGCGGCGTTCGCTCGATTCTAAGGGACGGTGGGCGCTAAGCGTAGGCTATTTTTTTTCGCGTTCGAGCTGGCCAGTGAGGCGGGTTTTTACCGTGGTGCTGACCGCGGCTAGATCGGCTCTGCCCACCAGCAGTGGCCGCAGTTCGGCCATTACTTTACCCATGTCCTTCATTTGGGTAGCGCCGAGTCTGGCAATCGCGGCGGTAATAAGGTGCTCTACTTCTTCGGCGCTAAGCGGTGCGGGGAGATAGCTTTCGATGATCGTGAGTTCGGCGCGCTCTTTATCGGCCAGATCGGCGCGTTGCGCTGCATCGTATTGCGTGATTGAGTCTCGCCGCTGGCTTGCGAGTTTGGTCAAGATTCCAATCGTTGCCGCGTCATCTAGAGTGATTCGTGAATCGACTTCGACCTGTTTGAACGCGGCCATGATGCCGCGCAGAGTCGTGACTCGGATCTTATCGCCACCCTTGAGGGCGGCTTTGATGTCGGTATTGAGTTGGTCCTTGAGTGCGGACATGCCAGGGGCGCTGCCAGCCCGGCTGGTTAGTACGGTCGCACTTTACGCAAGGTGCTGCGTGCGGCCTTCTTTTGCCAGCGCTTAACTGCGGCGGCGGCTTTGCGTTTACGCTCTTGGGTTGGCTTCTCGTAGAATTCGCGCTTATGCACTTCAGCAAGTACGCCGGCTTTTTCACACGCTCGCTTGAAGCGGCGCATTGCAATGTCGAAAGGTTCGTTTTCGCGGATTTTTACGCTGGGCATACGCTTGCTTCTGCTCCTGCTTTGGGGCTTTTACGAGGCGGGCGATCGTACTCACGCCTCCTCCAAATGTCCACCGATCAATCAGGTTCAAGTCTGTGATCGTTCTAGGCATTGAGACTTCCTGCGACGAAACCGGGGTCGCGCTCTATAGCGCAACCGAAGGTTTGCTCGCCCACCGCCTGTACAGCCAGGTCGCTATGCATCAAGTCTACGGCGGCGTGGTGCCCGAGCTGGCGTCTCGCGATCATGTGCAAAAGATTTCGCCGCTGATCCAAGCTACCGTGGCGGAGGCAGGCGTTACGCTGTCGCAGCTCGGGGCGGTGGCCTATACGGCGGGACCCGGTTTGATCGGGGCGTTGCTTGTAGGTGCCGCAGTCGGTCGTAGTTTGGCCTGGGCGCTCGAGATCCCCGCAGTCGAGGTCCACCATATGGAAGCCCATTTGCTCGCGCCGCTGCTGGAGCCAAATCCACCCAATTTCCCGTTTCTTGCGCTGCTCGTGTCTGGCGGTCATACCTTGCTCGTCAGTGTGGAAGGCCTCGGACGTTATTCAATCCTAGGGGAGTCCCTCGACGATGCGGCGGGCGAAGCCTTCGATAAAACCGCCAAACTCCTAGGTCTTGGCTATCCAGGTGGACCCGCTGTGGAGAAACTTGCCGCGTTCGGCGATCCGCAACGCTTTCGATTTCCGCGCCCTATGACAAATCGGCCGGGGCTCGATTTCAGTTTCAGTGGGTTGAAGACTTACGCAGCCAATACCGTGCGCAACACTGCACTTGATGAACAGGCTAAAGCCGACATCGCACGCGCCTTCTCGGACGCGGTAGTCGAGACCTTCGTCATCAAGTGCCGACGAGCGCTGCGGGCAACCGGCTTACGCACCTTGGTCGTAGCTGGCGGAGTAAGTGCTAACCGCATGTTGCGTGACGGACTTGATCGCCTAGGCCATGAATCGCAGATACGGGTGTGTTATCCGCAACTTCAGTTCTGTACGGACAACGGGGCGATGATCGCGTTCGCGGGGTGCCTGCGGTGGCGCGCTGGAGCACGTGCGCCGGCCGGATTCACTGTGCGTGCGCGCTGGCCGCTTGATGAAACCGGCTAGCCCGGTTTTCCAATCCTGCCTTCGGTGCCTGCGAGTAGCCGCTGAATATTTGCGCGATGACGCCAAAATACGGCGGCGACCATCGCAATCACCGCGCCGCAGAGTGGGAGAGGAAGACCGAGTACGAGGGCGATTATCGGTGAGAGTGCGGTGGCGACGAGCGCCGCCAGCGACGAGTAACGGGTAACCGCCGCGACTACCAACCAGGTCACGATGAACGCCAAGCCCAGGCGCCAGTCATAACCGCCGAGCACGCCGATTAACGTCGCCACGCCTTTGCCGCCACGGAATGCGAAGAAAATCGGATAGAGATGACCTAGAAATGCGCTGAGTCCGGCCCCAGCAATGGCGTACACGGGCAGGTTTAATGCGGTGGCGAGCCACACCGGCACAAATCCTTTCCCAACATCCCCGACCAAGGTGAGTACCGCCGGGAGCTTGCCGAAGGCGCGTAACACATTCGTCGCGCCCGGATTACCGGATCCCACCTGCCGAGGATCACCTTTTCCTAGCGCGCGACAGATCAAGATCGCCGCGGATAAAGAACCGATGAAATAACTCGCGAGGATATAAAGCGTTGTACGCACGTCGGTATTGGAATGGAAGTGATCCGGGGAATCAAGCATTCGCCACGTTACACGTGGCGTAGCGATACGCAACCGCAAGGGGACGCATCATTGAACGATATACTCGACTCCTATCACCAACTTGCTCACGAATACGAGCGGTCAATCGAGGCTTCTAGGGTTATACTGCCGACGAATTAAAGGTGCCTCGGGATCCAGAATGGACGTGGTTTTTTTACACGGCTTGCGCATCGATACAGTGATCGGGATTTTCGATTGGGAGCGACGTCTCAAACAGACGCTGGTCCTGGATATCGATATGGGTGCGGACCTCAGTCGCGCAGGCCATAGCGATGCGATTGACGATACGATCGACTACAAGTCCATCACCAAACGGATTTTCAAACTCGCCGACGAACACTCGTTTCTGCTCGTCGAAGCGCTAGCCGAAAGCCTCGCGCAAATTCTGCTGACGGAATTCAGCTTGGCGTGGGTGCGAATCAAACTCAACAAAAAAGGTGCGGTTCGCCAGGTGCGAGATGTTGGCGTCATCATCGAGCGTCGACTCGACCACGCCCCGACCTAAGCCAGTGTTGCGCGTTTTTATCGGGATCGGAAGCAATGTCGAACGAGAAGCGAATATCCGTCGCGCCGTCGCGGCGTTACAAGCCCAATTCGGTGAGGTGAAATGCTCGCCGGTGTATCGCACTCCAGCAGTTGGCTTCGTGGGTGATGATTTTTACAACCTGGTGGTCGAGATTGAGACTGACCTCACGGTAGAAACACTCGCTGCCGAACTGCGGCAGATTGAACTGCACCAGGGGCGGCATCGTGGCGAGGCCAAGTTCGCGCCTCGGACGCTCGATCTCGATCTGCTTACCTACGGAGCAACGATTGGTACCTACGGCATGGTGGTACTGCCGCGCCCAGATATTCTTGAATATCCCTTTGTACTGGGTCCGCTGGCCGATCTCGCACCCGAGCTGTGTCATCCTACGGTGCAACGTACCTATCGTGAGCTGTGGCAGGGTCGAATAGCGAGTGAACCACTCACACCCGTCCCGAACTTTTTGTCCATGCAGGCCGAACCAAGCGCGTAATTCAGCGCGCTGATAGAGGATCCCTATGAATGTCGTCTTATTACGATCGCTGAGCTTGAGTTTAGCCGTGCTGCTGTTATGCGCCTGTGGACATTTCTTGACCCCCAAGGAGCAACGGCGCGAAAAAGCTTTGGTGCTCGCAACTGACAGTTATCGAAAAAACATGCGCTGGGGTAATTTCGAAGAGGCAGCGGGGTATCTCAGAGCCAAGGAAGGCGAGATCTCGGGTCCCAACATGGAGAGCTTCAGCCATTACAAAATCACGGGTTATTACACCAACGAGCAACAGCGCAATGATGCCGGTGACGAAGTGCGCGTTGTCGCGCACATCGAGTATTACGAGCTTGATACCGGGGTTGCCCGGACTCTGCGGGATGATCAGTACTGGTGGTACGACGAGGCAAGTCAGCGCTGGTATTTAGGGTCACGCATGCCGGAGCTTGATAAACACTAATCGACGATCATCCGACCGCCATCGACGCTTAGCACCTGCCCAGTGACATACGGCGCGTTGACGAGGTATTCCACGGCCCCGGCGATGTCGCTGGGTTCCCCGGCGCGCCCGAGTGGTGTGCGCGCCAGGATCGCCGCCTGCTCCGCAGGTGTTGCTTCGGCGGTCCATAAAATAGCGCCCGGTGAGATCGCGTTCACCCGCACCAGCGGCGCTAACTCGCGCGCCAAGGCGCGGGTTAATCCGATGAGCCCCGCTTTCGACGCACAGTAAATCGCATATTCGACCCGCGGGCGTTCTGCATAAACGTCAATCAGATTTACAATACACCCGGCGGAGGACCTTAACAGCGGCGCTGCTGCTTGGCTTAGGAAAAATGGCGCCTTCAGATTAACCGCGAAAATCGTATCCCATTGTGCCGGTGTCGCATCGCTCAGCGGGGTAGCGTGAAACACCGCGGCATTATTAATTAGGGCGTCTAGACGACCCCACTGGGCTGCTAAGCTTGTAACAAGCTGTGACGATGCTTGCGGATCGAGAAGATCCGCCTTCAGGGCCACCGCCGAGTTAGCGCGATCTGAATTGAATACCTCGCATAATGCGAGTGTCTCGGCGACCGAATTGAAATAGTGCAATCCCACTCTCCAACCGTGTTGGTGCAAGGTCGACGCTATGTGTGTTCCGAGCCGCCGACCCGTCCCCGTCACTAAGGCGACTCGGTCGGCGCCTGAATTTGAATGGTTAGAGTGAACTATTTGCGACACTTTAAGTTAAAGATTAAACACCATTGGAAGTCACCACGAGATTACCCGATCCAAGTCCTGAACAAGTAGCCCTATCGCGGATCTTGGGCACGCGGATCGACGCCGAGATCGCCCGTGGCGGGGGTTTCTTGCCGTTCGACCGTTTCATGGATCTGGCGTTATACGCCCCTGGGCTGGGTTACTACGTCGCGCATGCTGACCAATTTGGCGCGAACGGTGATTTCGTCACCGCGCCGGAAATTTCGCCGCTCTACGGTGCCGCATTAGCTGCGCAATGCGCGCTGACCCTGGAAGCATTAGCCGAAGGCATGATCATCGAGTTCGGCGGTGGCAGTGGGCGCATGGCCCTCGCCATCCTGAAAGAGTTGCGTCGGCGTGGGGTGTGGCCGGTTGACTATGCGATCGTTGAATTGAGTCCGGCATTGCGCGAACTACAGCGTGAAACGCTATCAGCGGCGGATCCGGCGATCGCCGCCTGCGTACGCTGGTGGCAAACCCAACCAGAGTCACCGACGGTCGGGGTGGTCATCGCGAACGAAGTGATCGATGCCTTGCCGGTAAGTGTATTTGAGTGTGCGGACAACGAACTCTACGAATGCGGCGTTGGCAAAGCGTCGTGTGGGTTCGAGTGGTTATTGCGCGCGGCGCCGAGTGGATTAGCTCAGGAGATAGCTCTGCGCGTCGGGCCGGCCCCGCAGTCTCGGTACCGTTCCGAATTAAATCTCCGCCAAGCGGTGTGGTTGGCCGACCTTAAACGTTTTTTAAGTCGTGGTGTGGCAATCATCGCGGACTACGGGTATCCACGGCACGAGTACTACCACCCGGATCGCTCCGAGGGAACTTTGCAGTGCCACTATCGGCAGCGCGTGCACAGCAACGTGTTCTGGTACCCTGGGCTCCAGGACATCACGGCATCGGTGGATTTCTCAGCCCTTGCTGAAGCTGCGACAACCCTGGATTTCGAAGTCCGCGGCTACGCGGATCAAGCAAGTTACTTATTGAGTAGCGGAATCACCGAGCGCTTAGCGGAATTAGCAACCGCTGATGCACTGGTACAGTATCGGGCCGCCCAGGCAGTCAAGACGTTATTGTTACCCCAGGCAATGGGGACACGGGTCAAGTTTATGAGCTTGAGCCGCGACTACTCGGGTCCCATCAGTGGCTATCTGGTGCGCGACGATCGTCATCGGTTGTGACGGTTCCTCCGCGATGAACTTAGGAAACGGTGCACAGTCTATTAGGCTGCTCCATAGTCTAGTGAAGGAATTTATATGCGAAGTCTCCTGGCGCTTGTTCTCGCGGTTGCCGTGTTTACCAGCGCCAATGCGCAAGAGATCGATCCAGAGGCGCCTGCGACCTTGCCGCAACCGCGCGCCGATCAGCAGGTCGCAACGTTTGCGGGAGGGTGCTTTTGGTGCATGGAACCACCGTTCGACCACCTTGAGGGCGTGTCGGCGACGACGTCAGGTTATATTAGTGGCAGGTTGAAAAATCCTTCTTATGATCAGGTGTCGCACGAGGAAACCGGGCACGCCGAGGCGATTCAGGTCTTATTTGATCCCGATAAAGTCACGTATGAAAGGTTGCTAGAGGTGTTTTGGCGAAACATCGATCCGACCGCGCTGGATTATCAGTTCTGTGATGCCGGCCATCAGTATCGCAGTGCAATTTTCTATCATGATGCCGCGCAAAAAGCCGCTGCGATTAGCTCCAAACAGGCGCTCGAGAAGGATAAGCCCTTCGCCGGCGGAATCGTCACTGAAATTACCGCGGCTACAGAATTTTACCCGACTGAGAACTACCATCAGAATTACTATCTCACCAATCCGGTTCGCTATAAGTTCTATCGCTACAACTGCGGGCGTGACAAGCGGTTAAACGAACTCTGGGGGACATCGAAATGAGGTCTGACGTTGGCTAGTGTCACAAAACAAGGCGGGAAACTGTCGCTGACCCGCGAAATGCGCAGTCTCCGAAAGACCAGCAATGGCTAACGCGACGCCGCTAGATACTACAATCGGCGTGTCGCAACAGTGCATTATGTTTGCCGATATCGTAGGAAGCACCGTGCTTTATGAAAGTCGTCGGAGACGAGCAAGCGCGGGAGCTGACCGGGCAAGTACTTGCCCGCATGACTTCTATCATCGTAGGCAAGAACGGCCGAATCGCGGCCGAGCTTGGTGATGAACTAATGTGTTTTTTCACGCAAGCGGGCGACGCTGCGGCAGCATCGTGCGAATTGCACTCCACCATAGGCGATGAATTTCCAAACCCGGTCACGGGCAACCGAATGCGACTTCGCATCGGCATCCACAATGGGGCGGTTGCCGGGAATAAAGACGATTTGATGCGCGAAACAGGCAAGATCGCCCATTGGGCCGCGAGCAATGCCGAGCCCGATCAGACCTTGGCTATTGTTTCGGTGATCGATGCGTTGCCGCGCATATTTCGCGCCGTCTCACGCTATGTTGACGATGAAACCTGGAATTTCGTGACCTTCGAGCACGTCACTCTCTACGAGATTATTTGGGATGTTGAAGCTGTCACAGTGATGGATTCGGCAACTCAAGTCCCGACGTCTCGTCGTTCTCGCCGGGTAACGTTTACTTTAGGAGGCGACAGCGTGTCGATCAACGCTGAGCGTCCGGTGATTTCGGTAGGGCGCGGTACTCAAAATGATCTGATCGTCAAACACGATCTCGTGTCACGACAACATTTCACTGCCCAATTCAGTCGAGGGCGTTGCACTGTCACTGACAAGAGTACGAACGGTACGGTGGTGATCCCGGACCAAGGCGAGCGTCAAACCATCCATCGTGAAACCGCGCCAATAGTCGGCAGCGGCTTCATCGTGATGGGCGTTGTAGATGCTAATTCGCCAGCCATCACCTTACGTTACGAATGCGTTTAACCTGTGCGGTGACCGCGGCGATGCGCGCCTTATGCAGTGCCACCTTGACCGCGCCGCCCTCTAGCCCAGCACTTACGATTTCTTGCGCATCGACTGCGCGAGCGGCGTCCAGAACGGCGCGAAGATAAGGTGCCTGTGGGTAGGATTCGGGGATTCCGAATCCTCGACCCAGCGCGTCGCATTGGCAGGCTAACAAGATATCGTCGATGCGGTTCGGGCGTCGAAATGCGTCGAGATCCTCCAACAACGCTACCAGTGTCGACGGCCGCAATTCCAACGCGCGATGGATTTTAACGTGATAGCGCGCGACGAGAACCGCGAGATCGCGCACCGCGACAGGCACGCGAAAGTGCGCACAGAAATTTCCGACAAGTTGCGCACCGCGCTCCTCGTGCCCGGGATGACTCGGCAGGACATTGGACGCGGTTTCAGCCTTGCCTAAATCATGTAACAGCACGGCGAACCTGACGGTGGTCGACCCGCCTACCCGCGCGCTCTCGCTGAGCGCCAGTAGCATATGCACGCCAGTATCGATTTCCGGGTGATGTTTCGCGGGCTGCGGAATCCCAAACAGTCGATCAAGGCTCGGAAAAATCGCGCCTAATGCCCCGCAGCTGCGCAGCACTTCAATAAAACGCGCGGGATATCGCTCACAGAGCGCGCGTTGCAGTTCGCGCCAGACACGTTCTGGCGCGAGCGTCGCGAGTTCACCCGTGGTTGACATTGTCCGCATCAGTGCAAGCGTTTCGCTCGCCACTCGATAATCAAACCTGGCCGCAAACCGCGCGACCCGCAGCACGCGTAACGGATCTTCGCTGAACGCGGCAGTGACGTGTCGCAAAATTCCCTCGGCCAGATCGCGACGGCCGTCATACGGATCAATCAGGTTACCATCGTGATCTTCGGCGATGGCATTGATTGTGAGATCACGGCGCGCCAGATCCTGTTCCAGAGTCACTTCGGTCGTCGCGAATTCGAACCCGCGATAACCCACGCCTTGCTTGCGCTCGGTGCGTGCAAGCGCATATTCCTCGTGGGTCTGAGGGTGCAGGAACACCGGAAAATCACGACCGACCTGACGATAACCAAGTGCAATTAAATCTTCAGGTGTGGCGCCGACGACTACCCAATCACGATCCTCGACCGGGCGTCCTAGCAAGCGATCCCGAACTGCGCCGCCGACCTGATAAATCTCCATAGCCGCTGCTAGCGGCGCGCCTTTTCGCGCAAGGCTGTGTAATGTTCACGCGGTCGTAGCAGTGGCGGCATCACCGCCTCGATAGGTGTAGGGATGATCCCGACTCGCGCAAAGCCGTTCTCGCCGGTGACGATCGAATCCGTTTGCAACGAGCGCCAGTTGTCGCGCGAGAAGGGTTTACCAGGCAGGTGCTCGCACACTTCCGCTTGAATTCGCGCGAGCATCGCTGGCACTGGTATCACCGCGCGGCGGCGGCCCAGGTGACGCGCCGTGTAGTCCACTATCTGGCGTAAGGTCCACACTGCGGGTCCACCTAACTCTAGGCGCTCGTGTTGGGCGGGAAGTAGTTGCCGCAAAAGTTGCAGGATCAGATCCGCGATATCGCCTACAAAAACTGGTTGGAGGCGGAAGCCGGCTCCAGCCAGCGGTAGGCACGGCAAAAGTCGTAAGAGTTGCGCAAAACGCCTGAACAGCCCATCACCTGCCCCGAAAAGTATCGAGGGCCTGAGCACGGTGGTTTGCAGGGGTGCCGCAGCCACGAGCGCTTCGGCGTGCCCCTTGGTTTGCAAGTAGTGACTTGGGGCGTCCACCGCCGCGTTCAACGCACTCATGTGCAGATAGCGTGGAACCTGGGCGGTGACGCAGGCAGCGAGCAGGAGCTTGGTGAGCTCGACATGGGCGCGCGCGAAGCCACGCCCGTCGTCGCCCCGTTCGTTCAAAATCCCGACTAGATTCACGGCCGCGTAGCACCCGGCAAGTGCGTCGGTCAACGCAGCTTCGCTGTAAACGTCCAATTCGATCGTTGTAGTGTTGGGGAGCGACCACACGCCGCGAGCATGTTCGCGGTTACGGGTCAGGATTCGTGTGTGCGCGCCACTGCGTTCGAGATGATTCGCCAGGACCGTTCCCACAAAGCCGCTGCCGCCCAGTACGGCGACGGTCTTTCCGACGAGTTCGTTTAGCATGGTCCGGCTCCAGCGCTAGAGGTTGAGGTGAGGTTTGCGAGCCGAATACTCAAGGGGTTGATCGTCTCACCCAAGCGGTGCTCGTAGATTGCTGCATAAAACAGCGCTCGTCGCACATAGGCTTCTGTTTCGGCGAACGGGATCGTGTCCACCCATAAATCAGGAGGAGCACAGTTAGACGTTTTGAGCCATGCCCGCACCCGACTTGGCCCGGCGTTATAAGCCGCGGCCGCGAGCGGAAAGCTCCCGTTGAACTGGCGCAGCACCTGGCGGAGATACTCGCTGCCGATGGCGATGTTCTTATCGATTTTTGTCAGTTCCGCCGGGGTTGCCAGCGACAGCCCCAGGTGCTTGGCGGTGGCGGCACCGGTTGAGGGGAGGACCTGCATCAGGCCCAGCGCGCCAGCCGACGAATGAGCATCGACCACAAACGCGCTTTCACCTCGAATAATGCTGTAGACCAAGGCAGGGGTTAGCCCGCGCTGCTTGGCGAATTTAAAGATCACATCCTTGTGCAGCAGCGGAAAGCGCAGATCAAGATCATCGTAGGATTGGATCTGCCCGAGGATCGCGATCGCACGCTCGACCCACCCCCAGTCGGCCACCAGCACGGCAGCAATTTCAATGTCGCGTTTAGGGTTATGCGAGAAGAAAAAATTCAATTCGGAATTGGCTTGGGCGCGCAACCCCAGTCGATAGAACTCGGCGGCGCGGCGGATCGCACCATGCGCTGCGACGCGAGTGCGATCTTCGACCTTCGGGGCGATCGCGTGATGCGTCATGGCATAGTTCCGATGCACTTTGTCACACGCCAGGAAGCCATAATAGTCGCGCTCCGTCGCCAGTGCCTGAAACGCACGGACTGCCTCGTCATTGCGACCGAGTTCTTCCAGTGACCGCGCATGCCAATAACGCCAACGCAGAGGGTTGGTGGTGGCACCCAGCGGCGGTTCGGCAGTCCAACTCGCAAGCTTCTCCCATGCCCGTGCGGTCAACCCCGCACGTAGGCGATGCCGCTCGAGGGTGTCATCGATTGCGCTCGGGTCGACGTTCGCTAAGCGGGCTAGCACCGTGGGGTGCGATTGCGCTACCGCGGCGAGTGCGAGTTCGCGCTGGATCATCCCCGCTTCTTGCGCAGTGAACGCATAGCGCTGACCTGCGACTTCCCACGCCGTGCTCGCTCGCGCAACGCCCTGACGAGCCAATCGACCCAGGCCATAGCCCACGATTGCACGGGTGCGCGGCGAATCATGCTGCAATGCTGGAAGCTGGAGGGTCTTCGCTGGGTTAGCGTGGACTTGCGTTAGCAATCCGCCGAAGGGTCGATCGGCGGGGGTCGCATAGCGTTTCGCAACATGTTGTCCGAGGCTCGGATTCCCCGCGCGAAACGCCAATAACATTCGAGCGAATATCAGTTCGTCGCTCAGCACCTTGCGCGCACGCAGCGCCGCAAACGCCCAATCACAGGCTTTGTCTTGAGATTTCCCGACTAACCACAATGGTTTGAGGGCTTCGAGGATTCCGTCGAACTGCCCCTTTCTGACTCGAATAGCCAGTGCGTGGCACTGTAGCTCGGCATCGGCCTGCGGCACATAGTCCTCGACAAAGAGATCCCGCCGGCCGGCACGCGCAGTTTCGCGTAACCAATCAGTGCGCAAGCGTTCGGCGAGAAGACTAGACGGGTATTCCGCAAGGAACCCGCGAACTTCGGCTGACGGTAACGACCGTAGCCGGGGCCGCAACTGGTAATACCGGAGATAGGCATACAGGGGGTAATCACGTAGGTGATCGAGTCGCGCAAGCGCCGGCGGGGCGCCTTTAACCGCGGCGCGATACACCGGTAAAAACTGCTGCCGTTGAACCTCGAGCTCTCCCGCGTGCGAGATGAGTGGGAGCAAACACACAACAAACCAAATTATCTTCATAGTCAATCGCCAAGTCGGTGCATAATTCTCACCGTTGGGGCTAATTGCCGCAACGTCGATCCAAACAGAGCTTACCTGATGTCAGAGCCTTCTAACCCGATCGGTCAATCCGTGCGCGATGCGGCCACCGCGTTACTCAAAAGTCGCCGCACGATTCACGAGTTCGACGAGCGCGTACCGCCTTCCGCGCTGATCCATGCCGCTGTCGACCACGCGCGTTGGGCACCGAATCATTATCGGACCGAGCCGTGGCGGTTCTATTTGATTGAACACACGGTCGGACTCAAGATCGCTGCGCTCAATGCCGAACTGGTACGAGCCAAGAGCGGGGAAGTGGTTGCCGAAAGTAAGCTTCGACGCTGGTCCGCGATGCCCGGCTGGTTGACGATCACCTGCGCGCTGAACCCCGATAGCGCACGCGAACGCGAAGACTACGCCGCCTGCTGTTGCGCGGCGCAGAATCTGATGCTCTACCTGTGGGCGCACGGAGTCGGAATGAAATGGGGGACCGGGAAGGTGATCCGAGATCCCCGGTTTTTCGAAATTCTCGGTGCTGATCCGCTGCGCGAGTTCGCGATCGGGCTATTTTGGTACGGTTATCCAAGCGAGGTCCCGGTGCAAACACGCCGCCCGGTGAGCGAAGTGTTGTGTACCGTCGCCGAACATTGAGAAAAAAATTCGCATTAATCGAAGCAAGCTAAGGTGGAGACTCAAATGGCTAAAGCAATTTGGAACGGTGCGGTGATAGCCGAATCGCCGGTGCACGAAGTGGTCGAAGGCAATGTTTATTTTCCGCCCGAGGCGCTGAACCAGGAATTCGTGCGCGCCAGCGAGACTTACACTGTGTGCGGGTGGAAAGGGACCGCGAGCTATTACGATATCGTGGTGAACGGTGAAGTAAATCGCGACGCCTGTTGGTACTACTCGACGACTAAGGATGCAGCTAAAAACATCGAAGGCTATGTTGCGTTTTGGCGCGGAGTCGAAGTCACGGCGTGAGCCTAAACCGACCGCGAGAAGGCGCGTCGAGGGTTGGGAGTTCGACGTTGTCGCCCGCCAGACTTGGGAGCGAACGAGGGAGCCAGGACTAACAAGTGACAACTGACATTCACTTGGACGCACTGCTGGACCACGCTGCTCAGCATTCGCCCTACTACCGTGAGCAGCCATGGGCCGAGCGGGTCAGGCAAGGACTTCGAGTGACACTTGAAGATATCCCGCTCACCCCGAAGCATCGGGTAGTAGGTAATGGGACTCTGTTCTTTAGCGAGACGGTGCCGTCATCGGAGGGCAGAGTGTTCGATAAATTCACTTCTGGCTCGACCGGCGAACCGCTGCACGTGCGCAAGACGGAGCGTCATTTCCTGATTAATGCCGTCGAAAATAGGCGACTCGAACTGGGCTGGGAAATGGAGCGCTGCCACAGAACAGTCAAGGCGAAACTCACGAATGTCGAGGTGAAAGTGATCGACGGCCAAGCGCACTGGACGATCTATTCGCTTGAGTCAGCGGACGTTCTCGACTTACTGCGCAAAACTTCGGCGGACCGGCTCGCTGGTTTTCCGTCCATGGCGCTCGGGGTTCTTCAGACCTCGACCAACCTGCCATTCCTCAAACTCGTCGCCACCGTTGGCGAAGTGGTGCCTGCGGAACTCACGCAATTGGTCAGTGAAATTCCGAGGTGTCGACTGCGTGATTTATACGGAAGTGTTGAAACAGGGGTCATCGCGATCCAATGTCCCCGTTGTAGTGGCTACCATCTCGCCGATCAGCACCTCGTTCTTGAGTTCCTCGACGAGCATGGCGCACCCGCGAGCCCGGGCCAGCAGGCGCGCGTCGTGGTCACACCGCTTTTCAATTTCGCGATGCCGTTGATCAGGTACGAGCTGGGTGATCTGGTAATACATGAGGATGGCGCCGCGTGCGTGGCCGCGAAAGTCATCCGGCGAATAACCGGACGCGAGAAAGATCTATTTGTATTGCCAGCCAGGTCAAAAGTAACGCCGATGCTGCCGGCAGACGCAATGCTTGCGTTGAAAATAAAGCAATTTAAGTTGGTTCAAATTTCACTGACTGAAGTTGAATTACGCTACATCCCTGAACACCCTGATTTCGTCATGAGTGCCCCGACCGCACAACAGCTGATCGATACCTACCTCTCGCCACGGCTTCGCGCGCTTCCCATCGCGGTGACCGAGTTGCCGAGATCCGTGAACGGGAAGTACCGCATGCACGAGAATCAAATCCGCGACATTGCTACCTGAACGTGCTCGGTGTCTGGCGCGAGGTTGCGCGCGATGAGGCTGGCCAAGACCTGGATGTGATCAGCGCGCGCATTTAACGCCGGGATGTAGCGCAACGCTTCACCGCCAGCCGCGCTGAAGAGATCGCGGTTCTGGATAGCGATCTCTTCTAAGGTCTCCAGGCAGTCGACCGCAAACCCAGGGCATACCACGTCGATGACTTTAGTCCCGGCACGTGCAGCCGCTTGGAAGGTCGCTGCGGCGTACGGCTCGAGCCAGCGTGCGCGACCAAAGCGGGATTGAAACACTACCTGCCACTGATCCTGAGCCAGTCCAAGACGTTCGGCGACCAGCCGCGCGGTGGCGTGGCAGTGATCGAAATACGGGTCACCTGCAAGCACGGATCTGTGCGGGATCCCGTGAAACGATAAATACAAACGCTCGCTCGGACCGTTGGCTTGCCAGTGCTCGCGAACGCTGCTCGCGAGTGCCGCGATATAGCCCGGATCGTCGTGGTAGCTCGCGATGAACCGAAACGCCGGGATCCGCCGCCAGCTTAGAAGTTCGCGGGTTACCGCATCGAATACTGAGCCCGTTGCCGCGCCTGAATATTGCGGATACACCGGTAGCACTAAAATCTGTTGGACGTTCGCCGTGCGCAATTCCGCCAGCGCGGCCGCAATCGAGGGCTCGCCGTAACGCATTGCGAGCGCGACTTTGATGTTTGGGGTAGTGGCTAATTCGCACGCCAGTGCCGCGGCTTGTTGTTCCGAGAAGACTCGCAGCGGCGAGCCTGCTGGGGTCCACACCTTGGCATAGGCGCGGGCCGAGCGGCGCGGGCGAAAGGTTAAGATAATCCCATAGAGGATTGGTAACCACAGCCAACGGGGCAGCTCGACCACGCGCGGATCGGAGAGGAACTGCGCAAGAAAACGCCGCAGGGCGCCAGGTGTCGGTGCCGTGGGTGTGCCGAGATTGCACAGGAGTACGCCGCTCGTTGGCGGCACGGAGTGGGAGTCATGGGTTTCCCCGGGGTAATGAGGCATGTTCAGCTCAGGATTTTTGGAGATAAAGGGGCACCGATAAACATTCCCTGTTTGTGCTGAGGCGATAAACTAAGTGGCTGACTCGTTTGTCCCCATCAGCATCGGGATTAATGGAATTCCTACAGATGCCCAAATGTTAACAGTCACAACCACATGCTGGTAAAAAAAACCATGGCTTGCCCCGCTACTCTCGCGATCGACGGCTGCGAGATCCGGGAGGTGATACACCCGGCGCAGGACCCGCTGGTAGTGCCATATTCGCTGGCGGTGGCTGAGGTCGCGCCGGGCACGACTACCCATCCACATCGATTACAAGCTGACGAAGTGTATTACCTGCTCGAAGGAGCCGGCCGCATGCATATTGAAGATGACATTCAAGATCTGATCGCGGGCGATGTGGTGTATATCCCGGCCAATCGAGTGCAATGGATCGAAAACAGCGGGTCTGGACCTTTACGCTTCATCGCCCTGGTTAGTCCGCCGTGGTCGTCGACTCAAGACGAGCGTGTGTCGCCCGGGGCGTAAGCGGCCCGGGACTCGCTTACTATGCACATTGCTAGAAGTTCAAATAAATGCCGAGTTCGAGAATGTGGTAGCGCTGGTCGTCGCCAAACGCCTGGATTGCCGCATCTCCTGGGAATAGCACGCCGTAACCGGCGCTGATCGAGATGCGATCGTTGAGGAGCCAATCGGCATAGACATTGATCTCGTCGCCGAAGTGATCGTCGGTGACAGGGATGCCGAGGTAGTGTGATTCTGCCAAGTGATAGGTGCCACCGATCAGTCCTACGGTGAGGGAATCATTCGGGCTGCCTGAGAGTTTTACCAAATGATTTTGTTGGTTGCTGTTGAACAACAACCAACCGCCGGTGACCTCGCCCTGGAACCAGGTACCCCAGCCGCGCTTGTCGAAGCCGTAGAAAAAGCCATCGAAGTCGCGGCGCGTGGTGTCGTTGGCGTTGGCATCACCGGAAAAATAAGCATAGCGGTAGCTCAAGCTCGGGGTCCAAGGCCTCTCCTGGAAGGTGTAAATCACCTCGCCGTACCAAGCGCTGGCGTCAAATCCGCCGTTACGTCCGCTGCCGGATTCACGGGTATATTCCCCCCACATGGCTACCTGTGACCACTGCGGAAGATGAAAATCATTCACCCTCACGCTCGTAACATTCATGCCGTGTCGAGCGCCGAACAAGGTTGGGCGATCGCTATCAACGACATGAAAATACAACAGGCCTAAATGACCGTTTGCGGCAAACCGATGTTCAAGGTTCACGCCAGCCACCGCCGTTTCGTCGTGATCCGGATCGGCTTCGAGAAAGAACGCGTCAAGGTGCAATGCGCGATAGTCCATTCGCCCGATGGCGGTTCGCTGAAAGGCCTGCCGCGGAACCAGCCACACGCCGCCGTCGTCACGGAAATCAAAGTTTCCATCGTCGATTAGAAACCCATCCCCGATGTTGAGTTCCTGACGCCCTACCGAGACATCGAATACCGGTCGGGAGGGCGCAATTTCTATTGGTGCCGAGCGCCATCCGACGCTCGCGCCCTCAACGTCAAATTGACCATCGCCGCCCGCGGTGAATCCGCCAGGATCGCCGTCGCCGAAGGTGATCGCACCAGCAGCGGATAGGTGTCCGTACCAGCTGCCCTCGCCGATGCCGGTTGTTGACCAGTGAAGCGCCGGCTCCACCGCGGCTTCGCCCCAGGTCGGGTCTTCCTCCGAGAGTCCAGTGTCTGGATCAACGCGGCCACGTCCCAAGTTCGCGCCGGGCGTGCTTACCGCAGCGAAACTTACGAGGAGATCGCTGGAGGCGGCGACTCCCGGCGATGGCGCGAATTTCCATTCCGCAAGTAACGTCGGCGGGAGGCCGTATGACACCGCGAGAACGCCGAATTTCACGAAAAATTGATGCAGGTTAGCCACCGCGTAAAACCTCGGCTGTGGGCTGATGCCAGCCTCTGATCACAGTGTGGAGGCCGGCGAGCACGACGGCGAAGATCCCGAGGCAGCTCCCAATCGCGAAGGCCTGCGGGTTGAAGTGGAATTCAATATGCAGCACACGGGTGGCGAGCATCCACGCGGCGACGCTGGCCCCGAGCGCACCGATGAGACCTGTGACGGTACCGAGTGCGAGGAACTCCACGGCGGTAAGCGCAAGAATCCGCTTCCGCGTGCCCCCCAGGGTCTTCATGACAGTCGTATCGTGCAAGCGCCGGACCTGGGTCGCCTGAACCGCCGAGTAGACCACCACGATGCCAGCGCCAACGGTGAATAAAAACACGAACTGGATGGCGGCGAGCGATTTATCCATCACCCCGCGAACCTGGCGCAGTAGGGCCATGACATCGAGGATGGTCACGCTCGGAAAGCGGTGAGCAAGGTCCCGCAAGATCTCGAAGCGACCCGGCGGTAATTTAAAGCTTGTAATAAACGTAGCCGGGTGTGGTGCAAGTAACGCTGGTGGGGCCACGACAAAAAAATTCGCCTGCATGGTTTCCCAATTCACCTCGCGTAGGCTTGTGACCCGGCCGGTAAGCAGCTGTTCGGCGATGCGATAAGTGACGGTGTCGCCGAGCCTGATGCCTAACGAGTTTGCGATTTCAACTTCAAAAGAAAATTGGTCTATTGGGTCGTTTGGCTGCCAGAAACGGCCCGTGGTGACGCGATTATCGGGCTTTAAGGCGGTCGCGGCGGATAAATTGAATTCGCGCTCGGCGAGCCTGCGGGCGCGCGGATCTGGGTAGTCGTCCGGAGACACGAGGTGATCGTTGATACTCACGAGTCGTGCGCGTGCCATCGAATAGAACCCTTCGACTGTAACACCCTGCTGGTGCAAATAGTCTCCCAGACTCGCGACTTCTTCGGGTTCGATATTGATCAAAAACTGATCTGGCGCATCGGGTGGTAGGCTGGTTGCCCAACCGGCAACGAGATCACCGCGCACGAAGCCGAGCAACATGACGGCCATGATGCTTAAGCCAAGCGCGCAAATTTGCAGGCTTGTGAGCGCGGGAAACCGAATTAAATTAATGAGTCCAAGTCGCCACCAGTGCGCGCTCCTTCGATACAGAGTCGACAGCAATACGAGCACGACGCGCGCGCTGAGCAAGAGCATCACCAAGCACGCGCCCAACCCAAGGAGCGCCCATCCGGTGGTGGCGGGATCTCCGGCGTACCACGGTGCCAAGAGCACGATCGCCACGCAGCCGCTACTGAGCAAGGTGCGACGTCGAGCAAGATAGGTGCCGTGATCGCGGCGCAACACCCGTGCTGGAGGCACATCGCGTAAGGCGAGCAATTGCGGGAGCGCGAAGCCGGCAAGGCTAGCAGTCCCAACGCCCACGCCAAACACCGCTGGCCATGCCGAAGCAATTGGAAGATCTCCTTGTAACCATCCGGCCAAGACATGTGCGAGGCCGAACTCTAAAGCCATGCCGAACCCCGCGCCGATGCTCGACGCGATTAAACCCAAGAGGAAAATTTCAAACATATAGCGCAAAGCCAAGATTCGCCGCGAGGCTCCCAAGGTTCGCATGATCGCAATCGAGTCGAGCTGTTCGCGGGCAAAGCTATGCGCGGCCACCAGGATCGCAAGCCCCGCGAGCGTGGTCGCCACCAGCGCGGCTAAGCTCAGGAATTGCTCGGCGTGCTCAAGCGCCGAACGAACTTCGGGGCGCGCTTCGGCTGGGGTGATGATTCTCACCTCGGCGTTGTCGTCGAGGCTCGCTCGAAATTGCGCAACCGACTTGGCAGCGCCGGCGACGATCAAACTGTGCTGGACACGACTGCCTGGGAGGACCAAGTCGGTAGCCGGAATATCGTCCAGATGCATCATCACCCTGGGAGCGATCGAGAAGAGATCACCTGCGCGGTCCGGCTCTAGTACCAACACGCCTGCAATCTGAAACTCCGCGGTACCGAGGCGTAGGGGTGCGCCGATAACAGTCTTCAGCATCGTCAGTAGTCGCGACTCAACCCAGACTGTCCCCGGTCTCGGGCCGGTGGAAGCGCGTGAAGCTGCGGCGAACGGCGCAGGTGCGATCAACAGTTCGCCGCGCAGCGGGTAGGTGTCACTGACTGCCTTGAGTTCAACCATCTGTAAACCGGATTCCGCACTGACCATGCTGCGCAGGCTGAGGTTCTCGCTGATCCGAAGGTGCGCGGCCTGCGCGCGCCTGCGATAGAGCGGCGGCAGGGGGCGGCTCGATGTGAGCGCAAGATCTCCGGCGAGCAACTGGCTCGCTTGGGTACTCAGAGCGCGCTTGATGCGGTCGGTGAAAGTGGCGACCGCGGTCATCGAAGCGACCGCGATGATCAACGCGATGGCCACGATAATCAGATGCGAATTGCGGCGATCTCGAAGCAGTGAGCGGATCGCCTGTTGCGCCAAGCTCGACCAGGTCATCGCGTCCTTATTGCCCAAGTAGGCGTCCGTCCGTGAGTTCGAGCCGGCGGCTACAACGTGACGCAAGGCTGTCATCATGAGTCACTAGCACCAAGGTTGTGCCGGTCTCGCGGTTGAGTTCGAACAGCAGTTCAATGATTTGATGAGCGGTGCGCGTGTCGAGATTTCCGGTCGGCTCGTCGGCGAAGAGTAAGCTGGGGTTGGTGCAAAAGGCTCGCGCAATGGCGACGCGTTGCTGTTCGCCGCCGGAGAGCTGGCGTGGCAGGTGTTTGGCGCGCGACGCTAATCCCACGCGATCTAAAGCGGTTGTCGCGAGCTCGCGGCGATTTCTGACGTTTGCGAGTTCAAGCGGCAGCAAGACGTTTTCTAACGCATTGAAGCTTTCGAGCAAGTGGAACTGCTGGAATACAAAGCCGATATGCTGATTACGTAAGCGCGCGCGTGCATCTTCGTCTAGCACGTTAAGGTCCTGACCATCGAGCAGGCAGCGGCCCGTACTCGGTAACTCCAGCCCCGCCAATAAGCCGAGTAAGGTCGACTTGCCGGACCCTGAGGCGCCGACCACCGCACACGAGGCACCGTGCGCGAGCTGAAAGTTGATATTATCGAGTACAGTTAGAGGACCATCGGGGCCCAGAAAATGTTTGCTCAGGTTTTCTGCAGTGACTAAGGTGTTCCGCACAATGCTGCTCAGTAGTGTTTTAGCGCTGCTTGTTTCGGCGCAAGCCGATTCTGCGCCAGTGGTCCTAATCCTTGGTGACAGTTTAAGTGCTGCCTACGGGATTGCGGTGACTGACGGCTGGGTGGCCTTGCTCGAACGCAAGCTTGCGCAGGAAGGCTATCCGCATCGGGTGGTAAACGCGAGTATTAGCGGCGAGACCACCGGGGGAGGGCGACGCCGATTGGGCGATCTCCTGGTCGCGCATCAACCACGGATGGTGATCCTCGAGCTAGGTGCCAACGATGGTCTGCGTGGAATTCCGCTACTGGAAATTGAGCGTAACTTTAAAGCGATCCGCCAAATGCTTGTTGAGAAAGATATCATCACGATCGTGTTGCGCATGGTATTACCACCGAATTACGGGTCGGATTACACCCGAGGCTTTAATGCGATTTTCGACGGTTTAAGCGATGAAGGTGCAGCTAGCTTCGTCTCTCCGTTCTTCCTTGAAAACGTCGCGCTCAACCCTGAATTGCTTCAAACCGATGGTTTGCACCCGACAGCCGCCGCACAACCCCGGATGCTAAAGGCCGTGTGGCCGACTATTGCGACAGGATTAGATGTAGCGGAACCGACACGATGAAATTTTGCAGTCAATGTGGCTCTAACACGATTACCTGGAGCGTTCCGTCGGGCGATAACCGGCCGCGCCACGTGTGCGGCGATTGCAATGAAATCTACTACCAGAATCCAAAAATTGTGGTCGGCTGTATCCCTGAATGGGAGGACCAAGTCTTGCTGTGCAGGCGAGCGATCGAGCCGCGACATGGTTTCTGGACCCTGCCCGCCGGATTTATGGAAAACGAGGAAACAACCCAGGAAGCAGCGGAGCGCGAAACGCTGGAAGAAGCCAATGCGCGGGTCGAGTTACTCGGGCTCTACACGGTAATGAACATCCCGCATACCAATCAGGTGTACATGATGTTCCGCTCACGTTTGTTGGACCTTGATTTCAGCCCCGGCTCGGAAAGTCTCGAATGCAAACTTTTTCGTGAAGAGGAAATTCCATGGCGGGAGTTAGCGTTCCCAACCATTGTGCATACTCTAAAGTTGTATTTTCAGGAGCGCACCGCTGCGCGTTATGGGATGCACTTAGGGGACATCGTCCGCGAAGATCACCGTGCGGTGTTTCTTCCACGCCGCTCGCGTTAGCGCCATTACGGAGGAGGAGAAGTGACACAGGCGACGTTGTTCGAGCGCATTATTGCGCGGGAAATCCCGGCCACCATTGTTTTCGAGGATGCGCAATGCCTGGCCTTTAAGGACATCAATCCACAGGCACCTTTGCACGCATTGGTGGTGCCGAAACGGCCAATTCCCAAGGTCAGCGATGCCGTGCCGAGCGACGCGGCGCTACTAGGGCACTTATTGTTGGTAGCTGCTCAGGTGGCCCGTGACGCCGGGTATGGCGAGGCGTTTCGACTCGCCATTAATAACGGGGCAGGTGCCGGTCAAACCGTGTTCCATCTACACGTGCATGTGCTAGCAGGGCGTCCGTTGACGTGGCCGCCAGGCTGAGCTGACTAAATCGCTCGACAGTGTCCGTCAGGCGAGCAATAGTGGAGAGCAACTAGCGCTTCATCGAATCGAAGAAGTCGCCGTTGTTCTTTGTTGCCTTGAGGCGCTCCAGCAGGAAGTCCATTGCGGCGACTTCTTCCATCGGGTGTAGCAGTTTGCGCAGAATCCACATTTTTTGAAGTTCGTCGGGATGCGTGAGTAGTTCTTCTCGTCGGGTACCGGAACGATTGATGTTAACGGCGGGAAAGACCCGTTTTTCGTAGATCTTACGGTCAAGATGGATTTCCATGTTGCCCGTGCCCTTGAATTCTTCGTAGATTACATCGTCCATGCGGGAGCCCGTGTCGATCAGGGCAGTTGCGATAATCGTCAGGCTGCCGCCTTCTTCGATATTGCGCGCGGCACCGAAAAAGCGTTTTGGGCGCTGTAAAGCATTGGCGTCGACACCGCCGGTAAGTACCTTACCCGAGGCTGGCACGACCGTGTTGTAAGCGCGAGCGAGGCGAGTGATCGAATCGAGCAGGATCACCACATCGCGTTTGTGTTCCACCAGCCGCTTGGCTTTATCGATTACCATTTCCGCGACTTGTACGTGGCGGCTCGCGGGTTCGTCGAATGTGCTGGAAATCACCTCGCCGCGCACCGAGCGCTGCATTTCAGTGACTTCTTCCGGTCGCTCATCGATCAGCAACACGATGAGATAACACTCAGGATGATTGAACGCGATCGAATGCGCGATGCTTTGCAGCATCATCGTTTTGCCCGCCTTCGGCGGTGAAATCAGCAGGCCACGTTGGCCTTTCCCGATCGGTGCGACAAGATCGATTACACGAGGCGTCAGGTCTTCGGTGCTGCCATTACCGAGTTCGAGATTTAAGCGTTTCTGTGGAAATAGAGCGGTGAGATTTTCGAATAGGACTTTGTTCTTCGCATTTTCGGGTGGCTCAAAGTTGATATCGCTGACTTTGAGTAGAGCGAAATAACGTTCACCGTCCTTGGGGGGGCGGATCTTGCCGGAGATGGTGTCGCCG
Organism: Gammaproteobacteria bacterium; assembly: GCA_009692265.1. Lineage (GTDB taxonomy): Bacteria > Pseudomonadota > Gammaproteobacteria > CAIKBL01. The sequence goes on from SHZM01000014.1 coordinate 41,905, forward strand.
GTACGTAAATTGAAACGGCGGATTTGGCTGGGTGAAACATAAATATCGTCTGGCCCTGCTAGGTAGGAGCAGTCCCCAGAACGCAGGAAACCAAATCCATCCTGGAGTATTTCGAGGACGCCATCCCCCGATATATCTTCACCTTTTTTTGCGTGGGCTTTAAGGATGCCGAAGATGATGTCCTGCTTACGCGAGCGGGCGAGCCCTTCAAGGCCCATTTCCTCTGCGAGTGCAATCAGTTCAGCGGCCGGTTTCTGTTTGAGTTCGGTAAGATTCATCGTGATTCAAGGGATTTGGTGTTGAGTTGGGCACGCACACGCGATTGCGGACGTGATCCGAGAGCGTTGTAGGGGTAGCGAAAAGAGCCTAGGACGGCCAGATGCTTGTGCGCGAACCATAGCACGCGATCTGGCTGGCGTCCAGACACCCTTTTAACAGGTGTTTGGACGCTCGAAAAATTTAGATGTTGCTATCGATGAACGCAGTGAGCTGCGATTTTGTAAGCGCCCCGACGTGCGTAGCGACCACGTCCCCATCCTTGAACAGCATCAACGTAGGCACGCCGCGGATCCCGTATTTCATCGAAGTCGCCTGATTATCATCGACATCGAGCTTAGCAATCTTTAGACGTTCGTGATATTCCGAGGAAACCTCGTCTAGAATAGGCGCGATCATGCGGCACGGTCCGCACCACTCGGCCCAGTAATCGACCAATACCGGTTTGTCGGATTTAAGAACGTCGGTGTCGAAAGAACCGTCGGTCACATAGACGATATTCTGGTTGCTCATGTAGGGGGCTGGCTCGGCATAAGTTTAGTAGGACGATTGTCGACCGATCCCAACGAGAATTGCAAGCCTAACCCACGCCTATGGAGAATGTAATCGCGGCATGTCAGAACAACTCTTAACCGATGTGCCGTTTACGGATTTTGAATTAGATCCGCGCCTTATCGAGGGATTACACGCAACGGGGTTTGTCCAGTGCACACCAATTCAAGCGCGATCTCTCCCTTTGTTGCTGGCCGGTCAGGACGTCGCGGGCCAAGCGCAAACGGGGACCGGCAAAACGGCTGCATTTATGCTGGCGACGATGGAGCGGCTGCTAACCCTAAAGGCGCGTGACCCGGGGGTTCCAGCGCAGGCGATCATGCTTTCGCCTACCCGCGAGTTGGCAATTCAAATCTACAACGATGCGCTGAAAATTGGTCGTGCGACAGGTTTGCGGTGCTGCCTCGCTTACGGCGGTGTCGATTACGACAAACAACGAAATCTTCTCCTCGATGGCTTCGATATCGTGATCGGCACGCCGGGCCGCATCATCGATTACTGCAAGCAGGGTGTATTGAATCTTCGACAAATGCGGGTGGTGGTTCTGGATGAAGCCGATCGCATGTTTGATCTGGGCTTTATCAAAGATCTCCGTTACCTGCTGCGTCGTATGCCGCACCCAACCCAGCGCCTGACGATGTTGTTCTCGGCCACTTTGTCGTTTCGAGTCAATGAGCTCGCGTACGAGCATATGAACAATCCGCAGATGGTAGAAGTCTCGCCCGACCGGCGTACCGCGGAGCGGGTAGAACAAGTGCTGTATCACGTCGGAGCCGAGGAAAAAGTCGCTCTGCTAGTCGGGCTATTTCGACAGTTGAACCCTGACCGCACGCTCGTGTTTGTCAATACCAAACGAGTGGCGAACGAGATCGTAGCCTATCTAAATCACAATGGGTTTCGTGCCGAAATGCTGTCGGGCGATGTGATTCAAACCAAGCGGCAACGTTTAATTGAACAGTTTTCGAAAGGCGAAATTCCGATCGTAGTTGCCACCGATGTCGCCGCGCGCGGGCTTCACATTCCGGATGTCAGCCACGTGGTGAATTTTGATCTCCCGCAGAATGCGGAGGATTATGTGCACCGCATTGGTAGGACCGCGCGCATGGGCGCTGCGGGCGACGCCATCAGTTTTGGGTGCGAAGAGTATGTGTTTTCGTTGCAGAGCATTGAAGAGTATATCGGCGCTAAGATCCCAGTTGCGCGAGTTGACGATGACATGATGGCCATCTTGAAGCGTCCTGCACGTAGCGCAATCCCGCAGCGCCCCCCCTTTCGCAGACGACGGTGACAACCCCAATGCATCACTCAAGCACCTTCGGTTACGCGCCTACCATAATCGCCTTCGTCGCGGTATTCGCGCTACTTTCGGCTTGTGGCCAAAAGGGCGATCTCTACCGTGAGGAGCCAGCGCGATTGACTCAGCAACTCTAGTTCAGAATTTATTTTCCGCACGCGTCGTTATGAGTTTTCATCGCTCCGCCGGGCGTTTATGGGTAGAAGGGGTCGCTCTATCGGAGATCGCCGATCGCTTCGGTACGCCCTGTTACGTCTATTCGCGCGCGCGGCTCACCGAGAACTGGCGTGCCTACGATGATGCATTCGGGGCCCGTGCGCATCGTATTCATTACTCGGTTAAGGCCAACGGCAGCCTGGCGCTTTTGAATATATTGCACAGCCTCGGATCTGGCTTCGACATTGTCTCTGGTGGTGAATTGGCACGTGCCCTTGCGGCCGGCGCGAATGGTAGCGATATCATATTTTCGGGTGTTGGTAAAAGTCGTCAGGAACTGATCGATGCTGTAACGGTTGGGGTCGCCTGTATCAATGTGGAATCGGAAGCAGAACTAGACCGCCTGACCGAAATTGCCGCGGCCTTGGGTCGGCGCGCGCCGATTGCCCTGCGGGTTAACCCAGACGTTGATCCACAGACGCACCCCTACATTTCAACTGGGCTTCAAGGCAATAAATTCGGCGTGTCGATGGTTGAGGCGTTACGGCTCTACCGCAAGGCACTGGCAGTACCGAGCCTTGAGGTCCGCGGGATCGCTTGCCATATAGGGTCGCAGATGACGAGTTTGGCGCCAATCTCCGATACGGTCGGTCTTATCGTGGACCTCGCGAAGGCGCTAGAGCGCGAGGGGTGTCAGCTTAGCCACCTAGATCTCGGAGGTGGCCTCGGGATCCGCTATCGCGATGAGCAACCTCCTGCGATCACCGATTACGTGCGGGTCCTATGCGACGTTCCTGAACGGTTCGAAATTCACGTCGAGCCGGGTCGCTCGATTATCGGTGACGCCGGAGTGCTGTTGACGTCGATCGAATACTTAAAAGCCATGCCGACCAAGCATTTCGCGATCTGCGATGCCGCTATGACCGAATTGCTACGCCCGGCGCTCTACAACGCCTGGCACGCTCTCGAATTACTCGAACCCCCCACAGCCGACGTGTCAAGCCGGCGCTACGATCTAGTTGGGCCGGTGTGTGAATCGGCCGATTTCCTCGCGCAGGATCGCGAGCTGTGTCTAAGCCCCGGCGCGCGGTTAGCAGTCATGAACGCGGGTGCGTACGGATTCGTGATGGCCTCTAGCTACAACGCGCGGCCGCGGCCTGCCGAAATCCTGGTCGACGGTCATTCGGTAACCGAAATCCGCCCGCGTGAAACGATTGGCGACTTGATGGCGAGCGAGCGACTAGCGACGGCTCGCGAACTGCCTTAAAACGGGGCGGCACCTTGATAATTTGCACTTAATTTGGGCATCGAGAATCGGCGACGCTTAGCCAGCCCTTAAATTCAAGCACATAGTGCTGGCATACATCGTCCTGGATTGGCAACATGCGGGCGTGCCGGAGCCCCCGTACGGTTTCATATTATGCATTGGTTGCTGCATGGCCCCTGTAGCGCAGGCGAGGCGGGGTTAACCCCCGGCCGAATTCTTGAATTACCGATGGTCGAATTTCAAAACCCAAGGCTTTTAGGAGTGAGATAGATGTCAGTTGATAGCGTATTGAAAACAATAAAAGACGACGAGGTACGGTTCGTCGACCTACGGTTCACCGATACCCGCGGCAAAGAACAGCACGTGACCGTGCCCTCGCACCAAGTGGACGCGGAAATGTTCGAAGACGGCAAGATGTTCGACGGGTCTTCGATCGGCGGCTGGAAGGGAATCCACGAGTCCGACATGATTTTAATGCCCGACGTGTCCACGGCAGTGATGGATCCTTTCTTCGAAGAGAAAACTCTTATCATCCGTTGCGACATCATCGAGCCGTCGACGGGGCAGGGGTATGAGAGAGATCCGCGCTCGCTCGCGAAACGCGCCGAAGCCTATTTGAAATCCACTGGAATCGGCGACACCGCATTCTTCGGTCCAGAGCCTGAGTTTTTTGTTTTCGACGACGTGCGTTGGAACCAGGAAATGCGCGGCGGCTTCTACGAAATCGATTCCGACGAAGGATTTTGGAGCTCGAAAAAGAAAATGGAGGGTGGCAATTCCGGTCACCGTCCAGGTATCAAGGGCGGCTATTTCCCGGTGCCACCGATTGATTCCCTGCAGGATCTACGCTCCGAAATGTGCGTAGTGCTAGAACGTATGGGCGTGCCGGTCGAGGTCCATCATCACGAAGTCGCGACCGCGGGGCAGTGCGAGATCGGTACGCGGTTTGACACCTTGGTCAAACGCGCCGACTCGATGCAAATCCTGAAATACGTCGTCCATAACGTCGCACACAGCTTTGGCAAGACGGTGACTTTCATGCCCAAGCCGCTGCTCGGCGACAATGGTAACGGGATGCATGTACACCAGTCCTTGGCCAAGGGCGGTCAGAATTTGTTCCCTGGCGATCGTTACGGTGGGTTATCGGATTTAGCGCTGCATTACATTGGTGGGATCATCAAACACGCGCGGACCTTAAACGCGTTCACGAATGCGAGCACTAACAGCTACAAGCGATTAGTCCCGGGCTTTGAAGCACCTACGATGCTGGCGTATTCGGCACGCAATCGCTCGGCGTCGATCCGGATACCGTGGATATCCAACCCGAAAGGTCGCCGCATCGAGGTTCGCTTCCCAGACTCGACCGCCAACCCGTATTTCGCGTTTGTCGCGATGATGATGGCTGGAATCGACGGCATCAAAAACAAAATCGATCCTGGCGCGCCGATGGACAAGGATCTTTACGACTTGGAGCCAGAAGAAGCCAAGCATGTGCCGACTGTCTGCCATTCACTCGATCAAGCCTTGGACTACCTTGACAAGGATCGCGACTTCCTAAAAGCCGGTGGTGTGTTCTCGGACGACACAATTGATGCTTACATCGAATTGAAGATGCAGGATGTTACTCGGTTTCGGATGACCCCTCATCCGGTCGAATTCGACATGTATTACAGCGTCTGAGCCAAACTCGGACTGGTCTTTCCATCCTCCGCTTACAGCGGGGGATGGTGTTCCTCCAGTACTTGCACTGAGCAGTCAGTCAGCGGACTATCTTCTCATGCTGGTTCAAGCGCTCGTAGTTGGCCTTCTAACGTTTTGCACAGTCGCCGATGCCCGGGACGTTTTTCGCACCGACGATCAGTCGGGTACCGAGTATTCGGATACCGAAAGCCCTGGTGCAACACGCATTACGATCGAAGAATCCGTCAATGAACCAATTCCTCAGTGGTCAAGTGCGCAGCCGGGCGCGGATCAAAACCTGCCTGAGGTCCCAATACTTTACGAGTCGCTCGAAATCACGAGTCCGAGCAACAGGGAAACCGTGCGTAGTAATTCAGGCGATATACCGGTAACAATCAAGAGCAAGCCCTCGCTGCAAACTGCGCACGGGCATGAACTTAGAATTGTCGTCGACGGTACGGTCCAAGTGACGTCCGGTATAAATGCAACCTACCAGGCGAGCACGCTCGACCGCGGGACTCATACCTTGGCTGTAGCCATATTCGATCGGGTTGGAGTGGAATTAATCCGTTCAGCGCCGGTAGTTGTTTACTTACACCGTCATTCGTTGAAGTTCCGTAAGAAACCTTCGCCCCCACCCAAAAAGTGAATTGCGCGAACTTGGTCCGAATCCTGCTTAGACATTAAGCAAGACAGGCCATTAGGTACGCAAAATGTTAGCGCGTGACGCAGCCAGCCTGCTAAATCATCTCGCGACCGCCGTGGTCGTGTTTGATGCGGAATTGCGCGTGACCGATGCTAATTTGACCGCTGAAACGCTATTGGCAACCAGTGCCGCCAAACTTCGCGGTATCTCGGCCGAGCGCTTATTTCCGTTTGACGAAAGTTTTCGTAACGCCTGGGCAGAAGTTCTGCGCGATGGCCGAACGTTCACTGAACGGAATATCTCGCTATTACGCATCAATCAAGAGCACATCAGTGTCGAATGCAGCGTCTCACCTTGGTGGCGCGCTGGTGCCAGTCCCGCAGGGGTTATTCTCGAAATGAGCAGTAATGAACGACAACATCGATTACACGCTGAAGAGAATCGATTGCTGCAAAATCAGATCAGCACAACGTTGATGCAAGGCCTCGCGCACGAGGTAAAAAACCCTTTGGGTGGGATTCGGGGCGCTGCGCAATTACTCGAACGTGAACTCGACGATCCCCGACAGCGGGAATATACACAGATCATCATCGGTGAAGCCGATCGCCTGCGTAAACTCGTTGACCGTATGCTGGGACCGCGTGGGCAACTACAGTTGGCGAATCACAACATCCACGAAATTCTGGAACATGTACGTCAAGTAGTTGAGATCGAAATCAACGCATGTATCTACCTTCATCGCGATTATGACCCTAGCCTGCCGGATTTTTTTGTCGACCGTGACCTATTGGTTCAGGCGTATCTGAACCTCGTGCGAAACGCGGTCCAGGCGGTGAATGGTCATGGCGGCAATATTACCTTGCGCACCCGTGCGCAGCGCCAACTCACCTTGGGTAATGTCCTGCATCGCCTGGTACTGCGCACCGACATCGAAGATGACGGGCCTGGGATCGATCCGGCGCTTGGCGATAGCATTTTTTTCCCAATGGTATCCGGACGCGCCGACGGATCGGGGCTGGGATTGCCGATCGCGCAATCCCTAGTTCAGCGCCACGGCGGTTTAATTGAATTTAGTACCGGGCCCGCCAAGACGGTTTTTACCGTGTGGATACCGGTGAGGAATAGCGTATGACCAAACCCAATGAAGTATGGATAGTCGATGACGACCATGCGATCCGATGGGTGTTGGAGCGAGCCTTGTCGCAAGCAGAATTTAACCCCCGCTGTTTCGAGTCCGCTGAGCAGGTGCTGAGCAGACTAAAGCGAGAAACGCCGGCGGTAATTGTGACCGATATTCGGATGCCCGGAATGGATGGCTTGCAGTTGCTCGAAGCTGTGCGCGCGGTCGATATCCGTGTACCGGTTATCATCATGACGGCGTACGCCGATCTCGACCGAGCAGTAGCGTCGTTTCAGGGCGGAGCCTTTGAATATCTACCCAAGCCGTTTGATGTCGACGAAGCCGTGACGTTAGTCCGACGCGCGGTCTTGAGTGCGGAAGAGTCGCGGCGCGAGACGGGTGATGTCGCGCGCCCCTCGACTGTCCCGGACATCATCGGTTCGGCGCCCGCGATGCAAGAGGTCTTTCGCGCAATTGGGCGTCTCTCCAAATCGCATATGACCGTGTTGCTGAATGGTGAATCCGGTACTGGCAAGGAACTTGTCGCGCGGGCCTTGCATCGCCATTCGCCACGCGCGAATCATCCGTTCATTGCACTTAATACGGCCGCCATTCCGCGGGATCTCCTTGAATCCGAGTTATTCGGGCACGAGCGAGGATCGTTTACTGGTGCGACCGGACAGCGCACTGGTCGCTTCGAACAAGCCAATGGCGGCACCTTATTCCTCGATGAAATTGGCGATATGCCAGCTGAACTGCAGACCCGCCTGTTGCGAGTGCTGGCCGAAGGTGACTTCTATCGCGTCGGCGGTCACCAGCCAGTGCATGTGGATGTCCGTGTCATCGCCGCGACTCATCAAGATCTCGAACGATGCGTGCAAGCGGGCGGATTCCGAGAAGATCTTTTTCATCGATTGAATGTCATCCGGCTACAGTTGCCCCCATTGCGCGAACGTCAAGCGGATGTGGCAGAGCTTGCGAATCATTTTCTAGCCATCACCGCGCGCGAACTCGACATCGAGAAAAAGCGATTAACGCCAACTGTGCTCAACGCGTTTCGCACCTATCACTGGCCCGGTAATGTGCGGCAGCTTGAGAATGTTTGTCGTCGAATCAGCATCATGGCCCCAACCCAGGTCATCGAACTGAGCGACCTTCCTAGAGAGTTCAGTGAAAGTTCAGACAGTGGTGGCGAGCGCGGAGGGCAGGAGTGGGAAGCCGCTTTGCGGCGGTGGGCCGAGCAGTATTCGGCAACGTCCGAGGTGCCGATTCTCGATGACGCAGTCCCTAAGTTCGAGCGAACCATGATCCTGGTTGCCTTGGCTAAAACCCAGGGCCGTCGCCACGACGCCGCGCGCCTGCTCGGGTGGGGTAGGAACACGTTGACCCGTAAAATCAAGGAACTCGACTTAGACGTCTGACCCCAATATCTACTCGTTAAGCCAGCGCGCAGCTTGGGGCGCGAAGTAGGTCAGGATCCCGTCCGCGCCAGCGCGCTTGAAGGCCAATAATGTTTCGAGCACCACCGCGCGTTCATCCAACCAACCAGCCAAGCCTACGGCTTTCAACATCGCGTATTCTCCACTGACTTGGTAGACGTATGTCGGCATGCCGTAGGCCTCTTTAACCCGGCGCACGATGTCGAGGTAGGGCAGGCCGGGTTTAACCATCACCATGTCCGCGCCTTCGGCGATGTCCAGAGCCACCTCACGCAGCGCCTCATCGGTATTGCCGGGATCCATTTGATAAGTGTGCTTACCGCCTCTGCCCAGGTTGGGAGCGGAGCCTACAGCGTCGCGAAATGGATCGTAGAATGCGGATCGATATTTCGCCGAATAGGCGAGAATCCGCGTGTTCAAGAAACCTTCGCGTTCCAATGCATCCCGGATCACGCCAACTCGGCCGTCCATCATGTCGGAAGGCGCGACGATGTCGACCCCGGCCCGCGCCTGGGAAAGTGCTTGCTTGACGAGGATTTCCAGCGTGACATCGTTTAGAACGTAGCCTGTCTCGTCGGTGACTCCGTCGTGACCATGGCTGGTATACGGATCGAGTGCGACATCTGTGATCACACCCAAGTCGGGCACCGCGTTTTTCACGGCACTGATGGCACGTTGGACTAGGCCCGTAGGATTAAAAGCTTCCCGACCGTCCGCGGATTTCAGTGCCTGTGGGGTCACTGGAAACAACGCCACAGCAGGGATCCCGAGCGCATGGTATGCAACGGCGCATTGGGTGAGTAAATCGAGGCTGAGGCGCTCGACGCCAGGCATGCTTGCGATCGGCTCTCGGATATTGTGGCCTTCGCACACAAAGATCGGGCAAATCAGATCATCCACCGTCAAACGGTTTTCGCACATTAGGCGCCGCGAGAATTCGTCGGCCCGCATACGGCGGGGCCGGCTGCGCGGGAAATGCGTCTCTACCAGGTGCTTCATCGGGGGCGGTCTCCTTCCTTAATCATTGTCACGAACGAAACGGCGGGAGTTGTCGGCAGGTGGTTTCAATCCATGTTTCCGCCTCGGCCAGCAGTTCCGCAGCTGAGCGCCCATCAGGATAAACCGGAGGTCCGATCACTAACTCAATTACCCCTGGTACCTTGCGCAGCGCCTGGCGGGGCCAAAAAAGTCCCGCGTTGTGTGCGACCGGAACGATTGGGCACTTGGCCTGAATCGCGAGCGCGGTCCCGCTCGGCGAGTACTTACCAGGTTGATCAATCGGCACCCTTGTTCCTTCGGGAAAAAGCAAAATCCACCACCCTGAGCCGATGCGTTCCTTGCCTTCGCGTAATACGGTTCTTAACGCTTTGCTCCCCGCCGCACGATCGATCGCGATTGGGTTCAATGAGGCCAAGCCCCAACCAAAAAAAGGTACCCATAAAAGCTCGCGCTTCACCACCTGACAATGCGGCGGAAACACGAATTGAAGTGCCATCGTCTCCCATGCCGATTGATGTTTGCACAAAATGACTCCGGCAGAGGACGGAATCAACTCTGCCCCCGAGACCCGCCAGCTCAGTCCACAGGTCGACTTAAGCCACCACAACGCAAAGCGCGACCATTGAATTACTGCGTAATACCGCCAGCGCCGTGGCAACGGCAACATGAGCGCGCCGAGAACACAAAAGAAGACCGTCACGGGGGCCAGGCCAAGGTAGAAAAACACCGAGCGTAGCTGCGCCATCAGCAATTCCCCGCACAAAGCATCGAAATCGCGGCCGCCAGATTAGCTGCTACAGGGCAAGGACACTCGTTGCCCCAGGCCGCAACTGTCGCAGCACCGTGACCAGTGAGTACCAGCATCGCTTGGATCCCGGCCGCGCGCGCAGCGAGAAAGTCACTTTCGCGATCGCCGATCATGATCGCGTTGTTCGCGGGTAGGCCACTGCGCGAGAGTACTTCGCTCACCAACCCGGGTTGTGGCTTGCGACATTTGCAATTTTCAGTTGGGTCGTGCGGACAAAAGAAGAACGCGTCGATGACACCGCCGTGCAACGCCACCTCGTGCCGCAATTTATGATGGATATGGTGTAGATCGTCGATCGAAAACATGCTCCGCGCCAACCCGGACTGATTCGAGACGACAAACACGCGAAAGCCGGCCTGAGTGGCCAGCCCCATAGCGCGAAGGCTGCCAGGGAGCGGAATCCATTCGCTGGCGCGTTTGATGAAGCCGGACGACTCTGCATTAATGACTCCGTCGCGATCGATGATCAATAAGCGAGGAGCAGTTAGTGCCCGCATACCCTAGTGTGCGATCACGCCAAGGTCGGCAACGCGTAAAAACATCTCGTGGATCCGCCGTAATAAGGCGGTGCGCCGCGCGCGCACTGCAGGGTCCTCGACCATTACCATCACATGTTCGAAAAACGAATTGATCACATCGTGCAATTTTGTGAGTTCATTCAAGTACTCGGTGAAATTACCCTGGACAAACGCCGACTCCGCGTCGGCCTCGACCATCGCGACTTTTTTAGTGAGTAAATCTTCCGCGGGTTCGAGTGCCTGTGTAGCCACGACTTCTCGATTCGTCGGTTCGGCTTTTTTAAGGATATTCGCGATCCGTTTATTCGCCGCTGCCAGCGAGGCGGCCATTGGTAGCTTCAGGAATGCTTCCAACGCTGCGATTCGCTCGGCGAGTTCGTGCGGTGCGGTGGGACGCGTGGTGAGCACTGCTTCGAGTATATCGGGACGCTTACCGTCATCGATGAAATACGCGCGAGATCTTTCCAGAATAAAGTCGAGCACTTGATCGATAAGCGCGCGCGAGATCTCGCGCGCATAGCCTTCGGCGGCGAGACCTAATGTCAGCTTCAAATCGAGAGGGACTGCACCTTCGATACAAATACGTAAACAGCCGAGCGCCGCGCGGCGCAACGCAAACGGATCTTTATCGCCACTCGGCACCGCACCGATCGCAAAGATTCCGAGCAAGGTGTCGATACGATCGGCGACGGCGATGCAGCGCCCAACAGCGGTTGCCGGCAACTTATCACCAGCGAAACGTGGCAGATAAAATTCCGCAAGCGCGGCGGCGACCGCTTCTGGTTCGCCGTCGTGTCGCGCGTAGTATCCGCCCATTGTGCCCTGCAGCTCAGGGAATTCGCCGACCATCTCGGTCACTAAATCACACCGCGACAGCGCTGCCGCGCGTGCCGAGAATTGCACCTCTGTCGAAAACACCGGCGCGAGTTTACCCGCCAGTTGCGCGACCCGTTCGGTCTTCTCAAGCAAACTACCCAAGCGGCGCTCAAAGACAATTGCGCCCAATTGAGGGTGCCGAGCCTCCAACGAGCTTTTTCGATCTCTATCGAAGAAAAACGCCGCATCGCTCAGGCGCGGTCGAATGACCCGCTGATTTCCTTCGCGGATCAATTCCGGTTGAGGGCTCTCGATATTGCTAATGGTGATGAATAGGTTGAGTAACTTCCCACCGCCGTCTTCGAGTGGGAAGTATTTTTGATTGCTTTGCATGGTCGCGATCAGGGCTTCGCGTGGGACTTCCAAAAAGTGCTGATCGAACGACCCAACGATGGGCACCGGCCACTCGACGAGGGCGGTGACTTCGTCCAGCAGGTCATCATCCAGGATCGCATGCCCACCGACCTTCGCCGCCGCGACTTCTACCATCTCTGCGATCGCGCCACGGCGCTCGGCAAAGTCTGCGCGCACATTGTTTTTTTTGAGGGCACTTAAATAATCCGCCGGCGAGCCGAGCACAATTTCCGCCTGCCCCATGAAACGATGGCCGCGCGTGATGCGATCGCTTGCGATCCCAAGGATGGTCGCCGGAATGACTGTCTCGCCATGCAGCAATATTACCCAGTGGACTGGGCGGACAAACGCCTCTTCGTGATCGCCCCAACGCATGCGCTTAGGGATCGGTAACGCAGCCAGGGCCGAGTTAACGAAAGCAGGCACCAATGCTGCCGTCAGCTGGCCGGGTTGCTGAGCGCGGTAGACCAGCCAATCTCCTTTATCCGTCGTTAGCCGCTCCAGGTTCTCGAACGCGACGCCGCAAGACCGCGCGAAACCGAGTGTTGCCGGCGTCGGGCTTCCCGTTGCATCAAACGCGGCCGACACGGCCGGTCCACGACGTTCAACTGATTGGGTGGCTTGAGCGAGAGCCAAGTCTCCGACTACCACGGCTAAACGGCGCGGCGTTGCGTATTCACGCGCATGCGAATACTGAAGTCCGGCGCTTGTAATGCGGCTTTCAAGTTCAGTTCGAAATCGACTGGCAAGCGCTTTCAGAGCTTTTGGCGGTAATTCCTCGGTACCAATTTCGACTAAAAAATCCGCCGCCTTAATCATGCGGTTACCACGGGGTTGCCTAACGTCTTGATCATTGGAAACCCAAGCGCCTCACGGGCCCCGTAGTACGCTTCGGCAATTTGGCGAGCCAGTGTCCTCACTCGCAATATGTACGCTTGGCGTTCGGTGACCGAGACAGCGCGGCGCGCGTCTAGCAAATTGAAGGTGTGCGAGGCTCTAACCATCATTTCGTAGGCCGCCAACGGCAGCTTGCATCCGATCAACCGCGTCGACTCCGCTTCGCAGCGATTAAACCAATCGAACAGAATATCGGTGTTGGCCTGTTCGAAATTGTAAGTCGACATCTCCACTTCGTTTTGATGATAAACATCGCCATACGTGACAGTGAGATCCGGGTGCCGCGACCAGAGCAAATCAAACACGGAATCGACCCCTTGCAGATACATCGCAATGCGCTCGAGGCCATAAGTAATTTCGCCGGAGACGGGTCGGCAGTCTAAGCCGCCGACTTGTTGAAAATACGTGAACTGCGTGATCTCCATGCCATTTAACCAAACCTCCCAGCCCAGGCCCCAGGCGCCAAGCGTGGGCGATTCCCAATTATCTTCGACAAACCGTATGTCATGTACCCGCGGATCGACCCCTAGTTCAACCAGCGATTGCAGGTATAGCGCTTGGAGATCGTGGGGCGACGGCTTGAGGATTACTTGAAACTGATAATAGTGCTGGAGTCGATTGGGGTTTTCTCCATAGCGCCCGTCGGTCGGCCGTCGCGACGGCTGCACATAGGCGGCGCGCCAGGGTTCGGGACCGATCGCGCGCAGGAATGTTGCTGGATGAAACGTGCCCGCGCCCATTTCCATGTCGTAGGGTTGCGCAATCACGCAGCCACGAGCGCTCCAAAAAGTTTGGAGCCGGAAAATTAGTTCTTGAAACGTGGTAGGCGAATTTGGGCTTAATGCCATGGTTACAGTGGGCTTCAGTGAGATAAAAATCGGCGTCGCAGTATACCGAGTCTTGCTGGCTGCTGTCGTTCAAGCTAGAGCCACGGGAGGTCGATAGCTGTAGACCTTGCGAGGAGAAGCCCGTGCCGCGGAATGATTTTTGTGTTGCAGAAGTTGCCAGCTGGCGCGCCTTATTCGGCTGCGCGCAGCACGCTTGCGCAACCTATCTTCCCGCCGCGGTTGAGGATTACGCGATACGCCTGTTGTATCGAAACCTGGGCCAACCGAGCGAGAGTCTGTCGTGCGCGGCAAATTACGCGGAGCGCGTACTCGCGCAGTGCCAGCGAGCGCCAGACCTCGCGACGGTGGGTGATCAAAGCCTGATTTTCGCTGGCCTGTTCCCTGAACACGCCATCGGCGAAGGGATACCGATCGCCTATTTCGTACATATCGGTATGAATGCCTATCGCGAGTTTGCTGCCGCCGCCCCCGAGCAGGAGAGCCGCGACACCTATATTGCCTTAGCAAACACCTTCGTAATGCTGGTCGATGTGCTCCACACCTTGCGCGAGGTCGAACAGGACGAACCGGTGATCGACGGCTTAAACGCCTACCAGTTATGGCACGAAACCGGCAGCTTGCACGCTTGGCAGGTGTTACGTCGACTCACTCCCAGCCTGCCAGCAACTCACATTACCCGTGCGTGCCACTAGTAGCCCAAGCGGGCTCTATTCTGTACTGATGACGGGCATTTTTTCGGGTTCGCCCTTTTTCTTGAGCAGGTCAGGAAGCGTTTTATCCAACAGACGAGCCTTATAGTCGGGTAACACGTAAGCCCAATTAGAGAGCCTTGTATTAAGCTCACTGACTTCCTTGGCAACCTCCTCGGGCGTTTTTGGTGGAGTTGGCTTTGGACCTTTGTTACCGAGCTTAATTTCCTTTTCGGACGGAGTCGACACCTTGCTGCCGGCGGTCTCCGGACGGTGCGCAAATTTCAAAACGACAAACACTTCGCCGAGATAATCGAAGGCTTCAACCGTGCCCGTCAAGCCATCGAAGGTTTCGAGCTCGGCCCGTGCGCGTGGCTTTAACCCCGCGAGCTTGCTCGCCGCGATTACTTTCTCAAACTTGGCGTCTAGCAGCAGCCCGCCGATACTCGACACAGTCGCACGTGCACGCACTTCCTGGCCGTCCGGTACGTTGTCGAGCACATAAAGTTGTTCTTGAGAATTGGCCTTACTCACCGTAAAGGACGAACCGGTGGCCGGATGTAAGGTCACCTGCCGCACGCGGTCGACTGGTAAGTTGGCAACAGTCGTATCGAGCCAGTCAGTAATGGTGGTCGTAAACTCGAGTTCGCCAGCCACGAGATAGGCGGCGTTTTCACCGACACGACGCACGTAAAAGCTGGGGGCACCCAAGGATTTCGCGGACCTTT
Organism: Gammaproteobacteria bacterium; assembly: GCA_009692265.1. Taxonomy (GTDB): domain Bacteria; phylum Pseudomonadota; class Gammaproteobacteria; genus CAIKBL01. Next base: position 57,052 of record SHZM01000014.1, read on the forward strand.
GCTTGCCGATTAGCAGCTCGACCAGCGGTTTGCCCTCGGCGGATAAGCCAGTGACCAAGCGCGAGCCAGCGTTCGGCAAAGTCACGTCCTCGACGCTTAAAGTTGCATACTTTTCTGGTTTCGACGTTTTCGCTTCGACAATTTTGAGCGACGCCAGCTGCACCAGCCCACGCTTAACATTTGCGATCAGGCCTGGATAGTTATCGAAGTTTCTGACGACCCATTGGTCACCATCGCGCGCGATCGTGACCGCGCCGTCCTTGGATTTGACTTCCAGGGTGTGCACCACGTTAACCTGCGCAAGCAGATCGGGATAGAGGGCTTGCTGCTCAAGCTCTGTCGTCGGGGCCTTGCGTTGCGTGATAATTCCCGCCGCCGCGATAACTGCGATGGCGATGACCAAGGTGATCAGTGAACGAAGTTTCATGGCGAGTAACGTCGTAAAGTTAAGCGCGTCGACGCGCGCGATAGAGACTGGCACCGATCGCAAAGACCGACAGCAGCAGCGGAATAGCGCCGATGTTCAGAAACTTCAGGAGGGTTCCCAGTCGTTCAATATTTTTCTGGAGATCATGCTGGACACTGCGAAGCTCTTTGCGGGTTTTCAGCTGTTCGCCGCGAAATAGCTCGATTTCCTTACGCTGCTCCGCGCTGAGTAATGCCTCTCCACCGCCCTCCGGCTTGGTCTGTAGTGCTTGGAGCTTACTTTCGGTTTCTTTCAGTTTCGCTTGTAAGGCCTGTTCGCGATCGCGGAATTGAGCCTCAGCTTCACGCTGGATCTGGTTGACGACCTCGAACGGGCGGGAATATTCGCCGCGGCTACGCAAGCTGATCAAATCGTCGTTGCCGCCCAGGTTATCGACGGCGTTGATCAGGAAATCCGCATTGTTCGCGAACGGATTCGGGACCTGCATACCAAGAAAACGTTGCACACGAACCCAAAAGCGATCGGCCAAGATATCTGTATCGGCGACAATGATGACATTGATAGGTGCTTTCGAGGCATTCAGATGGTTGGGATTTCCAGGTGCGCTTTTCTCTTCTTCATCCAATGGTTGCCCCTCGGGAAAGGCTGTGTCGACCGCCCCAAACAGTCGCGCCGCAAGTACCAGATTCGCTTTATCCGCTTTGAAATTCGACAACAATCCCGCCGGATCTCGCACGAAGAATATTGAGTCGCGGCCGATGAGGCCAGAGTGAGGTCCGGTCGTCAGCAGTGGGGTAAAAGTTATCTTTGCGTCTTTGCCATGCTCAAGCACGCCAGCGCTGCCGACGTTGATGTTCTTCAGTTGATTCGTCACAAAATCATCACGATTTAACCGGTCGCTGAATAGCTGTAACCACGGCAGATAGTTGATCTCCTGTGGGCCACGCGCGCTGTTGGCTGAAACCCGCACGGCGCTATCGAGATCGCCAGCGACCTGGTCGGCGGCCATGGTCACACCCCACTTCGCCAAAAGTTCCGGCAGATTCGAGTCCACCTTCGGCATCGCCATGGGATTGTTCTGATCCTGAGTCGGTCGATCTTCTTCGGCGAGCGGATCGATGAAAATCATCGCCTTGCCGCCGCCGAGGACGAATTGATCGATGGCGTACAGGGTCTTGCGGGGCAGATCCTTCGGATGAACGATGAGTAAGGTATCGATGCCATCCTCAATTTTTACTAAATCGCGCGCGAGAGCTTTTATCTCAAAGAACTCCTTTAGCATCTCGAAGCTCGCCCAAGCCTGTCCTGGTTGGCCGGTCTGAGGATCGGGCGCTCCTCCCAGCACTGGCAGATCCGTGACTAAACCAATCACGCGCTTCCGCGGATTCGCGAGGTTGTAGATGAGCTTAGTAATTTCGTATTCAAGCGCGTCTTCGCGTTCCGGGTTGAGGTACGGAATAGCGAGTTCTTGATCGGTTGTATTAGTTCCGACCAAGCCTAAATATCCCATGTCGCCGGAGGCGCTGAGCGGCAATTGCTGGATGCCGTAGCCGACTGCCTGATCTTCTGCTTCCGAAAATGATTCGGGCTCGATCACTGACAAATTCAATTTTCCGTCGCTATTTGCCGCGTATTCCTCTAGCAGATCACGCACGCGTTTACCGTAGGTCAGATATTGCGGAATGTCTGCAAACTGCTTTGCCGAGAAATACAGTCGAATGGTCACTGACTCGTCGAGCATTTTGACAATACTGCGACTTCCATCCGACAAGGTGTAGAGCTGGTTGCTTGTGAGATCCAGGCGCTGTGACGTCAAAGTTTCGTTGGCAACGATATTGCAGCCAATGAACAGTGCGAGCGCAATCAGGAAGCTAGTGGTAACTTGAGTTCGATTCATGGTTAGCTGCTCTTCTTAGCGTCGATCGCGAGCATATTCGCGTAGAGAAAAAAACCGATTAAAGTGCCGAAAAAGATCACATCCCGCAGGTCGATGACGCCTTTCTGAATAGAATTCGCATGGGTCAAGAAACTGAACGAGCTGATCACATCGACTATTGCCTGCGGTGCCCACGCTCGGAAGAAATCGAGCACTATCGGAAAGCCGCTTAAATTAAACGCGAAGCAGATTACAAAGCCGATCACAAACGCGATGACTTGATTCTTAGTCAGCGCCGAGATGCACGAACCGATCGCAAGGAACCCACCCGCCATGAATAGGCTTCCAAGGTAACCCGCCGCGATAACGGTGTTGTCCGGATCGCCGAGGAAGTTGACGGTGAGCCACAAGGGGAAAGTCAGCGCCAACGCCAGGGCCGTAAACAGCCAGGCCGCGAGAAATTTCCCGATTACAGCATCAGCCAGCGAGATCGGGAGAGTCATCAGCAATTCAATGGTGCCGGCCTTACGCTCTTCGGACCATAGGCGCATCGAGATCGCAGGGATTAGCAGCATATAGAGCCACGGCAGGTAGCGGAAAAACGGCTCTAAATCGGCTTGATTGCGTTCGTAAAAGCCACCGACGTAAAACGTGAAAATCCCGCTTAAGAATAGAAAGATGACGATAAAGACATAGGCCACGGGGGTCGCGAAATACGCATGAAATTCGCGACGCATGATGGTGGAAATACGGCTCATGTGCGGTGGCCCTCGGAATTGTCGGTGCCGGTGGTGATTGAGCGAAACACTTCATCGAGGTGGCCGCTCTCGACAAACATTTCGTGAACCGACCAGGAATTATGACGACTTGCAGCCTCGATAGTGCTGAAGATTGCCTGTCGGTTGCGCGGAAAGGCGGTGATGCGGACAGTAGCCGCGTCACGTGAGGCTTGTTCGACAGCGCCGACTTCCGCGAGCGCTTGTAAGGTCTTAACGATTTCGGGGGCCGGGCCCACGTCGACCGAGAAGGTCACGGCGTTGTGATAGCGCGAGCGGCCCGCGAGTTCCGTGGGTGTGCCTGAGAACAGCAAACGACCTTTAGCAATAATTGCCGCACGCGTACACACCGCGTCGACTTCCTCCAGAATATGGGTTGAGATGATGATGCCTTTAGTCGGCGACATCTCTTTAATCAGCGCGCGCACTTCGTGTTTTTGATTAGGATCGAGCCCGTCGGTGGGTTCATCCATGACCAGTATTTCAGGGTCATGCAATATCGCCTGGGCCAGCCCAACACGGCGCTTGAAGCCTTTGGAGAGAGTTTCAATCGTTTGATGCAAAACACCGTCGAGATGAATTTTCGCGACGACTTCGCGTACTCGAAGGTCTTTAGTCGCGCGACTAAGCCCACGAATGTCCCCGATGAAATCCAGGAACGTTGCCGGGGTCATTTCGCCATAGGCTGGTGCGCCTTCGGGCAGATAGCCGATGCGGGTCTTAGCGGCCAGCGGATCCTCCACAAGCGCGCGCCCACAGATTTTGATGCTGCCGCTGGTAGGCGCGAGGAAGCCGGTAATCATTTTCATCGTGGTTGATTTTCCAGCCCCATTGGGACCCAGGAAACCGAGCACTTCACCGCGCCGGACGGTGAGTGATACACCGTCGACGGCAACCAGGTTACCGAATTGCTTGCGCAAGTCCGTGACCTCGATCAGGTTATCCATTCATTAAATCCTTGTAGAAAGCTGCGGTATTTCCGGCGCGCCGGGTCGGCGGCGGCGCCTAGTAAAAGTCGTACTTCGCGGAGGCTTCGCTTGAAGACACGCGGAATCTTCCATAGTCGTTGAGAGTCCGTCAACTAGCAGCCTTGTCCAATGGGGTATGAGTCTGAACAAAGGGCGTGAATCCAACGGAGTATGAGTCTGAAGGGGTAGCTGGGTTCGGTCATGATGCGAGGCATGGTGATCGATATGAACGACAAACAATTAGTGACGCCGGCCCAGTTGCAGG